>JBJXGQ010000287.1:0-2920 GCA_046160525.1 Burkholderiales bacterium
ACCTCGCGGCCCGGCTTCAGGCAGAGGCCACGCCCAATTCCATGATCGTTTGCGACAAGACCCATCGATTGGCGGGTGGCGCCTTCGAATATCAAGACTTGGGGAGGATAACTCTCAAGGGCATTCCGGAACCGCAGCACGTGTGGCGGGTAATGGATTTGTGCCGTATCGAAAGCCGTTTCGAGTCAGTCGCGCGGGGTACAACGGCGCCGATGATCGGACGTGACCAAGAACTCAACTTACTGCTTGAGCGATGGCAGTTCGCGCAACAAGGAGAAGGACAAGCGGTACTTCTGTGCTCGGAACCAGGAATTGGCAAGTCACGAACGCTAAAGGCCGTACGCGATCGTCTCGGCAAGGCCATCGGTATCACCCTACAAGCTCAATGTTCCAATCACCACACAAATAGCTCGCTATATCCGATGACGGAGTTAATGGAGCGGATGCTTGAATTCCGGCGCGAAGAACCGGTGGGTTCAAAGTTCGATCGGTTAGACGCCTTGGTCACCGATCGTTATGGGCTGCCAGCCCTGGACGCCCGCCTCATCGCGGAAATGCTGGCCATGCCGGTTGAAGCGCATTATGGGCCGCTCGACTGGACACCAGAGCGGCGTAAAGAGGAGATGCTTAGGGCGCTCGCGGACTTAGTTGTAGCGATGGCGAGGAAGCTGCCAACGCTCATGTTGTTTGAAGATGTGCACTGGGCAGACCCAACGACCCTGGAGTGGATCGAAGTGCTGATTGGCCGCCTCGCCCAAGTCCCGCTGTTGGTACTCATTACCCACCGGCCGGAATTCAAACCGAGTTGGACACGGTTTCCGAACGTGTCCGCGCTCACCCTGAACAGGCTCAGCCACGCTCAGAGCGCGGCAATCGTCGCCCGCGTTGCGGGAAATCTCCCATTGCCGTCCGACTTGGTTCAGAAGATCATCGCTAAGACGGACGGAGTTCCGCTGTTCCTGGAAGAACTCACCAAGTCCGCACTCGAATCGGGAATGATCAAGAATGCAGGCGGCTATTACGAATACACGGGTTCGGCGGACCTCGACACGCTTCCAAGTACGCTGCGAAGCTCGCTGATGGCCCGTTTGGATCGCATGATCCCGGTGAAGGAAATTGCTCAAATCGGTGCTTGCATAGGGCGGGAGTTCGCCTTCGAAGAAGTGGCGGCGGTTAGCTCCATGAGCGAATGGGCGCTGGCGGAGGCTTTGGAAAAACTCACGGCGACCGAGCTGATCTTTCGCGCGGGCACCCCTCCAAATACTCGCTACTTATTCAAGCACGCGCTGGTACAAGAAGTTGCCTACGACTCGCTCTTGAAATCGAAGCGGCAGGAGCTCCACGCCCGGATCGCAAAAACGATCGAGGCCCGAGAACCGGGAAGGCGTAACTCCGAACCGGAACTGCTGGCTCATCATTACATGCGAGCGGGTCACTTCGAGGCCGCGCTCCCCTGCTGGATCGCCGCCGGCCAGAGATCATTCGCGCGCGTCGCCCTCCACGAGGCCGCCAGCCACTTCGGCCACGCGCTTGAAGCCAATGAGGACCTGGCGGCTTCTCCTGCACGCGACGCCAAGGAGCTGGAAATTCGTCTTGCGCTTGCCAGCGCCTATTTCGCCTTGCTTGGTTGGGCCGCGGCCGAAGTGCCCCGAATCCTCGGCCCCGCGAAACTATTGGCGAGGGCGTTGAGTGACGGCGAAAAACTCACCTCGATCCTCTATTACCTCTGGTTTCATCACGGGATGCGTTGCGAATACCAAGCGGCGGATTCCCTTATAGAGGAGTTATACGCTCTCGCGGAGTCATCAGGCGATTCGGGGAGCTTGATCACCGCGCTCATGACGGACGCGTGCACACGCTGCTGGAAAGGGGATTTTGCAGGATGCTTATCGGTGGCGGGGCAACTCGTAAACTCCTACGATCCCGCCATCCATGGATCTCTAGCCAACCATTACAACCATGATCCGAAATGCCTCACGCTAATGTGGGCAAGTGCGGCACAGTGGTCGCTCGGTTTCCCGGACCAGGCGCTTCAATTATCGCGGGAGCAACTCGATTGGGCGCGTGAACTCGGCCACGTGTGGAATTTGCTTTGGAGCCTGACCGGCGGCGGCGTGAGTCTCATGTACCGTGGAGATACGGGGTTAATGTTGGAGCACTGTGACGAGGCCCGGTCCATGGGGAAGGTGCGCGCCATGAATGTGATCGAGTACGCCGTATTTCCATTCTGGGGCGGATTCGGATTGATCGCTCCCGGCGCTTTCAATGAAGGCCGGGAACGCCTTAGCGCGGGGTCGCAGGTATGGGCGGCCAGTGGTGGTGTGCATGAGATTCCCATGAGTAAGATCTATCTCGCCCAAGCCGAACTCGCCATGGGAAATTCGGCTCAAGCTGAATCACTCGCGCGAGAAGCGCTAGACCTTATCGAGCGCACTGGCCACCGTATGGATGAAGCCGAGAGCCACCGCATGCTAGGTGAGGCGTTGATGCATAAACGGGACTTCGCGGCCGCTGAAAGAGCCTTCACGAAGTCAATCGAAGTCGCACGATCGCAACACGCCAAGGGATGGGAACTGCGCGCCACGCTAAGCTTTGCCCGGCTTTTGTTGAGTCAAGACAAGCGGGCAATCGCCCTGGAATTACTCGCACCCGTGCACGACTGGTTTACGCAGGGATTCGACACGAAAGATCTAAGGGAAGCTCGCGCAATGATGTCGGAGCTGGCCTAGCTGGGAGGGTAGCTAGCCAATTTACCCGCGCAATATCTCCTCTACCGCCAATCCCAACGACAACACTTCCAAATCCGCGCCGGGCCGCCCAGCGATTTGCAGCGAGAACGGTAAACCTGGCACCCATTCGTCGCATGGCAAGCTAAGAGCGGGTAAGCCGGAGAAATTGAAGGGGCCGGTCAGCCGCGTCA
>JBJXGQ010000288.1:0-15268 GCA_046160525.1 Burkholderiales bacterium
GGAAACCAATTCGCCGTGGTGCTTGGCTCCGTGGCCAGTGCATCCCAGGTAACGCAGTTGGGCGAACGCGCAATGCAAGCCATCCTCAAGCCTTTTACTTTGGAAGGGCGGGAAGTAGTAGTAGGAGCAAGTGCCGGTATCGCGCTCGCGCTCAAGGAATCCAGCGCAGAGGAGTTGCTGCACAATGCCGAGGCGGCGCTGCACGATGCCAAAGGCTCGGGCAAAGGAACCGTGCGCTTGTTCCGCCCCTACATGATCGACCGGGTCAAGCAGCGCTTGAACTTGGAGCAGGCCTTGAAAACGGCCCTCGAACAAGAGGCCTTCACTTTGCACTACCAACCGCAAGTCGATGCGGTGACCCAGAAGCTGTTGGGCGTGGAGGCCTTGATTCGCTGGCACCATCCCAAGTTGGGGGATATACCGCCGTCCCAATTCATTCCCCTGGCCGAGGAAACCGGGATCATCGTGGCGCTTGGCGCGTGGGTCTTGCGCAAGGCATGCACGGACGCCCGCGCATGGCAATCCTGGGGGTTGAAGGACGTCGCGGTAGCGGTCAACGTGTCGGCCAGGCAGTTCCATGAACCTGGTTTCGCGGACACTGTGCTGAACACGCTCGCACAAACCCAGCTATATGGTAGTTTGCTGGAATTGGAACTCACCGAAAGTATGCTGCTCGACCGCAATGGGTTGCACGTCGCGGAACTCGCGGCCCTCAGGCAGCAAGGCGTATCCTTTGCCATCGACGATTTCGGCACAGGGTACTCTTCATTGTCCGTACTCAAGCATTTTCCCTTGCAGCGCTTGAAGATCGACCGTAGCTTCGTCAAGAATATTCCCTATGAGAGTGACGACGTGGCCATTGCCAGCGCGGTCATTGCGCTAGGCCATAAGATGGGGCTGGAGGTGGTGGCCGAAGGCGTGGAAACGCAGTCTCAGTATGAATATCTGAAGGACCAAGCCTGCGACCGCATTCAAGGCTATCTCTTTTCCAGGCCCCTGCCCTTGGAAGAACTGCTCGCGAAATATGCGGGGCAGGGCGCGCCCGCCGTACACCAAGCCGATCTGCGCGAACCAAAGCTGGTTTTCTCGCGCTAGGTTGAAGGGCCGCGGGCGGCCAAGGCAGATATCGCGGTGGCAGTTCCCTTGAGGGCCGGCAAGACTTCCTGCAAGAGCTTTTGCATCGGCCAGCGCGATGCATGGGTGCCGATGTTGAGCGCCGCGATGACCCTGCCATTGGCATCCGTGATCCCCGCGGCGATGGAGCGCAACCCAATTTCCAATTCCTGGTCCACCAGCGCCCAACCTTGTTTGCGCACGGCCTCCAGCTCTTTGAGCAAGGCTGCCTTGTCGTGGATGGTCTTGGCCGTGTAGGCGGTGAGTACGGGCGCGGATTTGAGCGCCTCGTCCAATTGCTCGCCCGGTAACCCGGCGAGCAGTACGCGGCCCATGGAAGTGGCGAAGGCGGGGAGCCGCGTGCCAAGTCCAAGGTTGATGGACATGATGCGAGCGGCCGTGGGCACGCGGGCAACGTAGACGATCTCCATTCCGTCGAGCACCGCGATAGAGCACGACTCGTGTACCTTCTCCACCAGCGCCGCCATCAAGGGTTGGGCGAGTTGCCAGAGGTTGCGCGAGGAAAGGTAGGCAAATCCCAGCCGCAAGACCCGCGGATTCAGGGAAAAGCGTTTGCCATCGAAGGCGCCATATCCCAGATCCACCAGGGTGAGCAAGAGGCGCCGTGCCGTTCCGCGCGAGAGATTCACGCGCCTTGCCACCTCGCTCAAGGTCATCGCGGGGGCCTGGGCGTCGAAGGCTTCGATGACCGCCAAGCCCTTGGCCAGTGCCCTCACGAAATCGCGTCCGCCCTGGGCCTCCCCGTCCAGGTCTTGCCGCAATGGTCTTGACAGGCTTTTGGCGTTAGGCATAAAGTGCCCCTACTGTTCGTATTCCGAACTATCGTCCGCAATGCGAACACTTTATCAATAAGAAGAGACAATATGCAAGGAGGAGAGCCATGAAGACCATCTTCGGCTCATTGAGCCAATTCGAGAAAGGCGGCGTCGAGGTCATCAACGACAACGCCAAGAATTACGCTTTTTCCAACGTGTTCGAGATCTGCTCCAAGTCCATGCCCTACGAGAAGGTGGTCATGGCCATCAACCAGATCTATGTGCTGGAAGCCATCCGCGCGGAAGGAAAGTCGCCCTGGTTTAGCTGCGCGCACGACGAGTTCGTACTCAATATGGACGGCGAGGTTGAAGTGCACATGGTGAAGCTGGAGCATCCCGCCGTGTCCGATCCGGAAAAAAATGGCGCCATCAAGTTGAACGGTGAGCCGGCCGGGAAGAAGATGGGATGGATGAAATTGAAACGCGGCCACCAAGGCATGCTGCCGGCGAATTGCGCCTACCAGTTTCGCGCCGCCAAGCCGGCCGCGCTAGTCCTGCAAACGACTCTGGGAGATCTGTCCGTGCAGAAGTGGGCGCAGATCTGCCAAGCCGCATGAGTTAGGAGATCTCCATGAACGCACCTGCAGAAGCCTTCAAGGCTCAGTCGTCCTCCCCCAATCTACACGGCTACAAGAGTTACCGGCTCGGTACATTCGAGTTCAGCCGCGACGAATACTTTGCCCATATTCGCTGGACAGGGCGCAACGGCAAGCCCATGAGCCACAGCACCGACGTTGGAAATTTCTTGCGTCCGCTCATGCGCGACGTGGCGTGGGGATTTTTCTACGGCTACGTCAATTTCGACGATGTCTTTGGTACCTGTAACAAGTACACCTCCGTGGATGTCTACGCGGGCACCTACAACGGGCAATTCAGCAAGTCCGAAGTGGATTTGCTACAAAATTTTCCCACGGAGGAAGTGCGCGCCACCTTCGTGGAAATGCTGGAGGACTGGGTGAACGAAGGCTACGATCCCTTCGCCGCACCACAGGAAACCGGTTCGCCCTATGGCCGCAAGCACGGCCAGAATTTGAAGGCGTTGCGCCGTGTGCGGCAACTGGCCAAGCGCTGCGTGGGTCTGAAGGGCGATCTCGACATTCGCCGCGACGACAATGGTTATCCGGTGAACCGCGCCTTTGCCGACGTACCGCAAGATGCCCCGGAGTTACATCCCGAGCCAGGATTCGAGAACGAGGTGCACGCCTTCAATCTGTTTGCCTATCTCTCACGCTCGGACGTCACCTGGAACCCTTCCTTCACTTCGGTGGTGAAGTACAGCTTCTGCTGCCCCACCACGGAAGAGCATATCCTGCCCGTGATCCACGGCAATGACAGAGTCGAGTGGTTCTTTCAGATGTGCGACGAAATTCACTGGAACTCCGGCGACAAGAGGACTGGCGCGCCACGCGCGCGCGTGATCATGAAGGCCGGCGATGTGGCCGCCATGCCCGCCGATTGCCGCCACCAAGGCTTCTCGCCCAAGCGCTCCATGCTGCTGGTTTGGGAGAACGGATCCCCGCAAGTGGTGCACGACATCGAAGCCGGCAAGTCGCCCGTGAATCCGGTGAGTTTTTGATGAACAAGGAAGGCGTGAGGAGGGAGGGGGGAGGAGTGAGGAAATCCCCTTTACGTCATCCCCTGCCGCCTGATCCCGGGCCCCTGACCCCTCCAACAAAATGATCAACAAAGTCGTTGCATCGATAACAGAAGCCCTCGCCGGTATCCACGACGGTGCCACCATCATGATCGGTGGCTTCGGGGGTTCGGGCATGCCCAGCGACTTGATCGATGGCTTGATCGCGCAGGGCGCCAAGGATCTCACCATCGTCAATAACAACGCGGGCAACGGCGAGACAGGATTGGCGGCGTTGCTGAAAGCCAAGAGGGTGCGCAAGATTCTGTGTTCCTTTCCGCGCCAGGTGGATTCCCATCATTTCGACACGCTCTACCGCGCGGGCGAGATCGAGCTGGAGTTGGTGCCGCAGGGTAACCTGGCGGAGCGCATACGCGCGGCGGGGGCGGGAATCGGCGGGTTTTTTACCCCCACGGGTTATGGCACCGAATTGGCGAAGGGCAAGGAAACCCGCGTCATCGATGGCAAAGGTTATGTCTACGAAACGCCTATCCATGCCGACTTCGCCTTGGTGAAAGCGGAGAGAGCGGACCGTTTGGGTAACTTGGTATTTCGCAAGGCCGGGCGCAATTTCGGCCCCGTCATGGTAGCGGCGGCGAAGTGCGCTATCGTGCAAGTCAATGAAATCGTCGCGGTGGGTGTGCTGGATCCGGAGATCATCGTGTCGCCTGGTATCTACGTCGATCGAGTGGTGCACGTTCCCCGTGCGCCGAAACTTCAAGCGGTGGCCTGATGAAAAAATTATCCCGGGACGAAATCGCCGCGCGTGTGGCGCGCGACATTCCAGAAGGCGCCTACGTCAATCTGGGCATTGGGCTGCCTACGCTCGTGGGCAATCATCTGCCCAAGGGGAAGGAGATCTTCTTGCACAGCGAGAACGGTATCTTGGGCATGGGGCCGGCACCCGCACCTGGCGAAGAGGATGAAGATCTCATCAACGCCGGCAAGCAACCCATTACGCTGCTGCCCGGCGCGGCTTTCTTTCATCACGCCGACTCCTTCGCCATGATGCGCGGTGGCCATCTCGATATATGCGTGCTGGGGGCCTTCCAAGTCTCGGTGGAAGGCGATCTGGCCAACTGGAGCACGGGCGAGCCCGGTGCCATCCCCGCCGTGGGCGGTGCCATGGATTTGGCGGCGGGCGCCAAGCAGGTCTTCATCATGATGGAGCATTTGACCAAGAAAGGGGAGAGCAAGATCGTGCAGCAGTGCACCTATCCCTTGACGGGCATCAAGTGCGTGAGCCGTATCTACACGGATCTCGCGGTGATCGGTGTGACGCCTCACGGGCTGGTGGCGCACGAGTGGGTGGAAGGGCTGAGCCTGGAAGAGTTGATCCGCCTTACGGGTGTGCCGCTTTCAACGCTGCCGAAGCAGGCGCGCGCGTGAAGAGTTTTGTCTACACCGCCCACGCCGCCCGCGTCATCTTCGGGGTGGATAGCCTGCGGTACTTGCAACGCGAGATCGAATTGCTGGGCGCAATGCGCGCGCTGGTGTTGAGCACACCGGAGCAGCGCGCCGCCGCGGAGGATATTTCCTCGCGGCTAGGTTCGCGTGCGGCGGGTATTTACGCGAAGGCGGTGATGCACGTGCCCATCGAAACGGCGGAAGCGGCACGCGCTGCCGCCAAGGAAATGAAGGCCGATTGTTGCGTGGCAGTGGGAGGGGGCTCCACCATCGGCCTGGGCAAAGCCATCGCATTGACCAGTAACTTGCCGGTTCTTGCGATCCCCACAACCTTCGCCGGTTCCGAGATGACGCCCATCTACGGCATCACCGCGCAAGGACAAAAGAAGACGGGGCGCGATGCCCGGGTGCTGCCCAAAACCGTGATCTACGATCCGAATCTCCTGGCCACGCTGCCCGCGAAAATCGCCGGCCCCAGCGGAATGAATGCCATCGCCCATTGCGCGGAGGCGATGTACGCGCAGGAAGGCAATCCCATCGCCTCCAACATGGCCGAGGAAGGTATTCGCGCCCTGGCTCGCGGGTTGCCGCTCATCGTGCGAGATGCGCGCGACATGGAAGCGAAGTCCGATGCGCTGTACGGTGCCTGGCTCGCCGGTACTTGCCTGGGCCAAGTGGGCATGGCGCTGCATCACAAGCTTTGCCACACGCTGGGTGGCAGTTTCAATCTGCCCCACGCCGAAACTCACACTGTGGTCCTGCCGCACGCCCTGGCTTACAACCGCGGCGCGGCCATTGAAGCCATGGCGCGCATCGCCAGCGCATTAGGGGCAAGCGATGCGGCGCAAGGCGTCTACGATCTGGCGGCGTCTCTTGGCACGCCGCTTTCGCTCAAGGACCTTGGTATGCGCGAAGACGGACTGGACCGCGCCGCGGAGCTCGCCACCACCGACCCGTACTGGAATCCGCGTCCCGTTGAGCGCGAAGCGATTCGCAAATTGCTGGACGATGCCTACTGGGGACGGCGGCCTGCTTAGAACGACAACGAAGGGAGAAATTGAAGTGCACAACGCCGCCATAAGAAAAACCAGCGAACACGCCACGCGGGCGAAAGCCATCGCCGGTGACTTGGCGAAAGGCGCGCTTGAAACCATCGCGGCTCGCAAGCTCATCAAGCAAAGCGTCGGGCTCATTCGCGAGGCAGGTTTGATCAAGGTACTGCAACCCAAGCGCTGCGGCGGGTGGGAGGCGAGTCTGCACGATCATATCGACGTGGTGGAGGAGGTGGCTTACGGCTGTGGCTCCACCGGATGGTGCTTAGGCGTCTATCAAGCGCATTCGTGGTTGCTGGGATCCTTCGACGTGCGCGCGCAAGACGATGTCTATGGCGCGAATCCCAACGCCATCGTGTCCGCCGTGATCGGGCCGCGGGGCCAAGCGCGCAAGGTGCCCGGTGGCTACAAGCTCTCCGGTTTTTGGCCCTTTTGCTCCGGTTGCCATCATTCCGATTGGGTGCTCCTAGGTGAAATGGTGATGGGGGACGATGATGCCGTGCCCGACAGCGGCGTCATGGTGATTCCCACGAAGGACGTGAACATCCAGGACGATTGGTACACGGGAGGGCTTACGGGAACCGGCAGCAATAGCGTGACGGTAAAGGATCTGTTCGTGCCGGAGCACCGCTTCTTGTCCGTGCCCGCCGCCATTGAAGGCAAGACGCCCGGTGCGCACGTGCATGGCACCAGTCTTTATCGCAGCGCCGCGGTGCCCGTCCTGGCCTTGTTCATTTGCAGCGCGGCCCTAGGCATGAGCCGGCGCGCGCTGGATAACTTCATCAAACGCATGCCAGGGCGCATCGTGGCCTATACCTTCGGCGACAAGCAGGCGGACCTCGCCGTCACGCACATCGAAGTCGCGGAAGCGGCCACCAAACTCGACGCTGCGCGTTTGCTACTGCATGGCATGGTGGACGAAGTGGAAGCCTACGCCAACCAGGGCGAGCAAATGCCCCTGGAGCGCCGGGCCAAGGCCCGCATGGATTGCGCCTACGCGGTGCGCTTGTGCCTGGAATCCACGCAGACTCTATACATTGCCACCGGCGGCAGCGGATTGGATGAAAAGAGCCCCATTCATTTGGCGCAGAAGGATTTGCACGCCATCAACATGCATGGTCTGCTCAGCATGAAGACCAACTTGGAAATGTACGGGCGCGTACTCTTGGGCATGTCCCCGAATTCTCCCGTTGTTTGACCTGTGTCCAAGCCCTTGCACGAGAGCCATCCTTGGGTGAGCACACCCGTGCACCGGGATGCGCAGGCCAAGATCTACCGGTCGGTGGATGCGGATTCGTTCAAGAAGGGCATGCGCCAATTGGCATCGGGGGTGTCCATCGTCACCACGGGCGATGGCGCGGGCGCTCGCGCGGGCTTTACGGCGACGGCGGTATGTTCGGTGTCCGCGCAGCCGCCCCAGTTGCTCGTATGCGTGAACGCAACGAGCAACACGCACCCGAAGATTCGGGAGTGGAAAAACTTCTGCGTGAACGTGTTGTCGAGCGCGCAAATTCCCGTCGCCCGCCACTTTGCCAGAACGCCGGCCAGCGAGGACCGTTTCGGGATGGGAGATTGGTCAGTCCTCGAGACGGGCGCACCCGTGTTGAAGGGATGCCCGGTGACTTTCGATTGCACCTTGGCGCAGGAAATCGTGGCGGGTACGCACACCATATTCATTGGAAATGTCGCGGCCGTGGCGGTCATCGCGGGACTGGAGCCCCTTGCCTTCGTGGATGGACAGTATCTGAACATCGGCCCCACCCGGCGCGGGCCCGATGCGGAGTTGTGGGATTGGAGTTAACCGATTTGTCGTAGAGGTATTTCATTACAAACACACCGGAGGAGATCATGAGTAAAGACCTGACCGGGCGCCGCAAGGTGCTCAAGACCGGCGCAACCGCGGCCGCAATGCTGAGCTTTCCCTTCATCAACACCAAGTTCGCCTCCGCGCAAGCGGGCCGCAAGATCAAAGTGGGCTACGTCATTCCCAAGACGGGCCCGCTCGCCGTCTTTGCCGAGACGGACAAGTACGTCATCTCGCAGCTTAGCGCCTTGTTCAAGGCGGGCGTGAATATCGGGGGGAAGAACTACCCCGTGGAGATCATCGAGAAGGACAGCCAGTCCACGCCTAACCGCGCCGGCGAAGTGGCCTCCGATCTCATCTTGAAGGATAAAGTCGATCTCATGCTGGCCGGTGCCACGCCAGAAACCGTCAATCCCGTCAGCGACCAGTGCGAGCTGAACGAAGTGCCCTGCATCACCACGTTGTGCCCGTGGCAGCCGTGGTTTTTCACGCGCGGCGGCGATCCCGCCAAGGGATTCAACTGGACCTATCACTACTTCTGGGGGTTGGAGGACATCATCGCGGTGTTCACCAACATGTGGGATAGCCTGCCCACCAACAAGACCGTGGGCGCGCTCTTCCCCAATGACGGTGACGGTAACGCCTGGGGGGACCCCGAGCGCGGCTTCCCCAAACCTCTCGCTGGCAAGGGATACAAGCTCACCGATCCGGGCCGCTATCAAAACCTGCAGCAGGATTTCAGCGCGCAAATCAGCGCCTTCAAGAAGGCCAACTGCGACATCGTCACTGGCGTGGTGATTCCACCGGACTTCAAGACCTTCTGGACCCAAGCCGCGCAACAAGGCTACAAACCCAAGGCCGTATCGGTCGGAAAGGCTTACCTGGTACCACCCGGCGTGGAGGCCATCGGAGATATCGCCGATGGCTTGTCCTCGGAAATTTTCTGGAGCCCGGCCTTTCCCTTCAAGTCATCCCTCACGAACGAAAGCTGCCAGGTGCTGGCCGATGGCTATGAAAAGAACACCTCGCGCCAATGGACCCAGATCTTGGGTTACACCCATTCCTTGTTCGAAGTGGCCATGGATGTGCTGAAGCGCTGCAAGAATCCCGATAGCAAGGCCGCCATCCGCGACGCCATCGTTTCCACCAATCTGAACACCATGGTGGGCCCCATCTCCTGGGGCAAGGGACCCGTCAAGAACGTCGCCAAGTGCGCGCTCGTCGGCGGCCAGTGGGTCAAGGGCAAGAAGCATAAATTCGATCTCGTCATCGTCAACAACAAGACCGCGCCCAACATTCCCGTGGGGGCGAAGATGAAGGTGATTGGATCCTAGAATCCAGGATCTAGGAGCTAGGATCTAGGGGCTAGGGGTTGCCGCCGCGCGCCGGCGCGGCGGCGGTCTCATTGCGCATGAACACACTTCTGAGAGTGGAGAACACCTCCAAGAGCTATGGCGCCTTGAAGGTGATCGATGCGCTTTCCATGGAAGTGAAGGCAGGGGAGACCCTTGGTATTTTGGGTCCCAATGGCGCGGGCAAGACCACCTTGTTCAATTTGATCAGCGGGGATGACACACCTCAAGCCGGCCAGATTCTGTTCGAGGGCCGCGACATCACCGCACTTGCACCTCACGAACGCTGCCGCCAAGGCATCGGACGCTCCTACCAGATTCCCCATCCCTTCACCGGCATGACGGTGTTCGAGAATTTATTGGTGGGAGCCACCTTTGGGGGAAAATTGCGCGACAGCGCCGCGAGCGACGTGTGCGTGGAAGTGCTGCACAGAACCGGGCTCGCCAAGAAAGCCAACGCGATCGCGGGATCCCTCAGTTTGCTCGACCGTAAGCGCTTGGAATTGGCGCGCGCGCTGGCGACACAGCCGAAGTTACTCTTGCTCGATGAAATCGCCGGCGGGTTGACCGAGCACGAAGCGAAGGAACTCGTCAGCGAAGTGCAGCGGATCAAAGCATCCGGCATGACCATCATCTGGATCGAGCACGTGGTGCACGCCCTGCTGGCCGTGGCGGACCGCCTTTACGTCATCAATTTCGGACAGAAACTCGCCGAGGGGGACCCGCGCAGCGTGATGAACGATGCGGAGGTGAAGAGGGTGTATATGGGAATTGAGGTGATGCGTGAGGAGTCAGGGGTGAGGGGTGAGGAGTGAAGAGTGAAGCGATAAACATGAGACGTGAAGCGGGTGCGCTTCCACGCTCCTTCCCCCGCCTGCGGGGGAAGGTTGGGATGGGGGCACTCCTCCCACCTCCCTCCTCCCTCCTCCCACAGTAGGAGACTTCCAATGCTCCTAGAAACCCATAACCTAAGCGCTTTCTACGGCGATTTTCAGGCGCTGTTCGGCATCGATTTCGAACTCGATGCTGGGGAGATCGTGGCGGTCATCGGGGCCAATGGGGCGGGGAAATCTACTTTTCTCAAGACGGTGACCGGGTTGCTATCGGCGCCGCCTCAGGCTGTGCGCTTTGATGGCGTGGCGGTGGGCGGGCATGCGCCGGGGAAAATCGTGGCGGCGGGCATTGCCATGGTGCCCGAAGGGCGCCGCTTGTTTTCCAGTTTGACTGTCGAGGAGAATTTGCGCATGGGGGCCTATAGCGGCCGGCGCGGGCGCTGGAATCTCGCTACGGTGTACGAGTTGTTTCCCATGCTGAAGGAAAAGCGCGATGCGCCCAGCACCTCGCTTTCCGGCGGCCAACAGCAGATGGTGGCCATTGGCCGCGCATTGATGTCGAACCCCAAACTCCTGCTGTGCGACGAGACGTCCCTGGGCCTGGCGCCGATCGTGGTGAAGGACATTTACGAGGCGCTGGGGAAAGTGACGGCGGAGGGGTTGAGCGCCATCATCGTGGAACAAGATGTGGGGCTGGCACAACGCGCATCGAGCCGCTTGTATTGCTTTCAGGAAGGGCGCGTGCCGCTCTCGGGGCGCTCGGACGAACTGTCTCGCGAGCAAATCGCCCATGCCTACTTCGGTGTCTGAGCGATGCTAAATTGGGTGGACACCCTTTTGCAGGGCATCATGCTGGGCGGGCTCTACGCGCTCTTTGCCGTGGGGCAATCGCTTCTTCTGGGTGTGATGCGTCTTACCAACACGGCCCATGGCGACTTCCTCATACTGGCCGCCTTCGCGGGCTTCGCCATCACCAGCGGCATTCCGGGAACGCCACTCACTGGCCTTGGATTGAACCCGGCGGTGACGCTTTTGCTCTTGCTGCCCATCGCGGCGGCCTTCGGCTACGGATTGCAACGCGGGATTTTGAACGGAACCTTGGGTGCGGATCCCATGCCCTCGCTGGTGGTGACTTTTGGTTTGTCCATCGTCATCCAGAATTTGCTGCTGGAGATTTTTTCCGCGGATAACCGTTCCATCAGCGCGCTGGGAGTGGAAACGAAAAGCGTGGCCCTGGGCGGGGGAATTCACGTGGGTGTGCTGCCCTTGATCATTTTTATTCTGGCCTTGGCGGCAACGATATTCATGGAGTGGCTGTTTCGCCGCACGAATTTAGGGCGGGCCTTTCGCGCCACCTCGGACGATTACCAAACGGCGCAATTGATGGGGCTCGATCACCGTCACGTGTATGCGCTGGCCACGGCCATCGCCTTCGCGCTGATCGCCGTGGGCGGCATGCTGCAAGGCATGCGCACAGTGTTCGCGCCGTCCGATGGCCCTGGTTTGCTGCTCTATGCTTTCGAAGCCGTGATCATCGGTGGCTTGGGATCGTTCTGGGGAAGTTTCGCCGGGGGAATTATCCTGGGTATCTCCCAGAGTGTGGGATTCCGGATCGATCCGGGCTGGGGCCTATTGATCGGCCATGTGGTATTCCTGGCCATGCTGATGATCCGTCCGAGCGGGTTGTTTCCGAAAACGCGATGAGAGCGTTTACGATGCTTTCCCTCATCCCCAACCCTTCTCCCGCGGGGAGAAGGGAGTTGCCTCCCTCGCCCTCCGGGAGGGGGACCGAGGGTGAGGGGAAACGAGTCAGGCCGGACGCATGATCACCTCAACTTACGTTGTCCAACGCGCTACCCGCGCAAGCCAGATCGCCGCGCTATTGGGCATCGTGCTGCTGGTGGCAGCGGTGACACTCCCGTGGTGGGGCACTTCGGTGGCCATGCGCAGCGTCGTGGAAATTAGTTGTTACCTCGTGTTCGCCAGCATGTGGAACTTGCTCGCCGGTTACGGCGGCATGGTGTCCATCGGCCAGCAGGGTTTCCTCGGATTGGGGGGGTATTTCCTTTTCGTGTTCGCACAGAAGATGGGGATCGATCCCTTTCTCTGCGTGCCCCTGGCGGCGTTGGTGGCGGGGCTCATCGCGATTCCGACATCGCAATTCGTGTTCCGCTTGCAGGGCGGTTATTTCGCCGTGGGTACGTGGGTGGTGGCCGAGGTCTTCCGTTTGTTCTTCGCGAATGTATCCTCCCTGGGCGGGGGCTCGGGCACCAGTTTGACCGCCATGTTGGGTATCCCGAAGGCCACACGCGAAATGATCACTTACTGGCTCGCCGTAGGCAGTGTGGTGTTTGCCGTCGGATTGGTCTATGGCCTGTTGCGCTCGCGTTTCGGCCTGGCCTTGACGGCCATTCGTGACAGCGAACGGGCGGCGGAGAGCCAAGGCATCAATGTCAAGGCCGTCAAGCTCATCGTCTACGTGTTGGCCAGTGCCGGTGCCGGCTTGGCTGGGTCGCTCTACTATTTGAGTAACCTGCGCATTTCGCCCGACGTGGCCTTCAGCGTGAATTGGACGGCGTTCTCCATCTTCATCGTACTGATCGGCGGCATCGGCACCATCGAAGGCCCCATCCTGGGAGCGCTGCTATTCTGGTTGCTCAACAACTACCTTTCCGACTACGGCAGTTGGTACTTGATCGGGCTGGGCCTCATGGCCATCGTGGTAGTCATTAAGTGGCCACGCGGAATCTGGGGCGCGCTGTCAGGGAAGTTTGGATTGCAACTGTTTCCGGTGCAAAGGAAGATTCTTTGGGAGGAGAGAGGCGATAGGCGTGAGGGGTGAGGAGTTAGGAGTGAGGAGTGAGGAGTGAGGAGTGCCCCCATCCCAGCCTTCCCCCGCAGGCGGGGGAAGGAGCGCTTCACGTGTCACGCTTCACGTCTCACGCTTCACGTCTCCCGAGGACACGACATTAAATTTAGAGAGGAGCAATACCATGACCGACGCTTACATCTGCGATGCCATTCGCACCCCCTTCGGGCGCTACGGCGGCGCGCTGTCCGCTATTCGCACGGACGATCTGGCCGCGCATCCCATCAAGGCGTTGATGGCGCGCAACCCCAATGTGGATTGGTCCAAGGTGGATGACGTGATCTACGGATGCGTGAACCAGGCGGGTGAGGACAACCGCAACGTCGCGCGCATGGCGAGTTTGCTGGCGGGGCTGCCGGTGGAAGTGCCGGGCGCCACCATCAACCGCTTGTGCGGTTCCAGCATGGATGCCCTGGGTACGGCGGCGCGCGCGCTGCGTTGCGCCGAGGCGGACCTCATGATCGCCGGCGGCGTGGAGAGTATGTCGCGCGCGCCTTACGTGGTGAGCAAGGCGGATTCAGCCTTCTCTCGCTCCCTGAAAATGGAGGACACCACCATCGGCTGGCGATTCGTGAACCCCGTCATGAAGGCACGCTATGGTGTGGACAGCATGCCTGAGACAGCGGAAAACGTCGCCGTGGAATTCAAGGTATCGCGCGCCGATCAAGATGCCTTCGCACTGCGCAGCCAGCAGCGCTACGCCGCCGCCAAGCGCGAGGGGTTCTTCGCCAAGGAGATCATGAACATCACGCTGCCGCAGAAAAAAGGCGAGCCGCTGGTCATCAAGGACGACGAGCATCCGCGCGAAACGACTCTCGAAGCGCTGGCGAAATTAAAGGGTGTGGTCAAGGAGGATGGATTGGTTACCGCGGGCAACGCTTCCGGTGTGAACGATGGCGCTTGCGCGCTGCTGCTCGCCTCCGCGCAAGGGGTGGAGGCCCATGGACTTAAGCCGCGCGCGAAGATTTTGGCCATGGCCACCGCGGGCGTCGCCCCCAGGATCATGGGCTTTGGTCCCTCGCCCGCCATGCGAAAGGTGCTGGCGAAAACGGGACTAAAACTTAGCGACATGAGCGTGATCGAATTGAACGAAGCTTTCGCCGCGCAAGTGCTGGCGGCGTTGCGCGATCACGGCGTGGCCGACGATGCCGCTCACGTAAATCCGAATGGCGGAGCCATTGCCGTGGGCCATCCACTGGGAGCCAGTGGCGCGCGCTTGGTGACCACCGCTCTTCACCAGCTCGAACGCATCCAAGGCCGCTATGCGCTGTGCACCATGTGCATCGGGGTGGGGCAGGGCATCGCCGTCATCATCGAACGAATTTAGGCAAATGAGCTAGGCCAAAAACACTTCGGGTACCGGAGGCCCCCATTGAAACAAACTATCGGGACCAGCGTGAAAGGACTGCGCGGGCTTGCTGGCGTTGAACAAATCGCCATCGGCGAAGTGCTCGACGATGTGGCCATGGGGGTCGTACCAGTAATCGAATACCTGGCTACCCAGAAGATGGCGTCCGATACCCCACGCGTGCTTGTATCCTTTTGCCTGCAACCACTCGTGCCCGAGGTACTGCGCGTCGAAATCCTGGATCTCGAAGGAGACGTGATGGATCTTGGCCTTCGGAGCCGTGAACACGCCGATGGTGTGATGATCGGTCCACTCTGGGCCCCGGTCGCAGCGCAGGAAGGCGCCCAACTTTTGGTCTTCGGTCCCTTCGTGAATATAGTCCGAGGGCAACAAACCGAAGTGCGTGCAGTACCAATCGAGCGTGCGTTGAAAGTCCGTGGCGAAAAACAGCGCATGCCCCAAGCGCAGAATTTGCGAGGGGCCCTTGGGGATGCGTTGAGTGGTGCCGCGGCGGTGTTTGTGTTCCGCGTAATTCAAGTCGAGGGGCCCTCGCATGGCCAACGGGGCGGCAGGTGCGATGCCGTGTACCACTTCCACCGGCAGCCCATCGGGATCTTTCAGCGCGATGCTCATGCCCCCGCCGGGGCCCGAAAGGGCGCGCGGGGGCGAAGCTCCCGGAATCTTGGCGGCGGCTTCGAAATCCGCCGCGCTGGCCGCGCGCAATGCCGCGCCGGCGAAACCCGGTTTGTCCGCCTTGCGCACGGTGTAGCAATAGGCGGCCGGTCCCGTGCCGCGCATGTACAGCGCGTCCGCCGTGCGCTGGGCGCGGACTAATCCGAAGTCCGTCATGAAGGTTTCCATCGTATCCAGATCGGGGCTGTGGTAACTCACATGAGAAATGTCGGCAATCTTCATTTTCTTTCCTCTCGCGTTCGAAAATACTCACGGCTTAGTATGACAGGCTGGCAGAATGAACGCCAAATGGACATCACAGGAGACATGCAGCCATGCGCAATCTGAC
>JBJXGQ010000289.1:0-13407 GCA_046160525.1 Burkholderiales bacterium
GGGGCCGCGGGGGAGCGGCTTCTACAGTTTCGATCTGGGGGCGTGGCACGTGGTTGCGCTCAATAGCAACATCGTCAATACGCCGCTGGGCAAGACTCAAGAGGTTTGGCTCAAGGCGAATTTGGCAACTCATCGCACCCAATGCACCCTTGCCTTTTTTCATCACCCACGCTTTACTTCGGGTTGGCACGGTAATAACGACAAGGTCAAAAACCTCTGGAACATTCTGCATGACGCGGGAGTGGATGTCGCGTTAAGCGGGCACGATCACGATTACGAGCGCCTAGCACCTCTGGACAAGGAGGGCCAGTTGGACTCGAAGCATGGCATTCGCCAATTCATCGCCGGGACCGGTGGTGCGATACCGGGTCTCTATCTTTTTCCGCATCCCCATAGCGAGGCAAAAGCGGGCGGTGTCTACGGTGCACTGAAGCTGGTCTTGCACCCGGGAGAATACGAATGGGCATTTATGGCGGTGCCCGACGGGGAAATCCTCGACCAGGGGAAAGCTGCGTGCCATTGAGTAATCGCGCGGCGGCGCTCAGCGTGCAGGCAAATGCTCCTGGTACCAATCGAGTGTTGCGCGCATCACTTCGCTGAAGGCGGGCTCCAGGTAGACCTCGTAGTGGCCATAGCCCTTCAAGATGACCAGTTTCTTCGGTTCGCCTGCGCGTTGGTACAGATGCACGGATTCCTCCGGCGGTACGAGGCGGTCGTTGTCTGTAGCGATGAACAAGATGGGGCGGGGAGCGATCTTGTCCACGATCCATTCCGGGTTGAAGCTCAAGGTGTCGTCGATGTACTCCAGCGGGATGCTGTTGACCGCCGCCGGATTGTTGCGGCGCGCGGCGGCGGCCAGTTCGGCGGATTGGCGGTCGGGCAACAAGATCTGCGCGCGCTCCACGAACTCGGATTTGCCCGTGAGCGCGCGTTGGGTGCGGTCATGTGCTGAACGCTCCAGAAGATCGAACCACTCGTCGGGCCGGCGCACGCTGCGCATCCAACGCTCGCCATGGCCCACGCCCACGACACTGACGATGCATTTCACCCGCGGGTCTAGGGCGCCCACCCAGACGACCGTGGCACCGCCATAGCTGGTGCCATAGATTCCAAGGCGCTCGGGGTCTACTTCGGGCAGCGTGCAGATGAATGAGAGCGCCGCTTGTACGTCGTAAACGCGGCCGTAGGGCGCAAGGCGATTACGCGGGCCTTCGCTATTGCCCCAGCCTTTATAGTCGAACGTCATCACGACATATCCCGCCTCATTCAGGCTCCGCGCGTTGTCCGGGAGGTAGAGGTCTTTAACGCCCGTATAGCCATGGCATAGCACGATGCCGGCGCGCTTTTCACCCGGCTGCAAGTCCTCCGGGAGATATATATCGCCCGCGAGGCGAACGCCTTCGCTGAAAAAGTGGATGGGTCGTTTCATGTTTGGCCCTTGTCTGGTGCCGCTAGTTTATCTCTTGGCAGGGCGCAATCCGCCAAAGGGTACTATTGGATAAACGAATTAGGAGTAAGCGGCGCTTGTGGTGCCTTACTCTTAGGGAGAGAGTCGTGGACATGCTGAACCCCTTGCCGGTTGCGCTCACCGGAGATCAAGAGATCCTCGCGCGTGCCGAGGCACTTCGGCCGCAAGCCGAGGCACTCTCGGGCGAAATCGAGCGCCTTCGCAGACTCCCTCCGGCGTGGCTCGATAAGCTTCACGAGGCGCGATTGTTTCGCATGTTGCTGCCGCGCAGCGTGGGCGGACTCGAAACCGATCCGATGACCTTCATGCAGGTTATCGAGTCTATCGCGCAGGGCGATGGCAGCACCGCGTGGTGCCTGAGCCAGGGTGGTGGCTGTGCCATGGCGGCGGCCTATCTCGACCCGCCCGTTGCCGCCAAGATATTCGGCGACCCGCGTGCGGTGCTGGCCTGGGGGCCAGGCCCCAAAGCCAAGGTGCGAGAGGTGGAAGGCGGCTACCGGGTCACGGGCGTATGGGCCTTCGCCAGCGGTGCGCGCCACGCCACTTGGCTGGGGGCGCATGGCCCCATCTGGCGCTCCGATGGCACGCCCGTGATCGATGAGGACGGGGTGCAGGCGGAGCGCACGATGCTAGTTCCCGCGAGCGAGCCCGTGCTGACCGACATCTGGGATACCGTAGGCCTGCGCGGCACGGCGAGCGACCAGTTCTCGCTCGACGATCACTATGTGCGCGCCGATCATTCCATGACCCGGAACTTCGAGAGGGAATGCCGCGAGCCCGGGCCAGTGTACCGATTGGCGGCGCTGCAGTTCTACGAGATGGGTTTTGCCAGCGTGGGGATGGGTATCGCGCGCGCGTCGCTGGGGGTGTTCATGGATCTCGCCCGTACTAAGGTGCAGCGCGGTCTCAAGATACCGCTGCGCGACAACGCGGCAGTACAGACAAATTTCGCACAAGCCGAGGCAGGTCTGCGTTCAGCCCGGGCCTTCTTGCACCAAACGGTCGCGGACACCTGGAAGCATGTCTGCCAGCCCGGAGCCAAGCTCACGGTGGAGCAACGCATCCTCATTCGCATGGCCTCGACCCATGCTATCCACCAAGCGCGCGAGGCGGTAGATTTCGCCTACAACACCATCGGTACTTCGGCGGTATTTGCCAGCCATCCGCTGGAGCGCCGCTTTCGCGACATGCACACGGTGACCCAGCATCTGCAAGGTCGAATGGGCCACTTCGAAACCGTCGGTGCGTGGATGTTGGGCGCCGAGGCCGACCTCACTTTCGTCTGAGCCGTGCTCGTTGCACTAGACATCGATAGCGTGGGCCTGTTGGCGGATGGGGCCGAGTTCGGTTCAACCGGTGCTTACGAGCGTGTAACCGCTACCGCGCGGGGCGAGGTTGATCCGCGCGACCCGGCCAACCGGGGGATCGCCAACATCGATAAGGCGCCGCGCAATGCGCGTGGGTTCGTCGAATACAGCACAGACGTGTACATCCTGCGTCCCAAGGACCCAGCGCGCGGCAATGGCCGCATTCTGTACGAAGTGAACAATCGCGGCCGCAAGATGTTGTTCGGCAATATTGCCGATGGCCCGCCGGGCGTGAACGATCCGCGAACGGTGGCGGACTTGGGCAACGGCTTTCCCTTGCGCATGGGTTATACGCTCGTGTGGTCGGGTTGGGATCCGGATGCGCCACGCGCTAATAACGGAATTGCGATGCACGCACCCGTGGCTACCGATGCAGGCAATCCTATCGTGCGGGAGATCCGCGATGAATTCGTATCGGGCACGCGTATCGGAATACTGGAGAGCTTCAAGCTCTCTCATGAAGCCGCGAGCCTTGACCAATCCCATGCGCGTCTTACGTGGCGCGAGCGGGCGGCGGGAAAGCGAGTGGAGATACCACCGGGACAATGGAGTTTCGAGGGCAGCAAGTCCATCAAGCTGCTGCACGAGAAACCGCGTCCAGGCGTGCTGTACGAATTCCACTACAAGGCCAAAGACCCCAAGGTACTGGGGCTGGGCTTTGCCGCGACCCGCGATATCGTGAGCTGGTTGCGCTACGACAGTGCAGCTTTGGAGATCACCCGGCGGCCGGTTACGCACGTGTTGGGGATAGGCATCTCGCAATCCGCGCGCTATTTGCGCGATCACATCTGGCAAGGTTTCAACCGCGACGAGAGCGGGCGGCGCGTGTTCGACGGCGTACTGGCGCACATCGGCGGCGTAGGGCGGTTGTTCTTCAACACGCCCTTCGGACAGCCCGCGCGCACCAACACCCAGCATGAGGATCACGATTTTCCGGAAAATGTTTTTCCTTTTTCCGCGGCGGCCATGACCGATCCGCTCACCGGCGCCACGGGCTCGCTGTTTCGCGGGGACGGGTCCGATCCGAAGTTGATCGAGACCAACACTTCGACGGAATATTGGCAGAAGGGCGCCTCCCTACTGCACACCGATCCACTTGGCGAGCGCGACGTTACCCTGCCAGACAACGCGCGCGTGTATATGATTGCAGGCACGCAACACGCCGGCCGGGCAGGTGCCACCATGGATCCGGGCCCCAACGCCAATCCGCGTAATCCACACAATCCAATGCCCGCTGTACGCGCACTCCTGGCCGCGCTCGACGAATGGGTTGTGTCAGGCCGCGAGCCGCCCGCGAGCCGCACGCCCGCACTGCGTGAGGGAACGCTGGTGCCATCGGACAGAACAGGTTTTCCCGCGATTCCCAACGCGGCAATCTTGTCCATGACTAATACCCTCTCGCCGCCGGGCGATTGGGTGAATCCAACACCCGTGCGCCAGACCTACCGCGTGCTTGTGTGTAAGGTGGACGCCGATGGCAACGAGGTGGCCGGTATCCGTCTGCCCGATATCGCCGTGCCGCTGGCCACCTACACTGGCTGGAACGCCTACAAGGCTCCCTATCCAGAAGGCGAACTCGCGGACCGCGATGGGAGTTATCTCGCATTCGCGCCGGCCAAAGCCGCGCGAGTGGCCGCGGGCGATCCGCGGCTCTCCATCGCCGAGCGCTATGCCAAACGGGGTGACTACGTTGCCAAGGTACAAGCAGCGGCCGCGGCGTTGGTGCGCGAACGATTGCTGCTGCAAGAGGATGCCGATCGCTACGTAGAACAGGCGCGCAATGAAACCCGTCTCAATACGGAGTAAATTTTAATCTGATCAATGTGTTTTTGAGGGCCACTCCATGAATACCCACTACGACCGCACCACCGAAGACATCGGCAATATCGTCAAGCTCGAACATGTGAACGTCACGCTGCCTGACCAAAAGCTGGCTACGCTCTTCTACGTCTCGGGCCTAGGCTTTACGCGCGACCCGTACTTGATGGTGGAACTGGACAACATGTGGATCAACATCGGCCGCAACCAGATGCACCTGCCTACCGGCGTGCCTCAGCGTTTGCGTGGCACTATCGGTCTGGTGGTGCCAGATCTGTCGGAACTCAAAACCCGGTTGGAGAAAGTCAAGCCCGCGCTTGCCGGCACGAGCTTTAGCTTTACCGATTGCGGCCAATGCGTGGAGGTCGTTTGCCCCTGGGGCAATCGCTTTCGCTGCCATGGGCCCTCGCAAGAGTACGGCGACATGGAAATCGGCATGCCTTACGCGGAATTCGAAGTGCCCGTGTCCACGGCGCCAAGAATCGTGCGCTTCTACCGGGAAATCATCGGCGCGGCGGGTGAAGCCGTTCGCCGCGATGGCGCACCGGCTGCCGCCATTAACGCGGGTGACGGCCAGCGTATCTACTTTCGTGAGACGGATGCTGCGATCCCGCCCTACGATGGCCATCACATGCAAATCTACATCAGCGATTTCTCCGGCCCCTACCGCAAGCTCCTGGACCGCAAACTCATCACGCTGGAGACGGACGCTCACGAGTGGCGCTTCGTGGACATCGTCGATGTGGACACCAACGAGCCGCTGTTTCGCGTGGAGCACGAAGTGCGCAGCCTGCGGCATCCGCTGTACGGCCGGCCTTTGGTCAACCGCAATACGGCGCAATCCAACCGCGACTACTTGCGCGGGCAGGATGCGTTTCGCGGAAAGTATTGAGGCCAAGGAGGCCAATGGTGGTGGTGGGCGGTACTGGCTTCGAACCAGTGACCCCTGCCGTGTGAAGACAGTGCTCTACCCCTGAGCTAACCGCCCCAACCAAGTGAGGCGGCGGATTATAGAGGAAGCAAACCGCCGGCGTCCACGCGTGTACTGAAGGAGGGGTGTCATACAATGGCGCCCCTTCCCAGGCTTTCTCCGCTCGCCCCATGGTTCGTACTCGATTCGCTCCCAGCCCCACGGGGTACCTGCACATAGGCGGCGCCCGCACGGCGTTGTTTTCGTGGGCCTATGCGCGCAAGCATGCAGGCAAATTCATTCTGCGCATTGAGGACACGGACCGGGAGCGTTCCACCGAGGCTTCCACACAGGCGATCCTGGATGCCATGGATTGGCTCAAGCTCGGCTACGACGAAGGCCCTTTCTATCAGATGAAGCGGCTGGACCGCTACGCGAGGGCGGCGGAGGATTTGATCGAGCGCGGTCACGCCTACCGCTGCTACGCAAGCCGAGAAGAGTTGGATGCCATGCGCGAGCACCAGCGCGCGCGCGGCGAGAAGCCGCGCTACGACGGGCGCTGGCGGCCGGAAAATGCGCGTGGCAAGACGCCGCCACCAGGTGTGGAACCGGTGATTCGGTTTCGCAACCCCGATCGCGGGGAGGCCGCCTTTGACGATATGGTGAAGGGCCCCATCAGCGTACAGAACGCGGAGCTGGACGATCTGGTCATCATGCGGGCGGACGGCGTGCCCACCTACAATTTTGGCGTGGTGGTGGACGATCTGGACATGAACATCACCCACGTGATTCGCGGCGACGATCACGTGAACAACACCGTGCGGCAAGTACACATCTTTCGCGCGCTGGGCGCGCAGCTTCCATTCTTCGCTCACATTCCCATGATTTTGGGTCCCGACGGTGAGCGGCTGTCCAAACGCCATGGTGCCGTGAGCGTGATGCAATACGAGGAGGAGGGCTATCTGCCCGAGGGTCTGCTCAACTATCTCGCCCGCCTCGGATGGTCCCACGGTAACGAGGAAGTCTTCTCCATGGACCAGTTGGTGAACTGGTTCGATATGGAGCACGTTAACCGTTCGCCCGCGCAGTTCAATCCGGAGAAGCTAAGCTGGGTGAATGCGCAATGGATGAAGAGCGCGAGCGATGAGCGCCTGGCCCAACTGGCCGAAAAATTCTTTCGCGGAGCAGGGTGTGACATGGCCAAGGGCCCTGCATTGCCCAAGGTGGTGGCGTTGCTCAAGGAGCGCGCCAGTACTCTCGTGGAACTGGCGGATGCGGGGGTATATTTTTACCGCCACGTTAGCGCTTCAGCGGAATCCAAAGCCCAGCATTATTGGCCGGGATTGCGCCCGGTGATGGAGGATCTACAAGGGCGTCTGGCAGGCGTTGCGTGGGACAAGCAGTCCATTGCGCCGGCGATCAAAGCAGTGGTGGAGGCACACTCGGTGAAAATGCCCAAGGTGGCGATGCCGTTGCGAGTGATGCTGACGGGGACCACGCAAACGCCATCCATCGATGCGACGCTGGAGTTGATGGGCCGCGACGAAGTGCTGAAACGATTGCAAGGCGCTATCGAAGCGCTACCCTGAATCAGGCGATGATGCCCCCGCCCAGGCACACTTCGGCGTCGTAAAGCACTGCGGATTGGCCCGGCGTGATGGCCCACTGAGGCGCGCCGAATTCCAGAGAAAAACTATCTGTACCGGTCTCGCTGAACTGGCATGGCGCATCGGTTTGCCGGTAGCGTGTCTTGGCCCCATAAGCGCGAGACCCTTCGGGGGCCACGCCCGCGATCCAACTTGCTTGGCCGGCACTTAGGCGCGTGCGGTACAAGGCGGGGTGATCGTGGCCTTGGGCCACGATGAGGCGGTTGTTCGGCATGTCCTTATCGATCACGTACCAAGGTTCCCCCGCACCGCCAATCCCCAAGCCCTGGCGCTGGCCGATGGTGTAGTACATCAAGCCTTGATGTTCTCCGACTGTTTTCTCATCCGGAGTTTGCATAAGCCCTGGCTTGGGCGCGAGATAGCGCATGAGGAATTCACGGAAGGGCCGCTCACCGATAAAACAGATCCCCGTGCTGTCACGCTTCGCATGATTGGCAAGGCCGATGCGGCGCGCGATCTCGCGCACTTCGCTTTTGTTCAGTTCCCCCACGGGAAACAAGGTGCGGGAAAGCTGCGATTGATTCAGACGGTGTAGAAAATAGCTTTGGTCCTTCGATGTGTCCAGGCCCCGCAGCAGTTGAAAAGAACCCTCGTGCTCGCGCACCCGCGCGTAGTGGCCGGTGGCGATGCACTGCGCGCCCAAGCTGATCGCATGGTCGAGAAAGGCCTTGAACTTGATCTCGGCATTGCATAACACGTCCGGGTTGGGTGTACGGCCCGCTTGGTACTCCGCGAGGAAATTACTGAAGACGCGCTCCTTGTATTCCGCGGCGAAATTGACCGCTTCGATTTCGACTCCGATGCGGTCCGCAACGGAGACGGCATCGATCAAGTCTTCGCGCGTGGTGCAGTACTCGTCTGTGTCGTCGTCCTCCCAGTTCTTCATGAACAGGCCCACCACCTCGAAACCTTGCTCCTTCAACAGCCAGGCCGCCACCGATGAATCGACACCGCCGGACATGCCTACTACGACGCGCCGCCGCCCTGGGACCTGTCGGGTGGAGCGTAGAGGTTGTTGGGAAACGGCAGGCGTCATGCGTGGTGGGTGAGCAAATCCAGAGGCCAACGCTTGCCGGCCAAGTAGTCTTGCACGCAACGCAGCACGAGCGGGCTGCGGTGGCGTGCCGCATCGTGCGCGATCTCCTCGGGCCGCATCCATAGCGCTCGTAGAATTCCCTCGTCAAGTGCATGGCCGGTAATAGGTTCGCTGACCGTACCCACAAAGGCGAAGCGCAAGTAGGTGATATCGCGCGCGGGATGCGTCCAGTTGTACACGCCCAGCAAATGCGTGGGGCTGAAGTGGCGCCCGGTTTCCTCCAGTGTTTCGCGCACGACCCCCTCGGCCAGGCTCTCGTGGGGCTCCCAATGGCCAGCGGGCTGGTTGATGCGGATGCCTTCCTCGGTTTGCTCCTCCACCATCAGGAGGCTACCGTTTTGCTCGACAACCGCCGCGACGGTGACATGGGGTTTCCACACCATACCGGTTCCTTTCCAAAGGACAAGGCTGGACACGCCAACCAGGCGTTGCGTGCGAGCCCTCTCCAGGTTATGCCGCGTTCTACCGGTGCTCGTGCGCCATCACGTAATCGTAGGCGGGCAGGGTTAGGAATTCCACGAACTCGTCCTTGCAGGTGAGCTCGTCGAACATCTGTGCGCCTACTTCGTACTTGCCGGCGGCATACTGTTTGTCGCCGAGGATTTCTCGCACTCGCTGAAGCTCTTGCGGTACGAGGGACTTGAACAGATCCTTGGTGACCTTGCGGCCATCGTCGAGAACCCCCTTGGGGCTACGAATCCAGTGCCAGATCTGGGCGCGCGAAATTTCCGCCGTGGCGGCATCTTCCATCAGGTTGAAGATGGGAACGCAGCCCGTGCCCGCCAGCCACGCGCCCATGTACTGAATACCAATGTTGATGTTGGTGCGCAGGCCTTGCTCGGTGATGGGTGCCTTGGGTTGAAAATCCAGCAAGTCCTTGGCGGTGCTGTGCACGTCATCGCGCTTTCGGTGGATTTGATTAGGTGTTTTCATCACGGCGTCGAAAGCATCTTTCGCGACGGAGACTAAACCTGGATGCGCCACCCAGGTGCCATCGTGGCCGTCGTTGGCCTCGCGGTCCTTATCAGCGCGCACCTTGGCGATGGCCGCATCGTTGGCGGCCGGATCGTTCTTGATGGGAATTTGCGCCGCCATGCCGCCCATGGCAAAGGCGTTGCGGCGGTGGCAGGTCTTGATAAGCAGCAACGAGTACGCGCGCATGAAGGGGCTGGTCATGGTGACTTGCCCGCGGTCGGCGAGAATGAAACCGGGATAGTTCTTGAGTTTCTTGATGCAACTGAAAATGTAATCCCAGCGCCCGCAGTTCAGGCCCGCGGAATGTTCGCGCAACTCGTAGAGGATCTCGTCCATCTCGAAGGTGGCGAGGATGGTCTCGATCAAGACGGTGGCCTTTACGGTGCCTAGTGCTACGCCCAGTTCCTTTTGCGAAAACACGAAGGCGTCATTCCACAGCCGTGCTTCGAGGTGGGATTCCATCTTCGGCAGATAGAGGTAGATGCCCGAACCCTTGGCCACCCTTGTCTTGGCGTTGTGGAAAAAATAAAGGCCGAAATCGAAGAGAGAACCTGACATGGGTTCCCCATCCACCAGAACGTGTTTCTCCGGAAGATGCCAGCCGCGCGGGCGTACCAACAAGGTGGCAACCTTGTCGTTGAGTTTGTAGTGCTTTCCCTCGGGGCTGGTAAAGCTGATGGTGCCCGCGATGGCATCTCGCATATTGATCTGGCCCTGCACCTGGTTGTCCCAGGTGGGAGTGCTGGAGTCCTCGAAATCCGCCATGAACATGTTGGCGCCGCAGTTGAGCGCGTTGATCACCATCTTGCGATCCGTGGGGCCCGTGATTTCCACGCGGCGGTCCTGTAGATCCGAAGGCACGGGGGCCACGCTCCAATCCGCTGTGCGAATAGCGGCGGTCTCTGGCAGAAAATCGGGCAACGTGCCAGCGTCAATTTCGGCTTGCCTGGTCACGCGGCGGGCGAGGAGACCGAGCCGGCGCTGGTCGAAGTTACGGTGAAGTTTGGCCAAGAAAGCAAGTGCTTCCGGCGTGATGATCTGTGCGTACTCTGGGGTGACGGTGCCAAGAACTTGAACGCCTGGCGGGTGAGATGGATGTGCGCTCACGGTTTTTCTCCTGGATAGGTCTGCCAAAGGCGGCGGATTATGGCACGAAAAAAAACCGCGCTTTCTCTCGAAAGCGCGGTTTTAAGGAGATGAAATGATTTAGACGAACTGCTCTTCTTCGGTGGAGCCTGTCAGCGCGGTGACGGAGGATTGGCCACCTTGGCAAACCTGTGTCACTTCGTCGAAGTAGCCAGTGCCGACTTCGCGTTGATGCTTGGTGGCCGTGTAGCCCATGGATTCGGCGGCGAACTCGGCCTGCTGCAAGCGCACGTAAGCGGTCATGTTTTCGTTGGCATAGCCACGGGCCAGTTCGAACATGGAGTAGTTCAATGCGTGGAAGCCGGCCAAGGTAATGAACTGGAACTTGTAGCCCATGGCGCCCAACTCGCGCTGAAACTTGGCAATGGTGGCGTCATCCAGGTTCTTTTTCCAATTGAAGGAGGGAGAACAGTTGTAGGCCAGCATCTTGTCGGGAAATACCGCATGGATGGCATCCGCGAATTTCTTGGCGAACTCCAAATCGGGCTTGCCGGTTTCGCACCAAATGAGATCGGCATAGGGGGCGTAGGCCAGACCGCGCGAGATGGCTTGGGCGATCCCGTTCTTGGAGTGGTAGAAGCCTTCGGCGGTACGCTCGCCCGTGAGGAAGGGCCTGTCGTTTTCGTCCACATCGGAGGTGACCAGGTTGGCCGCTTCGGCATCGGTACGGGCAAAGAGAACAGTGGGAACACCCATGATGTCGGCGGCTAAGCGGGCGGCGATCAATTTCTGCACGGCCTCTTGCGAAGGCACGAGGACCTTTCCGCCCATGTGCCCGCACTTCTTGGCGGCGGCCAGTTGGTCCTCGAAGTGCACACCGGCGGCACCGGCCTCGATCATGTGCTTCATCAATTCATGGGCATTGAGCACGCCGCCGAAGCCCGCTTCGGCATCGGCAACGATGGGAGCGAACCAGTCGATGTGGTCTTTGCCTTCCGCGTGGTGAATTTGGTCCGCGCGGATAAAGGTGTTGTTGATCTTGCGCACGACCGAGGGTACGCTGGAGACGGGGTAGAGGGATTGGTCCGGGTACATCTGGTAGGCATCGTTGGCATCCGCCGCCACTTGCCAGCCCGATAGGTAGATCGCCTTTAGCCCAGCCTTGACTTGTTGCATTGCCTGGTTGCCAGTCATCGCACCCAAGGAGTTGATATAGGGCTGTTCCTTCAGGAGGCGCCACAATTTTTCGCTGCCGCGCTTGGCGAGGGTGTGCTCGATTTGCAGGGTGCCACGCAGCCGGTAGACATCTTCCGCCGTATAGCCCCGGCGCACGCCTCGCCAACGCGGGTTGTCCGACCAGTCGTGCTTGATCTTGGCAATTTCTTGATCTCTACTCATGGGTTGCTCCCTCGCTAAGGTTGTGCCCCGAACTAAAGTTCAAGGCGGATAACAAGACGCTATGATCTAGCCTAATTCGAGCCTGAGTATAGCGATCACATGTGGCGTTGCAACATATAATAATTGGAAGTGCCCAGGGTGGCGGCTGACGCCTGCCGCAAGGAGGTTAAGCCCCGGGGCGATCCGCCGATAAACTGTCAGAAGGGTTAAACGCTGCCACTGGGCTGAGATAATATATTGATTCTATTCGGCTGGCATATTGACCTTCTGCCCTTGGCAGCGCTTCCCTAACTTCGAACATCCAGGAAATCCATGTACAAGCACATCCGCGTTCCCGCCCAAGGCGAGAAAATCAGCGTCAACAAAGACTTCACCCTCACGGTTCCCAGCCGGCCGGTCATTCCTTTTATAGAAGGGGATGGAACCGGTGTCGACATTACGCCGGTTATGCGAAGAGTAGTCGATCATGCTGTGAAGGTCTGTTACGGGGGAAAACGCCAAATCGAATGGATGGAGATGTTCGCCGGCGAGAAATCGGTCAAGGTCTACGGCGAGAATGTCTGGTTGCCGGAAGAGACGCTGGAGGCTTCCAAGGAGTTCGTGGTATCCATCAAGGGGCCATTGACCACTCCCGTGGGTGGAGGCATTCGGTCCATCAACGTTGCCTTGCGGCAAGAGCTTGACCTCTACGTTTGCCTGCGGCCTGTGCGCTACTTCAAAGGGGTGCCCAGCCCATTGAAGGAGCCGGAGAAAACCGAAATGGTGATTTTCCGGGAGAACTCCGAGGACATTTACGCTGGCATCGAATGGCAGGCCGAGAGCGAGGCGGCGAAGAAAGTCATCAAATTCCTGACGGACGAGATGGCGGTGAAGAAGATCCGCTTCCCCAAGACCTCGGGTATCGGGGTGAAACCGGTGTCGCGCGAAGGGACTGAGCGCCTCGTGCGCAAGGCCATGCAATACGCCATCGCCAACAAACGGCGCTCGGTGACCCTGGTCCACAAGGGAAACATCATGAAGTTCACCGAAGGCGCATTTCGCGACTGGGGTTATGCCCTGGCACAGCGTGAGTTCGGAGCGACCCTAATTGATGGCGGGCCGTGGATGAAACTCTCCAATGGCATCGTCGTCAAGGATGTGATCGCCGACGCTTTCCTTCAGCAGATATTGCTGCGCCCGGAGGAATACGACGTGATCGCTACCCTCAACCTCAATGGCGACTACATTTCCGATGCACTCGCCGCCCAAGTCGGGGGCATAGGTATAGCACCTGGGGCGAATCTGAGCGATTCGGTGGCCATGTTCGAGGCGACCCATGGCACCGCGCCCAAGTACGCGGGAAAGGACTACGTGAACCCCGGCTCGCTGATTCTGTCGGCCGAAATGATGCTGCGCCACATGGGATGGGTGGAGGCGGCGGACCTCATCATCCGCGGCACCGAGAAGGCCATCACGGACCGGGTGGTGACCTACGATTTTGCACGGCTCATGACCGGTGCAACGCAGGTATCGTGTTCGGGGTTCGGCAACGCCATGATAGAGCGGATGAAGTGACTCTGCCCAAGCGTGACGGCACTACAAAACAAAAAGCCCGCCAGAAGGCGGGCTTTGTTTTCGGGCGC
>JBJXGQ010000290.1:0-2650 GCA_046160525.1 Burkholderiales bacterium
TTCCGATCTGGTCATCCACGGCGGTGATCATCGCGGAGTAGGCGCGCAGCCCTTCGTCGGTAATAGTGGAGTAGCGGTCCAGGTAATCCTTGGGGGCCTGGTAAGGGGCTTGGGGCGCGGAGAAGGAAAGGTGCATGAATAGTGGCATGTTGGGGTCGTGCTTGCCGATGAAACTAACCGCTTCCTTTCCCAGCAAGCTAGTCGCGTAGCCTGACTCTTTGACGGGCTTGCTGTTGCGCCGCCAATCCGGTGTGCCATCACTAGCGGTTTTTTTGAAGTAGTCCGCCTCGCCCATCAAGCTGCCGTAGTGGTAGTCGAAACCGCGCTGGGTGGGCCAGTATTCCGGCTTGGCGTGTCCCAGATGCCACTTGCCGATGAGCGCGGTGCGGTAGCCTGCGTCCTTGAGGGCGCGCGGGAGTGTGCGCTCGTCGGTGGGAAGCCCGTAGGTGCTGAAGGGCTGGGGAGATAAGGTTTGAAAACCGTAGCGCATGGGATAACGGCCCGTCATGGCCGCGGCCCGTGTCTGCCCGGAGAAGGGCTGCACGTAGAATTTTTCCAAGCGCAAGCCGTGCTGCGCCAGCGTGTCGATGTTGGGCGTTTGAATCGTTCCCCCATGATAGCCCACGTCCTTCCATCCCAGATCGTCCATGGTGATGTAGAGGATGTGCGGTTTGTCTTGAGCGCCGGCGCCATGGGCGGAGGCAAGTAGAGTGCTCAAAACGACGCACAGCGCGATTCGAAACAGCATGATCTCTCCGGCGTGTATATTTGAAGCGGATGTTACCTGCATTGAATGAGCTGGATGCCGGTTGCGGCAGTTGCATAAAAGAGCTATGAGGGGGCCATGAGGAAAATTTTCGCGGGGCTGGGAATGTTGTTCGCCGGCGCGGCAGGCGCGGCGCCGCTGGCGGCGGAGGGTAGGTTCGAGTTTGTCTATTGCTATGGCGGCGAAGTCAAGATCATCGAGCACTCCAAGGACGTGATGGGGGGCGTGGTTGCCAGCAGCGGACCAGTACGGAGCATGACCCAAGGGGGCGTGCTCGACCGTTCCTCGGCATCGTGCCATACCAGTTTCACCGTGGTGCAAGGCAAGCTCAATGAGTACGGCTTCTGCGAATTGGTGGATACGGACGGTGACCGGATGTTCTACGCGTTTACCTCCGATGCCCAGGGCGGCAAGTGGACGGGCTATCCAGGAACGGGCAAGTATCAAACCTATCTTTGGCAGGCGGAGTGGGAGCGCATGGGACCCTTCCCAAGTGTCGTCCCCGGCACCGTGCAAGGGTGCAACCGCTCCTGGGGAACCTACAAGCAGGCGAAAACCACGGAGTTTCAAGCGAAGTGACCCGGATGCGCACTGCTAGAATCCAAGGATGTCCGAAGCCGTCCTAGAAGATGTTCTCTCCCGTATCGAACGCCGTCTGCGCCTCATGCGCTACTTGCGTGGCGCGGTGCTCGTCCTATGCGGAGTACTTTTCGCGGCTGTCCTCACGCGCGGTCTGGTGCTGGCGGGAAAGGCGAATCCGGCACTTTGGGCCATCGTCGTGTTGGTTGGAATTCTAGGGCTGTGCTTATTCGCGGGTCTGCTGATTAGGGAGTGTGTGCAAGGCCGCGATACGCTTTCGGGCGCGGCGGCGGTAGCGGACCGCCGAGCCAATCTCAAGGACGAAATTTCGAGTGCTTATTGGTTCGTGGGGCCAGGATCTACGGCAACGGTGTCCGAGTGGATTTCTCACCATATCGAAAAAGCCACTCGCACGGCGGCGAAGCTCGATCCGGCCCATGTGGTTCCACTCTCCTTACCGCGTAGTGCGTGGGCCGCTGGCGGGCTGGCGGTGTTGTTCGCCGCGTTATCCACGGCTGGCCCATTGGCACCGGCGTCTTGGCAATCGTCCGAGAACTCTTCCATGAGCGCGGCGGAAGCGGAAAAGGCAAAGGCAAAGGCAAAGGCCATCCGCGCTCTGCTAGCCAAGGCAGGCGAGGGCGAGGCTGCGCAAAAGCTCGAACAAGCACTCGCCGCCTTGGAGCGCAAAAACGCCACGGAGGAAGAAAAGCGCAAAGCCTTGGCCGACGCCAAGGAAGCGGTAGACAAGAACAACATGGAAATGAGTTCCATGCGCGAAGGGCTCATGCAGTTGGCCGGGCGCCTTCGCGGCACGCAAGAGAAGTCCAGCGCTGGCGAGCAGAAAGACTCCGAGCGTGCCGACCGCGCCAAGGAACTTCTTGACCGCATGCTGGACCAGCGCGCCCGCACGCCGCAATCCGGGGAAGGGGATGCCGAGTCCGCCGCGCGCGAAAAGGAGTTGGAGAAACTCTTGGAGCAGGCAAGCAAAGCCACCGGCACGGGCGAGGGCCAGCACTTCGAGAGCGCCGCGCCCAAGGCAGTGGTGGATAGGCTGGAACAAATCGCCAAGCAACTCGATGCCCAGGCCGCCGGCAACGAGGCCATCCACCAAATGACCCAGATGCAGCAACTGCAAGTGGCGCAGACTTCCATTCAGTCCGCGGGGCGCTACTCCTCCGCGCAAACGCAGAATCCGCCCGCTGGCACGCCTTCTCCCGATACTGGCGACACGCCGATGAGCGGCGGCATCATGTTTCGCACGGCGGCCGTGGCCAAGGGCGACAAGCCATCGGCCACGCAAGAAGG
>JBJXGQ010000291.1:0-9828 GCA_046160525.1 Burkholderiales bacterium
GGCCGCACAATGCCGCAACTAGAAATTTCTTCATGATTCGGGTCTCCGGTTATTTGTATTGAACTTGCCTCGGTCCTCCGCGGCAAGGATGGGAGTATATAGGGCAACGGCGTTACGGTTGGCGCTCCCCGAATATTGCACGCCCCACGCGCACCAGGGTAGCGCCCTCGGCGATAGCGGCCTCCAGATCGTCCGACATTCCCATGGAGAGCGTATCGAGATCCAAACCTGCCTTTACGAGCTCCTCCTTGAGTTGCCGAAGTTGTGCGAACCGCGCTTTCTGTCGTGCCCTATCCGGGGTAGGTTCCGGGACGGCCATCAAACCCCGAAGCCGCAGATTGGGCAACGTGGCGGCTTGCTGGGCGAGCGGGAGAAGTTCCTCGGGGCGCACGCCAGATTTCGACGCCTCGCCGCTGATGTTCACCTGCACGCATATATTGAGCGGGCCCAAGCCAGGCGGGCGTTGACCGGACAGGCGCTGGGCGGTATTGAGCCGGCCAACGCTATGTACCCACTGAAAATTCTCCGCGACGGCGCGGGTCTTATTGCTTTGCAAGGGGCCGATGAAGTGCCATTCGATGGGTTGCGCCAAAGATTCTCCGGCTATTGCCGTTATCTTCGCAATCGCTTCGGACACGTAGCTTTCTCCGAAGGCCCGCTGTCCGGCTGCGTAGGCGGCCAGGATATTGGGTACGGGGAAAGTCTTGCTCACGGCGATGAGGGTAACTTGGCTTGGATCACGGCCGCCAAGCTGGCACGCGCGAATGATGCGAGCATATACCGCCTTGAGATGAGCGCCGGTTGAAGGCGGAAGATCCGCTGGCGGGTACGACCCGGAATCATTGGGCATGCCAATTGCCTAGTACGATAATTCGATGCTTGGGCTGCACATGCCGTGCATGACTCTCGCAGCGCAGTGAATAACTCTCACCGATTATAGCCATGGATATCGCCGAACTCCTCGCCTTTGCAGTGAAGAATAAAGCGTCCGACTTGCACCTGTCCTCGGGGTTGCCCCCCATGATCCGTGTGCACGGCGACGTACGCCGCATCAATCTGCCGCCCATGGAGCACAAGGACGTGCATGCCATGGTGTACGACATCATGAGCGACTCCCAGCGCAAGCAATACGAGGAGAATCTGGAGTGCGATTTCTCCTTCGCCATTCCCAACCTCGCGCGCTTTCGCGTGAATGCTTTCGTGCACAACCGAGGCGCGGGCGCTGTTCTGCGGACGATTCCATCCAAGGTTCTTTCCCTGGAGGATCTGAAGGCGCCAGCGGTGTTCAAGGATATCTCGAACACCCCGCGCGGGATCGTGTTGGTCACGGGGCCCACGGGTTCGGGTAAATCCACCACCTTGGCGGCCATGGTCAATTACATCAACGAGGAAGATTACGGGCATATCCTGACGGTGGAAGACCCCATCGAATTCGTGCACGAGAGCAAGAAGTGCCTGATCAACCAGCGCGAAGTGGGGCCCCATACGCTAAGCTTCGCCAACGCGCTGCGCTCGGCCTTGCGCGAGGACCCCGATGTGATTCTGGTGGGCGAGATGCGCGATTTGGAAACCATTCGCCTGGCGCTGACGGCCGCCGAAACCGGCCACTTGGTCTTCGGTACCTTGCACACCAGTTCCGCGGCGAAGACCATCGACCGTATCATCGACGTATTTCCCGCGGCGGAGAAAGAAATGGTGCGCGCCATGCTCTCCGAGAGTTTGCGGGCGGTGATCTCCCAATCCTTGCTCAAGACCAAGGATGGAGGAGGCCGCGTAGCCGCGCACGAGATCATGATCGGCACACCCGCCATCCGAAATTTGATTCGCGAAGCCAAGGTGGCGCAGATGTATTCCGCCATCCAAACCGGTGCCCAGCTCGGCATGCAGACCTTGGACCAGTGCCTGATAGAGCTGGTCAAGCGCAACGTGGTGTCTCCGGCCGAAGCACGATCGAAGGCGGCCAACAAGGATGCCTTCCCCGGGTAAGACCTAACCCACTGGAGATCAAAGTTCATGGAACGCGATCAGTCCATCAAGTTCGTGCACGAGTTGTTGCGCGTGATGATTGCCAAGAAAGCCTCGGATTTGTTCATCACGGCGGGGTTTCCGCCCGCCATGAAGATCGATGGCCGTATGACCCCCGTCTCCAACCAGATTTTGACTCCGACTCACACGCTCGAGGTCGCGCGGGCCATGATGAACGACCGCCAAGCCCAGGAGTTCGAGTCCACCAAGGAGTGCAATTTCGCCGTCAATCCCCCCGGACTGGGCCGCTTCCGGGTCAACGCTTTCATTCAGCAGGGACGCGTTGGAATGGTCTTGCGCGTCATCAACATACGCATTCCCAGTTTCAGCGAGTTGAACATTCCGGAAGTACTCAAGGATGTATGCATGACCAAGCGCGGCTTGGTGCTGGTGGTGGGGGCCACGGGTTCCGGTAAGTCATCCACCTTGGCTGCCATGCTGGGCTACCGTAACGAGAATAGCCATGGGCACATCATTACCATCGAGGACCCGGTTGAATTCGTGCACGAGCACAAGAACTGCCTCATTACCCAGCGCGAAGTGGGCGTGGATTCGGAGTCCTGGGAAAGCGCGCTGAAGAACACCTTGCGGCAGGCGCCGGACGTTATCCTGATCGGCGAGATCCGCGACCAGGCTACGATGAACCACGCCGTGACGTTCGCCGAAACGGGCCATCTGTGCCTGGCTACATTGCACGCCAACAGCGCAAACCAAGCCTTGGACCGCATCATCAACTTCTTCCCGGAAGAGCGCCGCGCTCAGTTGCTGATGGATTTGTCGCTCAACTTGAAGGCGATGATTTCCCAGCGCTTGTTAGCAAAACGCAAGGGTCCCGGCCGCGTTCCCGCCTTCGAGGTCATGCTCAATTCGCCCTTGATCTCCGACCTCATCTTCAAAGGCGAAGTACACGAGATCAAATCGATCATCTCCAAGTCGCGCGAGCTGGGAATGCAGACCTTCGACCAGGCGTTGTTCGACCTCTACGAAGCCGATCTCATCAGCTACGAAGATGCCATGCGCAACGCCGACTCCATGAACGAACTGCGCCTCGCCATCAAGCTAAAGGGCAAAGAGTCCAAGGACCGCGACATGATGGAAGGATTGGATCACTTAAATATAGTCTAACTGCCGTGAAGCGTGAAGCGTGAAGCGGGAAGCGAAACGGCCCCTACCGCAGTCCTCTCCCCTCACGAGTCACGTCTCACCCTTCACGGCCTTTAGCGTTTCACGCATCACGCTTCACGTCTCACGGCCCTTAACGCTCCGGCCACCAGCTTGATCTCGTAGAGGCGGCACTCGAGCGAACCGTTGAACAAAGGAATGCGGCGCGAGGGCTTCAAACCCATGCGCTTGGTGAGATCCAGATCCGCGGTGAAGACATACGCCGTCCACCCAGGGAAGTTATGCTTTAGGGCGGTTCCCAGTTTTGGATAGAAGTTCGCCAGGGCTTCGGCGGTTTCCAGGCGCACGCCGTAGGGTGGGTTGGTGACCATGATGCCCGCGGCGGCCGGAGGTTTGCGCTCCAGCACATCGCACGTTTGAATCTCCACCGCGTTCTCCAATCCCATGGCGTAGAAAGTCTTGCGGGCGATTTCCACTTGGCGGCGGTCGCGGTCGCTGCCGTGGATTGCTAGCTTGCGCTGCGCTGGCGCGGGCACCGCCGCGCGCATGGATTTCCACAGAGCGGCGTCATAGCTGTGCAATTTCCCAAAGGCAAAGTCACGCTGCGCACCAGGCGCAATTCCAAGAGCGATGAGCGCAGCCTCCATGAGGATCGTGCCGGTGCCGCACATGGGGTCCAACAAGACTTGCTCTGGCGTCCAACCGGACAACGCCAGCATGCCCGCCGCCAAATTTTCGCGCAACGGCGCTTCCGTGGTTCCCAGCCGGTAGCCGCGCTTGAATAGCGCTTCACCGGACGTATCGAGATAGACCGAAAAGGAAGATTTCTCGAAGAAGGCGTGGATGCGGACGTCTGGGGAGGTGGTGGAAACGCTGGGCCGCTCGTCTGTGTCCTTGCGGAAGCGGTCGCATACCGCGTCCTTAATGCGCAACGTGATGAAATCCAGGCTGCGCAAGGGCGATCCGATGGCCGAGACGTTGACGCGAATGGTGCGAGATACCTCGAACAGCTTGCTCCATGGCACGGCGTGGCAGCGCCGGTACACGTCCTCTTCGTCCAGATAAGGGTGGCTCGCGACTTTCCACAGCACGCGGCTGGCGATGCGGCTCCACAGATTAACCTTGTAGCAAGTGTCCCAGCCGCCCTCGAAGCTGGCGCCCCCACGCGTAGGCACGACCTTGCTGGCGCCAATCGCCGCGAGCTCTTGCGCGAGCACGGCCTCCAGGCCCGTGGGGCATGGCGCAAAGAACTGTTGTGCCACGCCTAGCTCACGCCCGCGTCGTGCGCTTGCTGGTCGGCATGGTAGCTTGATCGCACCAAGGGGCCGCAAGCGGCGTGCACAAAGCCCATGGCGTGAGCCTCCTGCTCGTAGCGCTTGAACATCGCGGGCTCCACATAACGCAGCACGGGCAAATGCCCGCGCGTGGGTTGCAGGTACTGCCCTATGGTCAGCATGTCCACTTGGTGGGTGCGCAGGTCGCGCATCACTTGCAGGATCTCGTCATCGGTTTCACCCAATCCCACCATGAGCCCGGACTTGGTGGTGATGCCCGGGTGGCGTGCCTTCATATCTTGCAACAGCTTGAGGGAATGCCCGTAGTCAGCACCGGGGCGCGCTTGCTTGTACAGGCGTGGCACCGTTTCCAAATTGTGGTTCATCACGTCGGGCAAGGCTTGGCCGAGAATATCCACGGCCTTGTCCAGGCGCCCGCGAAAATCCGGTGTGAGAATTTCGATGCGGGTGGCTGGCGATTGTTCGCGCACGGCGCGAATGCAATCCACGAAGTGCTGGGCGCCGCCATCGCGCAAATCGTCGCGGTCCACGCTGGTGATCACCACGTATTTCAATTTCATGGCGGCGATGGTGCGTGCGAGATTGGCGGGCTCGGCTTGGTCGGGCGGTTTCGGGCGCCCGTGGGCGACATCGCAGAAAGGGCAGCGGCGCGTGCACAAATCGCCGAGGATCATGAAGGTTGCCGTGCCCTTGCCGAAACACTCGCCGATGTTGGGGCATGAGGCCTCTTCGCACACCGTGTGCAGGTTATTCTCGCGCAGCGCCTGTTTCACAGCGCGAAAGTTCTCGCCCTCGCCAAGCCGCACGCGTATCCAGTCCGGTTTTTTAAGCGGCACGATGGGGATGATCTTGATGGGGTTACGCGCCGTCTTCTCGCTGCCCGTCTCGCGCTGGCTCATGTTGGGATACTCATTTGATGAAGCACGTGCTCCAGTAGTTTCTCGCCGGTTTCGGCCATGCTCGTGCGAACTCCCAGATCGCGCATCTGGGTGACCGGCAACCCTGGCATTCCGCAAGGATCGATGTAGGAAAAAGGCGTGAGATCCATGTCCGCATTGAGCGCCAAGCCGTGATAACTACAACCCTTGCGGATCCTGAGCCCCAGCGATGCGATCTTCGCGCCGTTCACATAAACGCCCGGCGCGTCCTCACGTCCGCGCGCGCTAATACCGTAATCGTCCAGCAACCCGGTCACCGCATTCTCCAGTTTTCGCACCATCTGGCGCACCGATAGGCCGTCGCGCGCGAGATTCCACAACACATACACCACCCACTGTCCTGGGCCATGATAAGTCACTTGCCCGCCGCGGTCGCTCTTCAAGACCGGAATGGCGCCTGCCCCGCGAGGAAAATGCGCTTCGCGCCCCGCGACCCCATAGGTATACACCGGTTCATGCTCCAACAACCACAATTCGTTCGGCGTCACCGCATCGCGCTTCGCGGTGAACTCCCGCATGGCCTGCCACACGGGTTCATAGCTCACCAACCCTAGCCGCCGGATGAGGCAACCGTTGTCCAGAAGCTTGCCCGCCACGTGAAACGGGAGACGTGAACCGTGAAGTGACGCCGAGGCGGGGTACTCACGTTTCACGTTTCACCCTTCCCGTTTCACGTCAAAGCACCATCACCGCCAGCGGGTGATCGCACAGTTCCTGGTAGAGCGAATCGAGTTGCTCGCGTGAAGTCGCCTTGATCGTGCAGGTGAGACTGATGTAACTCTTCTTCCGGCTAGGGCGCATCTCAACGGTGGACTCGTCGAAATCCGGCACGAACTTCTTCACGATGGATACCACGTCCTGGGCGAAGCCCGGTTGCATGCGCCCCATCACCTTGATGGGGAAATCGCAGGGAAAATCGAGAAGAGTCTCTTCCGCCATGAGGTTGAAAAGATCCTAGCGGTGCGCAAGATGAGGGCGCTTCCCCTCCTGAAAGAGCGCGTGGATCCGTTTGAACACGGTGCCGGGTTTCCCGCTTCCCACTGGCTTGCCATCCAACGTCGTGATCGCTAGCACCTCGCGTGTGGAAGATGACAGCCATACCTCGTCCGCGCCGCGCAACTCCGCCTCAGACACGGCGCGTATTTCCACGGGGATGCCGCCCTTGCGCGCCAAGTCCAGGACCACGTCGTAGGTAATGCCGGGTAGGATCAAATGGCTCTTGGGCGGGCACAACAAGGTTCCGTTCTTCACCACGAAAATATTGCTGGCCGCGCCTTCCGTGAGAAAGCCATCGCGTACCATCACCGCCTCCGCGCAGCCGGCGTCCACGGCGGCTTGGCGCAGCAAGATGTTGGGTAGGAGTGAGGTGGACTTGATGTCGCAGCGCAGCCAGCGATTGTCGGGCAAGGTCAAGGCGCTCACGCCATCGGACACAGCCTGCGCCGTGGGGATGCTCAACTTGTTGCTCATGATGAAGACGGTGGGCGTAACGCCCGCGGGAAAAGCATGATCGCGTTTGGCTATCCCGCGCGTGACTTGCAAGTAGAGCGCTTGGTCTTCGTGCGGGCTGCGCTGGATCACTTCGCGAAACAAGGCTTCCCAGCGCGCGTCATCATGGGGATTCGTCATGCGTACGCTCTCCAGCGATGCCCGTAACCGGCCCAAGTGGCCAGCCAGTCTCAGCGGTTCGCGGTTATAGACCGGGATCACCTCGTAAACACCGTCTCCGAAAATGAAACCCCGGTCGAGCACGCTCACGCGCGCATCCTTTAGCGCGAGGAACTCTCCGTTGAGATAGGCGATAGCATCGGGCGGGGCGATGGATTCTGGGAGCATGGCGTTATAACGGGTTATTTGAACCGAAGCCGTAGGCTATCCCAGGCACGCACGAAAATATTGGCGATACCCACATTGGCGAGTGACACGACGCCGCGCTCGCCGAAGGGCTTGCCCGACAAGGTGACGCGCATGATTCCCACGGCCTGGTTGGAACTGATGGGCGCCAGCAATGGTTGCACGCTTTCCAGTCTCGCTTGCAGCTGGTCTTTTTGCCCGCGCGGCACGGTGACGAAGTAGTCATCTTGGAATCCGACGGGGACTTCGCGTTCGCTACCCTTCCATACCTGCAATTTCGCCACTGGCGCCCCCTTTTCGTATAGGCGCACGCCTTCGAAGAATTGAAAGCCGTAATTCAGCAGCTTCTGCGCCTCGATGGCGCGCGCCGTTTCCGAGGCCGTTCCCAGCACCACGGCCACAAGCCGGCGGGTTTCGCGCCGCGCCGAGGCGATGAGGCAATATCCGGCGCTGTCGGTAAATCCGGTTTTCACGCCGTCCACATAGGGGTCCTTGCTCAGCAGCAGATTGCGGTTGGGCTGAGTGATCTTGTTGTAGGTGTACTCCCGCAGGGAGTAGAGCGGGTAGTGTTCGGGAAAATCGCGGATCAGCGCGGCGGCGAGCCGCACCAAGTCTTGCGCGGTGGAGTAGTGCTTCTCGTCTGGCAAACCCGTGGCATTGACGAAATTCGAGCCCTTCAACCCCAGGCGCTTGGCCTCGCGGTTCATCATGTTGGCGAAAGCGGATTCGTCTCCCGCCACGGCTTCGGCCAAGGCTATGCTGGCGTCGTTACCCGATTGAACAATCATTCCTCGCAGCAATTCATCGATGCTGACAGGCCTGTCGGGCTCGATGAACATGCGGGAGCCCTGGGTTTTCCATGCCTTTACCGATGGCGTGACTTGCTGCTGGGCTGTTACGAGCTTTTGCTTGAGCGCTCCGAACACCACGTAGGCGGTCATCAACTTGGTGAGCGATGCCGGTTCCATGCGTTCATCCGCGCGCTGCCCGGCCAGAATTTGATTGCTTTGCACGTCCAGGAGGAAGTAGGCTTTGGCAGCGATGGCCGGTACGTCGTTGGCCCAGGTGAGCGCCGGGGCTAGCATGGCTGCCAAGAATGCGAGGGTACAAGCGCGAAAGTGTGCGGCGAGAAAGTGGTTCAGAAGAGAGCGTCCCATGCCAATGGCAAAATGGCGATTATACGAGTGGATTCGAGAGGATAAGGACTGCCCATGAGGTTTTTTCGAGAGATAGGAGTGTTGCTGGGCGCGTTGTTACTGGCGCCGTCCGCGGTGGCGGTGGAGATTACCGGCGCCTGGGCACGCGCTACGGCTCCTGGGCAGAGCGCAGGCGCGGCCTACCTCACGATCACCAGCCCCAAGCGCATGCGCCTGGTGGCCGTGAAATCCGCGCTCGCAGGCCGCGTCGAAATTCACAGCACCCAGATGGGCGATGGTGTCATGAGAATGCGGCGGCTCGAATCCCTCGACATCCCCGCGGGCCAAACGGTATTACTGGCCCCAATGGCCACCCATCTGATGTTGATGGACTTGAAAGCGCCTCTCGCGGCGGGGGATCAAGTGCCCTTGGAACTTGTCTTTCGAGATAAGAGAAAGAAGACTACGGTCAAAGTAAGCGCGCAGGTGCGCGCGATTACTCAGACGGCCCCGAGATAGTGCATACCGGCTGGCCGGCCATCCTTACGAATTGGGCGCAACCTTGGCCCCAAGGATTGCACCTTGGCGCTCAAGCCCCTCCAGGATGCCGCGCCCTCCAGCGATTACCGCGGCGGGATTAGGATGATCCAACTCTTGCGCGATGCGTATGCACGCCTGCTCGCCCGTGGCCTCGTTTTCCAGGATGAACGCTAGTAAGCGCGCTGTCACGGCATTGACGACGACAAACTGCACCTTGTCCAATTGGTCGCGAAACACGATGACTCGCGTGAGTTCCGGGTCCGGAGCCTTGGGTTGAAATTTGGGGCTGATTCGGTGCACCTGAAAGGGATACTCAAGCAGGCGCAGGGAAGGAGTGAGTACGGGATAACCCTGCATGAGGTCTGCCCCAGCCTGAACACAATCCCATGGCGGTTCCTCGGGGGAGATGTCCACCGCCAACTCGATCCACTCGTAATGGGCGAAGTGGGCCAGGAACACCGGCTCCTGCACTGGCCGGGATTGCAGGAACACAACGAACTCCTCCGGTATCTGGCGAAATAGCGGCGAGGAACATTTATGAGTGGCGAAGAATGCGCGCGCCAGCTTGGTCCACCGCCTGGCACCCAGTATTTTTCGCGTAATGGGAAAGCATGCGAGCAGGAAGCCCTGCACATTGTTGAACAGCAATTCGTTGTATACGCGCATGCGCCGCAGGCTGGTACCCGCTGGGCGCGGATGCCTCTTGGGGTCGCGGATATGCGCGGTGAAGGCCGCTTGGTAGCGCTGAAACGCAGGCAGGTCAGACGGCGGCACGGGCTTCGGGATGGGAGCTTTGCATGTGCGCGATGCGCTCCACTTCCAGGGCGAGCTCTTGCAAGGGCGGAATGTTGTAGTCCCGCTCCAAGAGCGTGGGTAGGGCACCGAAGAGGCGGTAACTCGCATCCAGCAAGGACCACA
>JBJXGQ010000292.1:0-27733 GCA_046160525.1 Burkholderiales bacterium
CGGACTGCGTGACCAGATTCCGCGGAATGTTCGCTTTCGCCCTCTGGGATAGAAATCAACAGACGTTGTTCATGGCGCGCGACCGTTTGGGAGTCAAACCTCTTTACTACGCTCATTTGCGCAGCGGAAAACTGATTTTCGGGTCGGAATTGAAATCCCTTTTGGCGCACCCGGAGTTGGAGCGCGATATGGATCCTTATGCCGTGGAGGATTATTTCGCGTTGGGTTACGTACCAGAACCGCGCACTATCTATAAGAGCGCGCACAAGCTTCCACCGGGCCATGTGCTGGTACAACGGCGCGGAGAACCGCTCTCATCCCCCAAAGAATATTGGCAGCCACGCTTTACCCTGGACAATCCCATCAGTGAAGCCGGCGCGCAAGTGGAGCTAGTGGACCGGCTGAAAGAGTCCGTACGCTTGCGCATGATTTCGGAGGTACCCCTGGGCGCCTTTTTATCGGGCGGCGTGGATTCCAGCGCGGTAGTGGCGATGATGGCAGGCGTGTCGAACGGGCCCGTCAATACCTGCTCCATCGCATTCGCAGATGCCGCCTACGACGAATCCGCCTTCGCCGAAAAAGTCGCGCGCCGTTACAAGACCAACCACTATGTCGAGAAAGTCGAAAGCGACGACTTCGGCCTCATCGATACGCTGGCCGCGCTCTACGACGAACCCTACGCGGACAGTTCCGCGATTCCCACCTACCGGGTCTGCCAGCTAGCCCGCCGAAGAGTCACGGTTGCCCTCTCGGGTGACGGCGGCGACGAAAGCTTCGCGGGTTACCGGCGCTATCGCATGCACGGGATGGAAGACCGCCTGCGCGGAGTCCTACCCCTGGGAGTACGCAGGCCAGCCTTCGGCCTGCTTGGCGCGCTTTATCCCAAGGCGGACTGGGCGCCAAGGATGTTCCGTGCCAAATCAACATTCCAAGCCCTCGCGAGAGATTCCGTGGAAGGCTACTTCCATAGCGTCTCGATTCTGCGCGACGACATGCGAAGCCAGTTATTCAGTGCATCCTTCCGCTCACAACTTGGCGGATACAACGCCGTGCAGGTCTTCAAGCAGCATGCGGCGAATGCGCAAACCGACGATCCCCTCGCTTTGGTGCAGTACCTGGATATGAAAACTTATCTTGTAGGGGATATCAACACCAAGGTGGACCGCGCCAGCATGGCCCACTCACTCGAAGTACGAGAACCGCTAATGGATCATCCATTGGTGGATTGGCTCGGTACCTTGCCCTCGTCGCTGAAGGTACGCGGGCAGGAGGGCAAGTATCTCCTCAAGAAATCGATGGAAGCGTATCTTCCTCACGAGATCATGTACCGGCCGAAGATGGGATTCGGTGTGCCTTTGGCGCAATGGTTCCGCGGGCCTCTGCGCGAGCGCGTGAAGAATGCGATTCTAGGAGACACCTTAGCGCAGACTGGGTTGTTTAATCCAACGTACCTAAAGCACTTGGTGGAGCGTCATCAATCGGGGCTCAAGGATTACAGTTCACCGCTGTGGACTTTGTTGATGTTTGAGGGATTTCTTCGAGTATCTGACTCAGGTTTGGCTACGAATTCCGGGCCCTCCCAATCGAATCCGCTGGCTATGCCCACCGCGGCCTAAAGGCTCCATTCGTTTTATACGGTCTCCGTGATGAACGCATGTTGAAGGCCGAAAATTGAAAAGCGCGTTGTTCATGCTATTGATGGGGTGGCTAAGTTGCTGCGGCCTCCTCTCCTTCCGGTGGCGCAGGCAGTTATCGCTGGAGTGGAACGATCCGGTGTTTCGCGTTCCCGTGCTTGTATTTGAGAGCGACGATTGGGGCCCAGGACCCGAGCAAGATGCCGAAGCGCTCAAGGGAATTGGTGCTGTCTTGAGCCAGTTTTCGGATGCAACCGGCCGTCATCCCGTGATGACCCTTGGAGTAATTCTCGGCATAGCCGACGGCGAGTGGATCGCTGCAAGCGGCTTCAAGCAGTACCGCTCCATTCCACTGGCAGACCCAAGGTACGCCGCTATCGTGGAGGAGATGCGTAGAGGAACTAGTATGGGGGTGTTCGCTCCTCAGATGCACGGTGGCGAGCACTATTGGCCGCCAGCACTCCTCGCTAGGGCGCGCGAAGATTCTGTCGTACGGTCCTGGGTGGGGCAGGGACAATGGGCGCGCACGGAAAGCCTTCCCTCGGAACTGCAAACCAGGTGGGCTGACTGTACCGTTCTGCCGTCGGTGCCGGTTGCCGATTCGGAGATACGACCAGCGGTCGAGGCGGAAGTGAAGGCCTTTTCCGAGGTTTTTGGTTTTGCGCCAAGGGTGGTGGTTCCTCCAACGTTTGTCTGGACCGAATCTGTCGAAAAGACGTGGGCTAGCCAACAAATAGCAGTCTTAGTCACGCCAGGCCGTATGCTCACAGGACGCGATTTGGCGGGAAAACTCATTCAAGCTAGCCAGACTTGGAATGGGCAGAGGAGTGCATCCGGTATGACCTATGTGGTGAGGGATGTCTACTTTGAACCCGGCCGGGGCCACCGAGCCGAGGATCTGGTACGCGCAATGGTTGCCAAGACGCGCTGCGGGCGGCCAACCTTGGTGGAAACCCACCGGGATAACTTTACCGCTTCGGCAGAACTGAGGACGCAATCGGTTACCGAGATTGCGCGCGCGATCAAGTATTGCAAGGATAAATTCCCGTCCGTGCGCTTCATTTCCACCGAAGAACTGGCGGAGGTATTAATGGCAAAATCGCCCCAGTTCATCGAACACCGGCTTGTTGCGCGCGCACTCGTTTTTCTGTGGCGAGTTCGCGCCAATCCCTCGCTCAGAAAGTATTCGCTTGTGACCGGACTGGCTTTGTTGTCGTGGTTAGGTGTGCGGGTCTTGGCGAGGCCAGGATTTAGGGCGGAAGAGGCGCCGCACTAGCTCTCCCCTCCAATCAATGGGCTTGTCGTTTGCTTTGACGGCCAAGCCGTTAATTCGCGGAAAAAAAGCCCCAATGCCCTTTCTTGAAGGCGGGCCACCCATCAAGCAATGAGAATTCGATCCCCGTGACTTACCGAATATTGCATGTTCTGGATCACTCGATCCCTTTGCATAGCGGTTACACCTTTCGGACCGCGGCGATTCTGCGCGAGCAAAGAAAACTCGGGTGGGAGACCTTTCATATGACCGGCCCCAAGCAAGGCGCGTCCGCACTGCAAGAGGAGGAGATCGAGGGCCTGCACTTCTTTAGAACGGCTTGGCAGCCCGGGGGACTTGCAAGATTGGGGGGCTTCCGGGAGGTTTCGCAGATGCGATCCATGGAGCGCCGGTTAGGTGAAATCGTTGAAAGAGTCCGTCCGAATATCATTCAAGCCCATTCGCCGGTGTTGAACGCCATTCCCGCGTTACGGACCGGTAAGCGGCACAATATCCCCGTGGTCTACGAAATTCGGGCCTTCTGGGAGGACGCGGCGGTGGACCACGGAACGTCCCGCGAGGGCGATTTGCGCTACCGTGCGGCTCGTGCGTTGGAGACCTACGCCATTCGAAAGGCCGGCCACATTACGACTATTTGCAACGGCTTATCTCGAGAGATCGCGGGCCGGGGCGTTTCTCATAGCAAGATTACAGTCATACCGAACGCGGTGGATACGGAGCAATATCGGTATTCGCCGGGAAATGACGAACTTCGGCGTTCGGAACTTGGATGGCCAAATTGTATTGTTCTAGGATTTATCGGTTCCTTCTATGCCTATGAAGGCATAGACTTGCTGCTGAAGGCCACCGCTAGGCTGCTGCCGCAGCTACCCAGCCTGCGGGTATTGCTGGTGGGAGGAGGGCCGCGCGAAGGTGTGCTGAAGGCGCAAGCCCGCGCCCTGGGAATCGAACAGGCGGTCAAGTTTACGGGCCGCGTTCCTAATTCGGAGGTCAGCCGTTACTACGATTTGATAGATATTCTGGTTTATGCGCGCCACCCGATGCGCCTGACCGAGATCGTTACACCCCTTAAACCTCTCGAGGCGATGGCCCAGGGCAAGCTGTTCATCGCATCGGATGTCGGAGGTCATCGTGAACTCGTCCGCGATGGCGAGACGGGGGTTCTTTTCCGCGCTGGCGACGAGAATGATCTCGCGCAGAAAATTCAGAGTCTTCTAGGTGATCTGCCGCGCCAGGCACGGGTCCGGGAGGCGGGAAGACGGTTCGTGGAATGCGAACGCACATGGCGCGATTCCGTTGCGCGCTACGCGGCTGTTTTCGAGCGGGTTACCGCGCAATCCAAGACATGAGTTTGTCTGGGCTGAGGATAGGATTGGTCGGGCCGCTTCCTCCACCGGGCGGTGGAATGGCGAACCAAACCCGCCAACTCGCGGAACTGCTCCAAGGCGAAGGGGTTAGTGTGGTTGTCGTGCGAACCAACGCTCCCTATGGCTCTGCTTGGATAGCAAGATTGCGCGGTGTGCGCGCTGGAGTGCGCTTGCTTTTTTACGTGCGGGAGTTGTGGCGGGCTGCGGGGCAAGTGAGCCTGTTTCACGTCATGGCGAATTCGGGCTGGTCATGGCATCTGTTTGCCGTGCCTGCGATCTGGATCGGCCGCTTGCGAGGCATCGCCGTGGTAGTCAATTACCGGGGGGGCGAAGCATCCTCTTTTCTTCAGCGCTCCGCGGGTCTGGTGCGCTGGGGAATGCGCCGTGCGTCCAAACTGATTGTGCCATCCGATTACCTGCGAGAGATTTTTTCGGCTTACGGAATGCGGGCCGAGGTGATTCCCAACATCATCGACCTCGAATTGTTCTTTCCGGGCAAGGGCGAAAGACCCTTGAACCCGCATTTGGTGGTCACGCGTAATTTGGAGGCAATCTACGACAATGCAACGGCGCTGCACGTACTAGCGCGAGTCCGCGAAAAGTTCCCGGGCGCGCGCTTGACGATCTGCGGTGAAGGGCCAGAATTGGAAATGCTCGATGCGCAAGCCCGCAATTTAGGATTGGGCCGTGCGGTCACTTTCGCTGGGCGCATGAATCGCGATCAGATAGCTAGTTTATTGCGCGATGCGGACGTCCTGCTGAATCCGAGTCTTGTAGATAATATGCCTAACTCTATTCTAGAAGCGCTTGCAAGCGGAGTTCCCGTAGTCAGCACCCGCGTGGGCGGAGTGCCTTACATTGTTCAGCACGAGGTCAGCGCATTGTTGGTGGCACCTGGGGAACCCGGTGAGATGGCTGCGGCGGTTCTGCGCCTGCTCGGCGAACGAGATATTCGAGAGCGTCTTACAAGCGAGGGCTTGCGCTGCGTGGAAAGCTTTACCTGGCGCAGCGTCCGGGACCGCCTTGAATCGGTCTACCGCGGAGCGTGCATGGCCCTTCAAGAACTTGTGGTTGAAACTGGCGCCAGGCAAAAGTAAGGCTCATGGGCTCTCTTAGGATAGCGTCCCGCAGCCGGTGCAAAAGCCTTTTCACCGCAGCCCAGAGGAAGGGCCAGTAGTGCCTGGTATCTACACCAATGTGGTCTCCGCGCTTCTGTTCCCTATCCAAGAGAGAGTCAAGGGACACACGACGGTAAGGGTACGCCGAGATTTGGAAAGATCTCAGTGGTGGGCGGAAGACCGGTTGGAGAGGCTTAGGATCGAAAAGCTGAGAGCGCTCATGGGGGAGGCGGCAAAGCGCGTTCCGTACTACCGGAACATATTCGAAGCCTGCAATTTTGATCCAGCTAGCGTGACTTCGCTGCTGGATCTGCAACGGTTACCTTTTCTTACGAAGGCCGATATTCGCACCCATTCCGATGATCTTCGGGCTTCCGGGGCCACTGGGTTGGCTCGCTTCAACACCGGAGGTTCAAGTGGTGAGCCGCTGGTGTTCTACATCGGTAAAGAACGAGTAAGCCACGATGTCGCGGCTAAATGGCGGGCAACGCGATGGTGGGGGGTGGACATAGGCGATCCAGAGATCGTGGTTTGGGGCTCCCCAATAGAGCTTGGATCACAAGATCGTTTGCGCGTGATTCGAGATCGCATCATGCGGACGCAGCTTCTTCCTGCCTTCGAAATGTCGGAAGAAAGGCTTGATGGATTCATCGGCGACATCATCCGGATGCGCCCGCGCATGCTTTTTGGGTATCCATCGGCACTTTCCCATATCGCCCGGCATGCGTGTCTTCGCGGTATTCGGCTGGATAGGCTGGGGATCCGTGTGGCGTTCGTGACGGCTGAGTTGCTATACGATTCTCAGAGAGCATCGATTGAGCGAACTTTCGGTTGCCGGGTGGCCAATGGTTATGGAGGAAGGGATGCGGGATTTCTTGCGCATGAGTGTCCGGCGGGCAGCATGCACATCACCGCCGAAGATGTAATTATCGAGATTGTTGGCAACAGTGGGAATGTGTTACCCGCCGGGCAACCAGGCGAGGTCGTTGTCACCCATCTGGCCACAAGAGCCTTTCCATTTATACGCTACAGAACCGGCGACGTGGCGGTACTGCAAGCCGGTTCGTGCGAGTGCGGGCGGGGATTACCCGTCATCAAAGACGTTCGCGGCCGTGTCACGGATTTTGTGATCGCTAAGGACGGCACGGTCATGCATGGGTTGGCTCTGATCTATGTAGTTCGTGATTTGCCAGGCATAAAGCAATTCAAAATCGAGCAAGAATCTCTTGATCGCACCACGGTTCATGTTGTTCCGGGCGAAGGATTCGGAGCGGATACCCGGCAGATCATCATGACTGGGATGAAGGCGCGGTTGGGAGCCTCGGTGGATATCGTCGTGAATACTGTGATCAACATACCCGCGGAAAGGTCAGGAAAATTTCGTTATGTCGTAAGTCACGTAAAGCCCGATGCGTGGCGTGAGGAGTTCGTGGCGTGAGAGATATCGCGGTTACATTGGCGGTTTTTGGTTCGCTTCCCTTCATTCTCAAGCGGCCTTGGATAGGCATCATCGTTTGGAGCTGGCTAGGGTTCATGAATCCGCATAGGATGGCGTGGGGCTTTAGCATGACCATGCCCTTTGCCTATATTGTGGCCGTCACTACGCTAATTGCCTTGGCATTTACGAAGGAAGAAAAGAAAATACCCTGGACGCGTGAATCCGTAACGTTATTCATGCTGGTTCTGTGGATGACCGTCACCACGTTGTTCGCGATGTATGGGGACCTCGCTTGGACGCAGTGGGAAAAGGTCATGAAAATTCAGACCATGATATTTGTCGGGATGATGCTAATTACCACGAAAGAGCGATTGCAGTGGTTGGTTTTCGTGATCGCAGTATCGATTGGCTTCTACGGGGTGAAGGGGGGGATATTTACCATACTTCATGGCGGAGTCCATCGTGTTCAAGGCCCTCCCGGAACTTTCATCGATGGCAACAACGAGATTGGCCTGGCCTTGGCGATGACTGTCCCGCTGCTCTATTACACCGCGCGCTACTTTCCCGTTAGATCGTTGCGTATGGGATTCATGGCGGCATGCGTTTTGACAGCCATCGCGGCAATTGGCACCCAATCGCGCGGAGCGTTGTTGGGGCTTGGGGCGATGGGGATTGTGTTCATATGGAGAAGCCGCCAAAAATTTCGCACGGTCATTTTGATTGGCATATCGGTGTTCCTCATCGCGCAGGTCATGCCGGCGGCCTGGTACGAAAGGATGTCAACGATACAAACCTACGACGAGGATCGGTCAGCATTGGGACGGATCAATTCATGGTGGATGGCTTTTAACATGGCGAAGGCGCAGCCTTTCGGCGGGGGATTTGAGGCATTTCAGCCCGAATCATTCGAGCTCTATGGTCCCGATACGACACTGGTTCACGACGCACATAGTATTTACTTCGAAATCCTGGGCGAGCACGGTTTCGTGGGTTTGGCCTTATTCCTCGCGCTTGGCCTGTTCGTTTGGTTTGGTGCGAACCGAACGCGTAAGGCCGCGGAGAAGCTGGAGGATATGCGGTGGATGTCCGAGCTCTGCCGAATGGTTCAAGTGAGCATGGTGGCATACGCCGCCGCGGGAATGTTTCTAGGTATGGCTTACTTCGATTACTACTACAATTTGATTCTTATCGTTGTGGTGTCGGCCAAAATTCTTGAGAAAGGCCTCGCTCAGCCCAATGCAATGCCAGGTAGCGACCGCGTTGAAGGAGGTGCGCCCCGGAGGCGGTTACTTGCGGGGTCCTAGTCTGTCCCCGGCGTTGCGGCAGTTGTAACTAGAGCCGTCTTTACTTGCCCGAATGTCGCTGAAGCCATAGTTCCAATTGGACGAGGACCCAAATCAAAACCCCATAATAAGTGGGATGGATATTTTTGTGTTGTTTGATAATGACGTCCAAGTAGGCCTCATTGACGATGCGGCGCCGGGCTAAACCCGACAAACTTTCAGTGACCAAGGCTTGTAGTCCCGCATCTGTATTCAGCCATAATCCAAAGGGAAGCCCAAACCCGTGCTTTGTTTTGTGCAAGATTTCTCGCGGCAAGAAGTCGTTTAGTGCTTGCTTGAAGAAAACCCTTAGCTGGCCGCCCTTAACTTTTTGCCTGGGCGCCAGGTTTCCAGAAAGTTCGACCACGCCTTCATCTAAGAAAGGGAAACGAACATCGATGCCCGCCACTTCGCACATTCGGCTAACCTTGCGCAGATCATTGTCCGCCAGTACGAATTTCAGATCCATGTGCATCATTCGGTCCACGGGGTGTAGCGATGCCGTGCTCTCATAGGATTGGCGCATCAATTTCAGAGGTGTTAAAGGATCAATGGCATGAAGATAATCCGGGTTAAGCACCTCGGCACATAGTGAGCCTTGCATGAAGTTGTAAGTTTCGAGACGGTCCGGCAGGGGCACCTTCGCCTGTTTAATGTAGCTTTGCAGCTTCCGTAAGGGAACCAGGAAGGCGGGAAAAGGCATGGGTAATGTAACGCTCTCGAGAACGGTTCTTAGCCCTCGTGGCAGTGCCCGGTATGGCTCAAAGATCATCTGCTTGGCATACCGGGCATTACCACCGAAAATTTCGTCGCCTCCATCTCCCGCTAGGAGGGCATCCATACCATGGTCCTTGGCAAGCTTGGCGCAGAAGTAGGTGGGCACGGCCGACGCGTTGCCAAACGGCTCATCGTAGGCCGCGGCAATAAGAGGGATCGCTTGCACCACATCCTGAGGAGTGACGTAGTATTCGTGAGGTTCGGTGCCAAAGTGTTTCGATGCGATTCGGGCATACTCCATTTCATCGAAGCCTTCAGCGGCAAATCCCATGGAAAATGTTTTAGGAGGCGCTGCTAGGGTTCCTTTTAATAATCCCGCTACTGTCGAGCTATCGGTTCCGCCCGAGAGGAACGCTCCGGTTGAACCATCCTGCGCGGAACGATGAACAGATTCTCGCAGCGAAGCGATAAGTTGCGACTTGGTAGGTCCGGTACTTCCAGCCGCGGCTGCCGCGTAACTCATTTTCCAGTAGTAGCTTCGGCGTTCACTAATACCGTCGAATTGCAGTACTTGTGCCGGCTCAAGTTTCTGCACTTTGGAGAAGATGGTTCCGGGGCTTGGAACCATATGGCAGAAGAGATAATTGAAAATTGCTTGCTGGTCAATAGTGCGCCCGATTAGGGGGTGGTCGCAGACGGAAAGCGCGCTCGTTCCAAAAACGAGGACCGGGCCGGCGATGGAGAAACAAAGCCGCTCGATCCCTGAGCGGTCGATTGCAAGCAGGACACGGCGCTTTCTCCTGTCGAACAATACCAGCGCAAAAGGGCCTAGTAATTGCTCGACGGCCCGGGCGCCATGCTCGCGAAAGCTGGCGGCGACCGCGTCAGCGGTTTTTAGTGGCTGGCCGGATGCGGCCGGGGGCTGAGGCGCCCGGTGGTATCGCACATTTCCCTTGATAAGAACGTAGACATCATCGAATTGCCCATGAGTCCATTGATTTGGTTTGCAGCCATAGGCAGTGATCCAGCCTTGATTGGAGAGCGCGACTGGCGGAGCCACGGCTTGGCTCCCACAGGTCATGGGAAGTAGTGCTTGGGGTGGAATGGAAGAGGGTTCAGTTGGGTTTATCCAGCCGCAAATCCCGACTGTATTAATCATGGTTTTGTTTGAGTGAATGTGTGGCACATGGTAATCGAAAGTCCTATGAGTAGAACAAGCCCCTCGGCCAGGTTCTGGATGAAGGTAGACAAGAACTTGAGGCACTACTTTCGCCGCGCCCAGTGGGCCGGGAGAGAACTATGGTGGGATATGCGAAAGCCGCGCCTAGCTGCCCCGGTATTCGTAATTGGTTGTAGCCGGTCTGGGACGACGGTGGTTTACAAGACTCTGTCAGAAGCGAGTGAACTTGGTTCACTACAGCGAGAAACACACGATTTTTGGAGCGAACTGCACCCGCCGGCTGCAAAGAGCTGGGCCACGCATGCATTGACGGCCGCCGACGCATCGCCGCTTGACCGTGACCGGGTAGAACGTTATTTCTATTCCCGGCTTGGGGCGCGGTGCTTTGTTGACAAGAATAACCAAAATGGCCTGTGTGTTCCTTATCTACACGCCTTGTTCCCGGATGCCCGCTTTGTCTACGTGAAGCGCAGTCCCGGGGATAATATCCATTCCTTGATTGAAGGTTGGGGCCGGTCCAGCGAGTTCGCGACTTGGTCCGACACCCTCCCCGCCGAAGTACGTATTAGTGGTGGTGCTTACCGCCGTTGGTGCTTCTTCCTATTCGATGGCTGGAGAGACTTCTTGGAGAGTCCTATCGAAAATGTCTGTGCCGCGCAATACATGGCAATGAACGAGGCAATCCTCTCTGCGCGTGCTGCGATCCCAGCGGGCCAATGGACCGAGATATTCTACGAGGACTTGGTGCGTGATCCGGTCGGCAGCTTTCGCGCCGTATTCGATGCGCTGGGATTGCGGTTTGGGCCGCACCAGGAAACGCACTGCTACAACGTGCTTGGAACGCCGTATAACGCATTTTCGGCCATCCAGATCGACAAATGGAAGGATCAGAAGAATTCTGCCTGTATCGAGCGCATTTTGCCTCTGGTTGGGGCGGTAGCGCGCAACATGGGCTATAAGTTGGCATGAGCATTTCTTGGCGGCATGCCTATTCCGATTGGTAATGGCAATTATCGAAACAGCATAACAAACTCAATCGAAGCCGCTTCAGCGCTGAATTACTTACAAGGGAAAGCAAGTTGAGAATTGCCAAACGAATTGAACGCCCAAGAATTGGCTTTCTGGTAGGCGCATCGGCGGACTGGGGAGGGGCGAGTAGGGTCGCATTTACGACACTTGAAACGATAAACAGAGATCGCTTTGATCCGGTCGTATTACTTCCAGAAGAGGGGCCCATTATTGACCGCTTAGACCGGCTCAACCTTCGTTACGTTATCTGGGGCAGGGCACATGAGCCACGAGGCCTCATATCGCATGCCGGGGATATTGCACGAATGGGTTGGCGCCTGCGGCGGGAACGAATAGATCTACTTGATATGAACAACAACTTCTGGCGCGCTGCGGAGGCGCCTGCGGCACGCCTAATGGGTATCCCAATCGTCACGCACTATCATCTATCCGCGCGGGAGTCTGGCCCCTATGTCCGGTTTTCATCAGCCATTGCCGCGGTTTCCCAGTGGGTGGCGGACAATTCCGGCCCGCCTTCGGTTCCAAAAGTGGTGATTCCCAATTCCATGATTCTTGACCGCTTCGACCAGGCAACCGAAATACGGGCGGAGCTTGGCCTAAAACCAGAGCAGGTAGTATTTGCATTTCTTGGGCAGATTCGGGATATCAAAGGGGTGGATTTATTCATTCAAATGGCGAAATTACTCCCGGGAGAGCACTTGCGTTTTCTAATTGCCGGTGAATGCCGGGATCCGGTGAAGTTTCCTGGTTCCTATACCGAGACCCGGTTACAGGCGGAGATTGCTGGCGACAAACGCATTTCTTATCTTGGCTACCGTACAGACGTCGCCAGCTTGTATAAATCCGTTGACGTCGTGGTGGCGCCCTCGCGCTGGGGGGAACCCTTCGCGTTGGTTAACCTGGAATCTGGTGCGGCGTCCCGGCCTTTAATCGCCACCAGGGATGGTGGAACGCCCGAGATGTTGGTTGATGGGAAGAACGGCTTCCTTATCGATCGCGACGATCTTGGCGGATTAGTTCAGCGTGCCCGAGAGCTGGCCGAATCGGTGGAACTTAGGCAGCAGCTAGGGCGGTGCGCTCGTGAGCGGGTTGAGCAGCGATATACCACTGCGCCCGTGCGCAAGCTCGAACGTCTTTATCTGAGTTTATTGAGCCGTACTTTCGACGGTACCCTAGACTAACTCACGCTGAGTGATGCAAGAGATAGATATGAGGAACCAGGACCGAGGGATCTTGCGCGCCCAATGACGACAGCGCCGCGGTTCTCCGTTATCGTACCAGTGTTCAATGGAGCGAAAACGATCCGTCGTGCACTGGATTCCGTGCTCGAGCAATCATGGCCGGCATGTGAAATCATTGTCGTGGATGATGGGTCGGTGGACGACACGCAAGCGCAGGTGCGTGCGTACGGTGACCGGGTGATGTATCTGCACCAAGCGAATCAAGGAGTGTCGGCGGCACGCAATTGCGGTGCGCGGGCTGCTTCGGGCGATTGGCTTGCGTTTCTTGACGCCGACGATTGGTACCTGCCTGAGCGCTTGCGATGGCATGCCGAGTGGATCGCGCGAGATCCTGGAGTTGATTTCTTGACGGGCGATTACGAGTACCGGCGGCCTAACGGAATGCTTATTGGCCGATCGATGGAGCGTTGTGCGGCAGGCCGCGATCTATTGGAACGTGCTGCCGGGCGGCGAGAAATCAGCATGACGGTTCCGGATTTCGAGTCATTCATCGAGCATCATTTTGGCGATACCCACACACTTACATTACCGCGCGAGACGTTCATGTATTTAGGCGGATATCCGGTGGGACGCGCGGTCTGCGAGGATGTGAATCTCTTGATCCGCTTGTGTGCGCGCAGCCGCCGGGCGGGTGTGGTATGCAGGCCCATGGCGGTCTATTTGATACATGAGCAAGGTGCGACGCGTAGCGACCCAATAAGAGCGCAGCGCGAAACGGTGGATGCTTTGCAGCCATTGATGCGAACGTTGCAATCCGCGCCGTTACCCGTGATCCGCGGGCTACGGGGTTGCTTACGCCGGGCTAGGCTGGACTTAGCGTACGCAATGCTTAAGCGAGGGCGCCGCCTCGAAGCCTTTCAAGCCGCGATGCCATTGGTCACGGATAATCCGGGCCTCAAGTCCATAAGAGATGTTGTTCAAATCGGAGCGAGCGCGCTTCGAAATTGATCTAAGGAGAAACACATGATTTCCGTTTGGGCATTATCGTTTGGGAAAGTTTTGTCTTATCCATGCTATGGATTCGTTAGCTGGATTTGCCGTTTCGCGGTGTATATGTCGTTGCTTGGCGCGCAAGCCGCGTTCGCGGACGGGACCCAGTATAAGCCAACTGCATTGGAGATCACCAAGTTACCGAAGTTCTGCTGGGGCCAGTTCAATCCAAGTTTCAAAGGTAAGGGGCCAACCTACGACATTTATCAAATGCCTAATTGCGAGATTGGCATAAATCACTTCTGTCCCGGCATCGTAGCGTTAAACCGCGCCAAGGGTGCGGTGGCCAATAGGGAACGCCGCAGTTATTGGCTTTCGGTAGCGGACGGGGAGTTTCAATACACCGTACGAGCTCAGAAAAGCTATCCAGCATGCGGGTTACATCCGCATCTAACGCGGTCGCTGAGCGAATGGCGTTCTTTACGGCTCACCCTCAAGTGAGGGCATCGGGCGGATTTACCTGAATGGCTGGGAGTAAGAGGCTACTCGTCATCACCGAACTGTATTTGCCGACGAAAGGAGGCACTGCGGTGTGGTTCGATGAGGTTTACCGGCGTCTTGGCGGCCGGGAGCTTCACGTGGTGACGCGGCTCGTGCCAGGCTCCGCCGAGCATGACAAGGATCATCCAAACACTATTCACCGGCTTAAGTTGGAGCGCAACTCGTGGCTCAAGCCCGAGTCGCTCGCGATGTATGTGAAGTTATGCCTCAAGAGCCTGGTTCTGGCCCTGGGGCAGCGCTTCGAGGCGATTCACGCTGGCCGTGTGCTACCTGAAGGACTTGTCGCATTGCTGGTGGCGCGGATAACGCGTCTGCCGTGTGTTGTGTACGCTCATGGTGAGGAGATCACCACATGGCGGCAGCCTACCAAATTGCGCATAATGCGATGGGTTTACTTGCACGCACACAAGATAATCGCTAATAGCCAATTTACTTACGATGAACTGCGCAAGCTGGGGGTATCTCACGAGCGGATTACGATAATCCACCCTGGTGTGGACACAGCGCGCTTTCGGCCTGGGCTACCGTTCTGGGACCTGCAGGAATTAATCGGCCTGAAGGAGGGCGAGCACCTTGTCGTGTCGGTTGGCCGTCTTAGCCGCCGGAAGGGTTTTGATCAATTGATACGCGCCCTACCATTGGTTACAAAGCGGGGTATCCGCGTGAGGCTCGCGATCATTGGAATCGGCGAGGATGAAAATTACCTGCGTGATGTTGTGGCAGAGTGCCAAGTGGCGGACCGAGTCCACCTACTTGGGCATGTGCCGCCGGATGATCTTCCGCGATGGCTCAACGCGGCGGAGCTTTTCGCGATGCCTAACCGAGATATAGAGGGAGATAACGAGGGTTTTGGGATGGTGTTTCTCGAGGCGGCCGCTTGTGGAAAACCCGTGGTGGCAGGGCGCGATGGTGGCACAACGGCGGCGGTGGTAGACGGAATAACCGGGTTACAAGTCAACGGGAATTCCGTCGAGGACGTGGCGCATGCCGTTGCAGGGTTACTTTCGGATACGGCACGAGCTCGGTCCATGGGGGATGCGGCGCTTAAGCGTGTAATCGAGTCATTTTCATGGGCCCACGTGGTGGCCAGAACACGCTCAATATAATTGAATTTCCCGAAGACTGAGGCGCCCTTTCTTGATTACGCCTAAGTATTTGTGGGTTCAGTCTACCCAATGAAATTCGCACTGAATAATGCTCTACGATGTTACCTGTTCGAACGTCATCATCTGATCACGCCTTTCAGTTCGAGCTGTGAACATAATCCAGAAGCTTTGCGAGCTTCCGCATCGCCGAAAACCACGGATCTCCCCCGATTTTCGCCGAGAACGCGCGATAACGACAAATTTTGAGGGCATTTGCTTGCCTAGTGTATTGATCCACGGCGACGACCATCTCGTACCAGCGTATTTCAGATTCTTTGTTTGGGATCTCCGACGTCTTCAACCCACAAAAGTAAAGATCGAAAGACCGCCAATTTATCCAGAACTTGTAGGCTGAGAACTTTGAACGAAATCTCGGAAGTTCTAAAAAATCGTTCTTCGTACGATTTGCATAGTAGTCCCAGCCTAAAGAAAGTGTCAGTGGAGAATCTCTTGGTGTCGTGCGCGTTGTTCCATGCTCTAAGCGTCCAGTTGTTGCGCACGTCATAGTGACAAGTCCGCCAGGCGCACAAACTCTAATCATATTTAAAAACGTTTCGCGCCAATGAGGATTGTGTTCCATTGCTTCGCAAGAAAGTACGTGTTTGAAGTGATTATCGGGGCCGCCGAAATTTTGCCCCTCACAGACGAGATCCACATCGCGTCCTGGTGCCACATCAATTCCAACGTAGTCACAGCTGCGAAAGAAGTCTCGTACACTCCCGTTTATATTCAAGGAACCAACCTCCAATGCGTTGCATGCAATAAAGAACTCCGGCAAATGTTTGGCGATTATTTGTATGAAATCTCGCTGAGCAGGATGTGACATATACGTTTCCGAGAGAGTAATGATTGAAGAATAAAGTAGCTATATTGATCTGGTCTTCCCGTTCAACTTCCTTGCCAGCCGGGAGTATCCGGGAAGAAATAGCTTGAGAATAGCGATGACATGCATCCAATGAAGCTCATACTTCATTGCTCGCAAGAAGCAGGCGAGGGCCTTGATCTTGTCTTTTTCTCTTTCTCGGTATCCCAGGAAAAATTGATGGTCTGCGTTAAGCGACCGCCAGCGCACCGGCATCGTTCGATCCAATTCGAATTGTCGGAATATATCTATAAGAGCAAGGAATCTTTTTTCCGGGATAATATTTGGGTCCCTTTTCATGTTGGATTCATGGCTTCTGCACGAGACTAGAATTTCAGGGACAAAGTCAACCTCATAGTGGTAACAAAGTCTCAACCAAAGATGGATGTCATCTACGCCGAACAGATCCTCGCGAAATAATCCAGTTTTACTTAGGCAGGAACGCCTCACGATCACCGAGGAATTAGTAATGAAGTGATTGAACAGCAACCTTTCAAAGATCATGCCCCGGCACATACTCTCCTCTCCCTTTTCATATAGTACGTCTCCCTTCGTGCTGATCTCTACGGCACGGGAGTAGACCAATCCTACACGGTCGTTTTCAAAGAGAGGAACTTGCCGTTCAAGTTTGAATGGTGACCAGAGATCATCATGATCAAGAAAAGCCAGTATGGATCCTGCGGCGGCTCTTATTCCAGCATTGCGCGCGGCGGCTTGTCGTTTGTTTTGCTGGTAAATGTAGCGAATTTCCCCTTTCTCGATAAATGGCGCGACTTTGGCGGCAGTGTCGTCGGTTGATCCATCATCAACCACGATGATTTCCCGGTTGGTATATGTTTGTGCGAGAGCCGATCTGACTGCTTCGACAAGCATCTGAGGTTGATTGTAAGTGGGGATAATAATACTTACTAAAGGATTAGAGGGCATCGTCAGACGTCATCTCGGCGTAATAGAACATTGGTCTAGGGTTAACCGATATTGCAGTGAACTCGAGCGGAGTCCTGCTCTAATCTCAAATAGTTACCAATTCCTCTCCAGCATTGTGCAGGCTATTTTGTGATTCCTATGAAATTGGCATCGTACTCACGTAAATGAGTTAGAAGTAGATCTGAAATAGCAGGGTGCTCAGCAAGCACGTCAAACTCGCAGTCCTTGTCAGTAAGGACGTTGTACAGCGAAATTAAAGGCCCGTTGCTAGTAGGCTGATAAACCAGCTTCCAATTTCCTTGCCGAATCATGCGGTCCTTCGCGGCAATAATCGCGGGAATGAACTCGGGTTTGATGGCTAAAGTACCGCTGGCCATACTCGGAACGTCGAGCATGTCCAGTAAGCCAGGATAGCGCAGGTGACCTGCCACCATTCCTGGCATTTCTGTGAGCCATAGTCCCGTTTCATTGTAAGCCGTAAGATTCATGTCATTCGTTTGCTCCAGGTAGGGGCGTAAAGAGACGCCATTCATGCTGGGGGGAATGGGAACTCCGAGCAGATCGAGGATTGTCGGCGCGAGATCCACGGAGCGCACGACATTTTGGCAAATGTGCCCCTTTGTATATCTGGGATCGGCCAATACTAGGGGAATCTTACCGCTGGCTTCCGTGAGCACGCTGTTTCCCTGTCCCCACGTGCCGCGTTCGAAGAACTCCATGCCGTGATCGCTGTAGACAACGATTATGGTGTTCTTCTCCAAATCGCACGCGCGAAGATATTGGACGATGCGCGCGACTTCGTCGTCGAAGTTGCGCACGCATCCATCGTACAAGTCAATAATCTGCGCCAGATCGAACTCCTCGCGCGGTTCGCCTTGCCGTTTAATGATTTCCCATGGATCCGTTAGTCTCTCCATCGCGAATTTCGATTCGCCACGGTAATCAGGATCGGAAAAAAAACGGTGATATGGCCATTCCGAACCGAACGGAGGGTGCGCGGTGGACATGAACACATTGAGGAAGAAAGGTGACGAACTTGCCGCGTAGCGCCCGAGCATCCGGCGGGCATCTCGGCCGATTTTCCTTGTCATGGGAATGCCAGCCAGGTAGTACAGTTCCGGCAAAAAGCGTTTGCCAAAGCGATTGTTGGTGAACAGCGTGAGAAACAGGCGCAGGTCTTTGGGGCCTTGGCGGATGAAATAGCGCAAGTTCCACTGGTCGCTCGGCAGGTCTAGGTCTTCAAATCCAAGCGAGAACTTACCTAAGTCTCCGCCACACCAGTCGCTCACCGCGCCGGTTCGGTATCCGCGTTGCCTTAATAGTTCGGGTAGCGCTGGTACCGTTAACCGAGTTTCGTCATCGGATACGAAATTGTCTCGTACTCCATGTATATGGGGCCAGGTTCCGGTAAGTATCGAGAGGAGGCTAGGCGCGGTGCGCGCACATGGCACATAACACGATGCAAAGGAAGTCCCGCGTCGCGCCAGCGCATCAATGAAGGGCGTGAGGGGTCGGTGATAACCCATATGGCTCAGGCGGTCGGCGCGCAAGGTGTCGCACCCGATCATTAGAACATTGAGCCGGTCGTGAGCCTGCGATTTGACAGGCTGAGGTTCGCGCGGGCGGCGCAATAACCGAAAGACCGCTAGCGCGGCTAATACCAGCAAACTCGCGGCGAGCGCTATGGCGGCATGACCGCGATGCGCTGACATCACCGCGGCGGTACCGAACAGAATTGCCACGGTACCGCAAACTAAACCTTCCACGACGATCAGCCGGCTTGGGGATAAGTGCTTCCAAAGCAAATACAGCCGGCTTTTTCGCCAACCGTATGAGGTGGCGATGCTCGCCGGCAGATAAAGTAAGTGGCGGCAAAACTGTACACCGGTCACCAATAGCACGCCTACGAATCCTGCGGCGAGTGCGTTGGCGAAACCGAAGGGAATGCCGGCCACCACAGTGACGACGCGAAAGATCAGCACCCCGGCGGAAGCCATCCCCGCGGTTAGAAGGAAGGCCCAGAGGAGCAGCCGCCCCATGGCAAATACAGCATATGCTCGAAACTGCCGTAGAACCGTCGAAGGCAATTTAGGGCCGGTTTGAGAGAAATGAATGATAGAGCGCGCCAATAATAGAAGCGTGAGCGCTCCCGAAATCGCTAGTACGGCGTGCAACGCTGTGAGTGCCACATCCACGGAAAATAGGGATTCCATGGGGTGCTATAGCGGGGGCAAGTCATCAAGAGTTTCCACACCCATCCATTCCACTTGGCGAATTGCGTAGCGCAAGTCGCGAAATCTATCCCACCGGCCGGCCACGAATCCGGCGAGATTCACTAGCCGGACAAATTCCATTACTAGCAAAACTTTCCAGAAATTCCTAGGATTGCCAGATTCGTCGCGAGTGCGTTTTGCTTGTGGCCAAAGGTTATTTCTTACATGCCATCCTGCCGCGAGTGCTGCACCGGCAAAGACCGGTAAATAAAACAATCCGCCCAAAAATAGCATGCCGATGAGCGCATGATTGCGCAGATTTATCAAGTATCCCGCCGTGAACAATCCCACCCTGCTATTACCGCGGGCGAAGTTAAAGCGTTGTTTCGCCAAGGCGCTCCAATTCTCACGGGGACGCCAGTGGACCACCGCGTCACGAGCGAATGCGAAACGAAAGCCCAATTGGCGCAATCGCACATTGAATAGTGTGTCCTCTGCCGCATACAGCCATTCGGGATATCCCCTCGCTGCTTCCCATGCCATTTTGCGAAACGCGACCGAGCGGCTTGATGGGAAGTAGATAGCCGTGTCGCTCGTTTCCCGTGTTGGAGAAAAGGTGGCCAACGCCACCGCCCGTTCGAAAGATGTCGTCATGTCGAATCGAAAGTTACCCGCCACGACGTCGGGCGATTGACCCGACTCAAAACACAGCTCGATGTAACGCAGCCAGTCTGGATCCACGCGACACCCGGCATCCGTGACCGCGATCAGTTCTCCGGTTGCCGCCCGTATACCGATGTTCCGGCCTTGCGCGATGTTGCAAGCCCGTGAGATTACGCGAATACGGCCTTTTCGCGCGTAGTCCTCCAGGCATTCCAAAGTGCCGTCCGTACTGGCACCATCCACGATGACGATTTCATCCGGTGCCCGGTTCTGTGAGAGAAGAGAATCGACAAACGAAGAAATCGTCGCTCGCTCGTTGCGCACGGTAGCAATCAAGGATATCCGAGCCGGCATGCGCTTTGCGCTCGGCTCGTCCGTTCCGGAATCGGTTATGGCGGTCATTCCAGTGTGCCGGTCTAGATCACGCCGCGGAGTCATCGCCCGCAGCCCAGCCCGCGATGAAGCCGGCAAAATAAGCGACATTCATGTCCTTACGCAATGCCGAGTGATAGCCTTGCCGCCATCTTTGGGCTACAGCAGCTACGATTGAGCGTGATAGCTGTGGTAGCAGGTATAGAGGCGGTATTCGGGCCGCGCTTCCCCGGGCACGGTGGCCCTGCATGCGCCCCTGGCGGTAATGCAATTCCAAGAAATAGCGGCGCCGTAACTTTGGTGCCTCGATCCGGTGATATATAACTGCATTCGGCACCCAGAGCACGTTGCGGCCTGCGCGCAGCAGGCGCACAAACAGGTCAACATCTTCGCCACCCGAATTGACCCGGCCGCGCCGCCCTAGCGTTGTGTCGAATAATCCGAGGGCTAACACCGCCGAGCGCCGGAACGCCGCATTGCCCGTGAATATTTTTTGGCTTTCACAAGTTAGGCGAATGGGCAGTGGGCCATGATCCAATTTCCCCAGAAAACCAAGTAGCTCGTCCGTTAGCCATTGTGGTTTTTCCGCTCCGAAGAATAAAACCTCTATGCGCCCACCAGCGGCATCAGGCTCACCATCAAACAATGCTTGTGCAAATGCCACCAACCACTTGGCGTCCGGCGTTTCGTCATCATCCAGGAACAACACATACTCGCCACGGCCTTCCTGTACAGCGCGATTACGTGCGAAGGCTACGCCGAGCCGCTCTTCTCGCAAAAAACGCAGTGGTGCGCGAGAACGCCAATCATAGCCTGCAAGAAAGCTAGCGGTGCCATCGCTACTTGCGTTGTCTATGACTAGTACTTCCCAATCACATACTGGTGCCTCCAGCGCTTGAAGGGCGGCCAGGGTAAGTGCGAGTTGATCTCGGCGATTATGAGTGCAAATCGCCACGGTAATCCAAGGCGAAAACGAGCCATGCACCTTATCGCAAATCATATGCTTCCGATGCCAATGCGGGCGGCGGCGCGACTTGCGTAATAGCGGAGGAAATTCGTGAGGCCCCCATCGTTGCTGCCAAGCTTGAGTTTGCGGATCAACGCAGATGCGCTATCCGTGCCAAACACGTCCAGCCGCCTGATTCGCATACGATCAGAATCTTTGCCGTTGAATCCGGAACGTACCGAGAACGCCGTAGCGTACCCGGCTAAGCGAGCGGCTTGGACGACACGCTCGTCATGCAGACCATAAGGATAGGCGAGTTCCGTGATCGGCGCGCCGAGTCTATCCTCTAGTTGGGCGCGAGATACAGTGAGCTCGTTCGAGAGTTCGGTATCCCCAAGCGCCGTGAGGTTGGCATGGTTCAATGAGTGCGATCCCATACTTGCGTGGTGGGTTTGCATTTCGCGGAGGTGGTTCCAGCCGAGCAACGGATATGTCCTTCCGGACGGATTTTCATTCGCGCTCCACAGATCGTGCTTGCCAACCAGCGCGGGTACCACGAACAGCACGAAGGGCCAGCCGCGTGCCCCGAGGATGGGTAGCGCATGCTCGTATAAGCCCAGATAGCCATCATCGAAGGTGATCAATACAGTACGTTCGGGAACTGTACATTCGCCGCGGATCCAGGTAACGAATGTTCTTAGCGAGCACGGTTGCCAGCCGTGATGCGACAGTGCGTCCATATGCGCGCAAAATTGCGAAGGCGAGATGCAAAAGCGCCGCTCCCAGTCCCCCTGGGCGCTGCCGATGCGGTGGTACATGAGGACCGGCACCCGCCTTCCCTCATCTGGAGACGCGGCCACTGTCGCTGCGGGTAGTGAAGAATTCATGGTTCAGGCGTTCGCATATCGTCTGCCAGCCACCAGTCGCGCAGCGCCGAAGGCATCAAGAGCGCAGCGACGGCGCTCCACGTTCGCGGAGGGAGGTACCTCTTGGCAACCAATTGCGCGAAAATCACGCGACTTGTCTCAAAATCCCTCCGCCAATGTGCCTCTAGCCCCCGATCGGCGAGTTGGCCATATGTGAGATGCCGGGCGCTACGGCGTCCTAGCGTCCTGGCAATTTCTGGGCACTCTTCTAAAAACCGGCATTGGGTGCGCCACATTTGAACCGAAGCCTGGGCGCGGTTGCTGGATGCTTGCGGATGATCGTGGAAGTGGTAGTACGCTAACACCAAAGGAACGCGAACGATCGGCCCGCAAGTGGCCACTCGCAACCAAAGCGAGAAATCCTCCGCATTTGTCTGGCCCAGCGGAAATCCGCCTGCCGCGCGCACGGCGCCGGTGCGCGTGAGCGCGGCGTGAATTGGCCAACGACAGCCCCCCACCAACCAGCGCAACCGTTCATCACCCTGGTGCTCCTGCGGGATAAATGGCGCCCCTCTTGCGCCCGGGAGGCCGACGTTCTGCCAGCCGCAATAGGCGAGAATCGCATTCGAATCGGCTAATAGGGCGTGGGTCATTCTTTCGAGAAACTCCGGGTGCCACTCATCATCGGCGTCGAGGAACGCCAGAAACTTCCCCTTTGCCACTTCAATTCCACGATTGCGTGCCGCGCTGGCACCTGCATGTCTTTGCTCTAGTACCGAGATACGCGGATGTCCCATCCTGCGCAATGTGGCGGCGGTCCCATCGGAAGATCCATCGTCAATGGCGATGAGTTCCCAGCCGGAATACGTCTGTGCTAATAGACTGCCGATACTCCGCAGCAAGAATTGCGCTACGTTGTAGCACGGCATTACCACGGAAACTGTTGGGCTAAGAGAGTGCATTTTTGGCCCGGCCCGGCACCATCATGCCGGTTACTAGAACACCGCTCAATTTCGGCGTAACCAAAGACTCGATCCCGGTGAATCTCGGATCCCCGGATTGCTCCGCTCGCTGTTCATTGCCAGAGGAAGGCACGAAGCGAATAATCTAGGTTGGCTGTGAATCAGATACGAAGTGAAAAACTGAATCGAAAATGCATTGTTGTATTGCATGAATGCATGTAATAAATAAGCTTCATTCCAGGCGACTCCCTCCCGCACCCATCCCTCTGGATACTCGAAGGGGTAGAAGATGTCATGGAAATGAATGTACACGCCTGGCGCCAGCGCCGGGAGTATTTCAAAGTAAGTTCTATTTACGTCGCTGCCGGTCTTGGAAACATGGCTACTATCCACGAGCAAGATGTCCCCTGCTTGCAGATCGGTGAAAACTTCCACACCGACGTCTTGCACGCGCTGTTCAATCAGCCGGACTCGGGATTTGTCGTCATTTCTCAATAGGCCGAGAAGGCGCTCCGGATAGGGGTCGATAAATGTACTTTGGAGAGACATGCCGAGAAATTTTTCGTCGGTGTCTAGTACGACGGCGGATGAATACCCCGATCCTATCTCTACCAATCGCCTTGGAGAAATATGGCGAAGCATGCAGAACAAGACAATGCCGTCAGCCCAGGAATAGTACTCATTGTGATAGCAATATCTCGCGTGCCCTTCACGATTCCATTGGTCAGGTAACTGGTGATGATAGGTGGCGAACAAGTTAAGTAACTCGTGCTGCCGGTTTGGGTTCAGACCCACCTCTGAAAGCGGCGGGGAGGTGTTCCTAAAGATCATGCCGGCATCCCTGGTAATTTCAGGAAGCGAGGGAACTGGCGAATAGAAATGACCCGGAAGCTGCCAAGTTTTCCACCGCGCAATCTCCGCCTTGAGCGCTACGTGTTGTTTTTCGAGCTCTCGGACATACGGTATACAGCCGAGAACTCTACTCGCGAACCGGCTCATGATCTTGGAAAACATTTTGAATGTCTTATCAATCATATCCGAATCACTTGTTCATGCGTATAAACCGGCACGGAAGGCGTCCACACACGTTCATCATACCGTTAGACCGCCATACGAAAGAGCCGCTTCCATCGCGTGGTTTCTGACTCCAACGTTCGAAGCGGGAGGTACAGAAAGCTCAATATGTACGCGATACCACCCAGGCCAATCATTCCAAGTGCATAAGAGAGCAAGGACATTGTGGGGTACAAAAATGACCTAATGCCCTCGCCGGCCGATAGCGCAAGTACCAATACGGCGTTTAGTAGTAACGGCTCTTTCAGCGTGCTGGTAATGAACTTGAAATTCCCATTGACGCAGTGAAGCGCAAGCACCATTTGCCTCCACGACGCAAATAGCCAAAAACCTGCCAGCGCCGCGGCGACTCCCACGACACCCCAGTTCATGCCGAGGAAAATACCGGCGGTAAGCACGGCTAAGCCTTGCAACTGGATAATGACCTCACGGCCAACGGCATTCTGTGCTTGTATCACAGCACCGCTAACGATCATTAGTATGTTCAGCATTCCAAAGCTTGCCAAAAGGCGCACTACCGGAACAGACTCCGACCATTTTTCGCCGAATAACAGCACAACCATTGGCTCGGATAACCACGCAATGCCGATATACACAGGCAGCGCGTAGGTGGTAACCGCCGCAAGCGCTCTTCCAAAGAGGTAGAGATTTTGATCGCGGTTTCCTTGAATGGAAGACAGACCCCGGAATAGCGGGCCATATGCGGCACCTACAAGGGCTAGGCCGGCCGAACTGCTTAAGCTCGCCCCCTTGTTGTAAATGCCCACATCGTGCTGTGTCGCGAACCGGCTGAGTAGAAATGCCGGCATCTGGCTCTGAAGATATCCAATGAAATCATTGGCGGAGACTTTGAACCCATAGGTTGCCAAGCCACGGATGGAAGTTGCTCGAAAGATGAGCCGGGGCGCCCATTTTGCGGCTATCGAGGCGGCGATCGCATTGCAAATATTTCCGGTCAGCCCTCCCAATAGCAAAGCCCATACACCCAGTCCGGAGTACGCAAGCACGATACTGGTGATACCAGTCACCACCATTACTCCGAGATTCACCAGGGTGCTAATGCCGTATTTCATCTCCCGGCTAAGCTTCGCATTCGGGAGGTTCACGAAGGGGCGTAAGAGAAAATTTAGCGCGGACACACGCAAGAGGTCGGCGTACAGTGGCGTGGCGTACCATTTTCCGAATGCGGGTGCGAATACGAAAAAACATCCGTAGATCAACAAAGCGATTCCAATCTGCAGTGTGAACACAGCATGAAAATCCCGGCTATGGACTTCCTTAGCTTGAATGAGCGCGGCGCCCATTCCCGCCCCTGTGATATACCCTACGATACCCGTGAAAATCGATATCGTGGCAATCATTCCAAAGTCCGCTGGCGCGAGTAGTCTTGCGAGAACGATACCGAAGGCAAGCTGAAGCACCTGGGCGCTAACGGAACCGGCCAGCACCTTGGACGCCCCATTACGAATCTTGTGACCAAGAGTCATCGAGGACGTGCCGTCACTGAATTCAACACGATCCGTGCCGCCAGCCGAAAGTGCGCCATGGATTGTCGTAAACGAAAACTGTTTATCCATGCGTGCCAGGCCTCGATTGTTTCTCGTTGCTGCGCCTGGTGGTAAGCCAAGTCGAACCAGGCTTGGGCGGCTGCACGCCTAATCAAAGCAGCGCTTGGTGAATCCTGATTCGAGTTTAGCAAGCGCTGTTTCATCTCCGAATTGGACCTTATGTGATCGAGCGTGCGCGCTGGCTGTGATGAAACGCCCTGGCCATCGACTCGCTGCCGATATAGAGGGTCCAACACTAACCCAGCCGAGCACACCATCATGGCGCGCAACGCCCAATCACAATCCCATAATAGGCTCTTCTTCCGGTAGGCGCCTACCCGCTCGTAGGCCGCGCGGCGCATTACTGGCCTTTGGAAAGCCATGGGAATAAGGCGGAGCAAGGCCTCAAGCAATTTGGATTGCTCGAATAGAATAGTTCCGTCTGCGGCAGTGCTTCCGCCTGCTATGGCGCGCACGGTCGTCATGCCCCGCTCATAGGCATCGCGACCATACTCGGCCCGCGAGCCGAACCAGTCTACGCCCATGAAGACAATATCGATGTCCGGGTTATTGTCCAGCGCCTTGGCCGCCCGTTCGAGGTACGTTGGGGCGTACAAATCATCATCGTCGAGGAACGCAATCAATTCGCCACGAGCGGCGCTCGCACCCGTATTCTTCGACGCGGCGCCGCCTTGGGCTTGGGCGTGGCGGATCAAGCGAATGCTAATGCCAGCATCGTTTGGCTGTGCCGGAGGAACCGAGTCATCATCCACCACTATCACTTCAAGGTCACGCATGGTCTGGACGGCGATGCTCGCCACAGCTTCGGCCAGAAACTTAGGACGATTATGCGTGGGCAGTACGACGCTAAAGCGTGGAGCGGTCATTACATTCCAGTGCTCGGTCCTTTCGCGGCGGTAGATCGGCGACGTCATCGCATTTATTTCGGCTTGCGATAATGGCAGTCATCAATGTGGTTGGCGTACCCGGTGCAAAGGCCGCAGCTTGTAGATGTGTCTGGGAAAGAGACGCGACCGAAGTTCCAACGGGTCGAGACGAATTCCGTCTTGTCCGGAGAGAGACGTGATCAGATCAACCAGCGCGGTTCGGTGCGGCTGCATTTTATCTAGTGTCTGGGCGCGGATGTATGCACCGTCAATCTTTCGTGCAACCAGATCCTCCACGCCGGCACGGACGTCCTCTGGATGGTCCGCGACGGTGACGACGTATTCACTGGAAAACATAGCATCACGCCCTCCGATGCTTTCGGAAGTTACCACGGGAAGCCCGCAAAGCAAATATTCGACGGCAGCGAACATCGCGCCTTCTTGTGCCGACAGGCATAGCCCGACCCGCGCTCGATTAATCTGACGCGCAACGTCTTCTCGGGATAGGCGCCGAAAAGTGCCAATGTCCGGGCGGTTGTTCGCGAAATTCAACCAGGAGGCATGCGCTAGGCCCGTAGCAACCGATTCGAAGTAAGCCGGATCATCTGACTTAAGATATGTAATCAAGGCCAGACTTCGAATTTTTGCGGCGAGGTGATGCCGCTTAAACGGTAGCATGACAGCGTTATAAACGGCATCGAAGTCCTTTGGGGTGGTGGGCTCGATAGCGAATGTTCGTTCGTCGGCGATTCCGTTTTGGTTGATCAGTGCATGCGGCACGCCCGCCTTTCGGAAGATTATGCACTGCGTCTCATTGTTGGCTAGGTAAGTGAATGTGTGCCGCGGGAATTCACTCAGATGGCGGCTGGCTGTGCCGCGAAGTTCATCCGTATAGCTTGGCGGATTGACTTCAATCGGTCCGCGCACGAGCAGTAGGAAATGAACTCTTTCATGGCGCAGATCCTCGAAAAAAGGTTGCCATAGACCAGGGTTGGCGGTCCAATCCTCTGGAATCATGATTACAAGCGGACGCCAGTTCAGCACACAATACATATTCCAGGGTTCTGGAAATTTACGACGCAGCATCTTGGCGATGAACCAAGGGAGCTTGTCGATCACTCGGTGTAGTCGGAGGTTCATATTTGAGGAGGGCCGATAGCTCTTGTTTTTACGAGACTTCCGCGCATACCGCTGCGAAGAACTGTACTAACCGCACGATTGGAAGAACCCTCCAATACGCGGAATAAAGGACATGACTTGTGCGGGGCATCGGCGTTGCAGTAACCGAGATCCGCGGCAAGGGAGATCTGGGTTTCGAGTTCCGCCGCCGATCCGAGCGCAATGCGCAGGAATTGGGCGTATTCCTTGGCGCCCCTCATGAAACCTTCGGCGATGTTCGACGGCATCGATACGGCACTGCGCCGCATCTGACTGGTCAGACCGTAGGCCTCGCTTGCCG
>JBJXGQ010000293.1:0-5634 GCA_046160525.1 Burkholderiales bacterium
CAAGCCTCGTGATCTTGTGTGGCGCGGTTGCTCTGTTCGCGGCGATGGCTTTCGGCGGCGACGATGCCGGTACGATTCCGCGCAAGCGCCTGCGGCTGGCGGCGCTATTGTTAGTTGCGCTGGCGGGGGCCAATTCGTTGACGAGTCATGGCATCCGCCCGATCATGGTCAAGGGCAAAATGCTTGCGCCGAGTTCGTATGTGACCGAACGGTGGAATTCGTTCTCGCGGGTGATGGTCGGTCGCGAGGTTCTCGCGCAGCCTCCCTATTGGGGGCCAAGCCCAATCGCGCCGTTAACGCCTGTCCGGTTCTTCCCGATGAACATCGACGGAGACGCGGGAACGTCGGCGCTACGTGCCGATACCCCGGACGATGTCCAGTTTCTGAAGTATGACGTGACGAACATCGTCCATGCATTGCGTCCCACGGGGCCGCAATGCGTCATCGGTGTCGGAGGCGGGCGCGACATCTGGAGCGCTTTGGCGTTTGGGCACCACAACGTGACGGGAGTGGAAGTCAACCCGATCTTCGTCGGTCTGCTTAACCTCGAATTCCGGGATTACTCCAAGCTCGCCGGGCGCCCCGGCGTGCGCTTGGTTGTCGACGAAGCGCGCAGCTACTTGTCGCGTTCCACGGATTCATTCGACGTGATCCAGATGTCGCTGATCGACACATGGGCCGCGACCGGAGCGGGGGCCTTTTCGCTTTCCGAAAACGGGTTGTACACGGTCAACGGCTGGTCGATTTTTCTATCCCGCCTTTCCCCGCGCGGCATCTTCACGGTTTCCAGGTGGTACAACCCCAGCAATCTTGGCGAGGCCGGGCGCATCGTTTCTTTAGCCATGGCGACGCTTATTCGCATGGGTGTGCCCGACCCAGCCCGGCATATCGCATTGATTGGAGGCGGTGAGATCGCGACGTTGCTACTTGCGCGCGAACCCTTTGACGCCACCGAGATTGCGGCCCTTCGCCAGTCGGCCGCCAACTTGCAATTCACGCCCCTGGTCATCCCTGGTGAACCGGTAGGCCACACGCTAATCGCTAGTCTTCTGGAAGCGCGAACGATGGACGAGTTGCAGGCAGCCGCCGCGCGTTCTCCGCTCAACTATTCGCCTCCGACGGATGACGACCCGTACTTCTTCAACATGCTGACGATGCGTAGTATCGGTCTCGCCAGCTACGCCAAGGTTGGCCCGATCTGGGGCAATCTGGTTGCCAGCATCACGCTGGCCGTTCTGATCGTCTGCCTGCTGGTCGTCGCGCTGGCGACCATCCTGTTGCCGCTATGGCTCTCGGCGCGGCGCGGGGCAGGCGGGGGCGGTTCGGGCTTATTCTGGCCGGCGGCGTCGTACTTCGCGCTGATAGGGGCCGGGTTCATGTTGACCGAGATCGCGCTGGTGCAATACCTGTCGGTTTTTCTGGGCCATCCGGTCTACGCGCTTGGGGTGCTGTTGTTCTCGATCATTCTCGGCACCGGGGTCGGAAGCTTCTTTAGTGAGCGGTTGCCGTTGGCGCGGCGGCCGGGCATATGGCTCTATCCGGTGGTGATCGCGGCGGCGATTCTCTTGCTTCGGGCGACGATCCCAGCCCTGACGGCGGCCAACGTGTCGGCGTCCATGGCAGCCAAAATCACGCTTTCTGTCGCGCTGGTGTTCCCGGTGGGGATGCTTCTCGGTGTCTGCTTTCCAGCCGGGATGAGGCTGGTGGGAAAGACGCATGCCGCCGAAACGCCATGGTATTGGGCGCTCAACGGCATCTTCGGCGTGCTCTGCTCAGCCGTCGCGGTGTTTGTCTCGATCTACTTTGGGATATCCACAAGCATGGCCGCCGGCGCGATGTGCTATTTGCTGCTACTGGCGTGCCTGCCGAAGATGTTGCGCGCCTCGGAGTCCGCTAGAGACGCCGGCGCACCCGCGGCGGCCGTCTCGTCGTAGCCGTTTCCGAACGTCGCGGCGCCGCTGCTGCGATAGTCCACGTGCGCGTGGTGATCGCGCAAAGTGATGTCACACCGCTCTTGCCAGCGCAAGTCCCTCTTGTTCTATCCGGCTCCACAGATCGCGGATCATTTTTTTCATCATGAGCGCCTCTTGCCAACGGTCGGAAAGTTCGTAGCCATCGGCGCCAGTGATGGCGTATTCCTTGGGGCCCAATTCGCACAGGAAGGTGAGCGTAGCATCCTTGGGTGCGCGGCGGCGCCAGGAGCGGATGCCATACTCCCACCAGCCCATGAACAGGCCGACCCAATGCTTCATGGTGGGGAAGCTGATTTGAATTTGTATTTGCTCCCGGCTCGCCACGCGGCCGTGGAATCCCCAGCAGTTGTCCAGGATGCGGTGCATGAGTTTGTGATTTTCGTCGCTCACGGGATACCAGAACTCGCGGCCCAAGAGGTAGTGAGAGATGTCTCCAGTCAAGCGCAGGTCGGGGAAGCAATCGAGCAAGCGCAAGGTGAAAAACAAGTCCGTGGTCATGCGGTCGCGATGGGTTTCGATGTGCACCGGGATGCGCGCGTCGTGGGCAATGCGCCGCCAGCCTTCGATGAAGGGGATGCACTCCTCGATGGAGTAGGGGCGCACATCGGGTTGCAGGTTGATGTGATCGGCGCCCAGTTCTTTCACGTACTCGATGGTGGGTTTCAAGTCGTCCACGGTTTTCGGGTAGCACTGCGCCTGCCAGCTCATGTTATGCGCGCGCAAGAAGGAAGTGACCTCCTTCGCAAAGGCGTAATCGATGAAGCGCACGCCGCATCCATCGAAACCGGCATCGCGGATCATGGCGAGCTTTTCGTCCAAGGTCCACTCCTGCCCGTCGGGACGGCGCCGCTCCATGGCCCAGAGGGATTGGTAAATCAGGAGCTTTTGCATAGCCGCTTAAAACACCACGACACTCCGAATAGACTCCCCAGCATGCATCAAGTCGAAACCCTTGTTGATGTCCTCGAACTTGAGTTTGTGGGTGATGAGATCGTCGATATTGATCTTCTTCTCCATATACCAATCCACGATGCGTGGCACGTCGGTACGGCCCCGGGCGCCACCGAAGGCCGTGCCTTTCCATACGCGACCGGTAACGAGTTGGAAGGGGCGCGTGGCAATCTCGGCTCCGGCGGGTGCGACACCGATGATGACGGATACGCCCCATCCCTTGTGGCAGCACTCCAGCGCTTGGCGCATGACCTTGACGTTGCCGATGCACTCAAAGCTATAGTCCGCGCCACCCTTTGTGAGGTTCACGAGATAGGGCACCAACTCGTTCTCGGGCATGTCCTTGGGGTTCACGAAGTGGGTCATGCCGAATTTTTCCGCGAGCGCACGCCGCTTAGGATTCAAGTCCACGCCAACGATCATGTTGGCGCCGGCCAAGCGCGCGCCTTGCACTACGTTCAGACCGATGCCGCCCAAGCCAAAGATCACAACGTTCGCACCGGGTTCCACTTTGGCCGTGTTGATGACGGCACCGATTCCCGTGGTCACACCGCAACCGATGTAGCAGACCTTGTCGAAAGGCGCGTCTTCACGGATTTTCGCCAGGGCGATTTCCGGCACCACGGTGTAATTGGAGAAAGTTGAAGTCCCCATGTAGTGATGCAACTTCTTGCCGCCGAGCGAGAAGCGGCTCGTCCCATCGGGCATCATGCCCTGCCCTTGTGTAATGCGGATGGCCTGGCAAAGGTTGGTTTTATGCGAGATGCAGTACTCGCACTCCCGGCATTCGGGCACGTAGAGCGGGACGACGTGATCGCCCTTCTTCAGACTTTTCACCCCGGGCCCAACGTCCACTACGATCCCCGCCCCTTCGTGCCCGAGAATGGACGGGAACAGCCCTTCCGGATCGGCGCCGGACAGGGTGAATTCATCTGTGTGGCAGATGCCGGTAGCCTTAATCTCCACCAGCACTTCCCCAGCGCGGGGGCCATCGAGTTGCACCGTTTCGAGCGAAAGCGGTGCGCCCGCCTTGTGCGCTACTGCCGCGCGTACATCCATGTTCAATCTCCTCGGGGTCTTGTGGGTTAGATGTGACCGAGCCTAACGATCCGGCCATGGGTTGTCAAACATCCGCCCGCGATGGCCGTTCCATGGGCGCTCCAAGGTAAGATTCCGGTTTGTAGTTCGTACACGGCACCGGCAAATGAAGAAACTGACTTGGTTACTAGCCCTCGGATTATCGGTCTCTGCGCTTTGCGCCATGGCGCAGTCCTATCCCAGCCAAGCCATAAAGATCATCGTGCCCTTCGGGCCCGGCAGTGGCAGCGACATCATCGCGCGCAGATTAGGCATCTATTTGCAGGAGCGCTGGAAGCACCCCGTGGTCATCGAGAACCGGCCTGGCGCCCAGGGAGTGATCGGCACCGACGCCTTGAAGAGCGCCCCGCCTGACGGCTATACGCTGGGGATCAGCACCAACTCCACCCATGCGGCGGCGCCCTATCTCCACAAGAAGCTGCCTTACGATCCCATGAAGGACTTCGAGCACATCGCGCTGATTGGTGTGGGGGGATCCGTGGCGCTGGTGTCGCGCGATAGCCCCTTCAAGAGTATCGGGGAGTTAGTGGCCTACACCAAGGGGCATCCAGGGCAGGTGTTCTTCGGCCACGCCGACACCAGCTCCCAGATTCCGGGCGATCTGTTGAGGGCAAGTGCCAAGATTCCTCTGGAGGGTGTGCCCTACAAGGCGATCGCGAGCGTCGTCACGGACTTGATCGGCGGGCACATCCAATTGGCTTTCTTCAACTACATGAGCGCCGCCGCGCAAGTGGCAAACGGGCGGCTGGTACCCATCGCCATCACCGAAGCGAAACGCAATCCACGCTGGCCTGGCATCGCGACCATCGGCGAAAGTTATCCTGGCTATGAGGTCAGTTTTTTCGCGGGCATATCCGCCCCGCGCGGTGTGCCACCGGACATCGTGGCCAAGATCCACCGCGCCCTTCAAGAAGGCCAGAACGATCCCGCCGTCAAGGAACCCCTGGAGAGCACGGGACTCACCTTCTCGGCGCAGCCCCTAGGCGAATACCGCGCCTTTATCCTCAGGGAGAGTGAGCGTTGGCGGGAGCACGTGAAGGCGGCGAAGCTGGAGCCCCAATAAGCTGGGCGATATTCTTCAGAACCCCTTCGAGCTGTTCGAGGGAGAAAGGCTTGCTCATGTAATCCGTCATGCCCGCCTCGAAACAGCGCGCCTTATCCTCCGGCATGGCATTGCCGGTAACCGCGATGATGGGCTTGGGACCGCGTCCGGAAATGGACTCCAGCAGGCGGATTTCGCGGGTGGCGCTGTAGCCATCCATGCCCGGCATCATGCAATCCATCAACACCAAATCGAACTCGGAGTTGGACCAAGCCTTCACCGCCGCGATACCGTCGTGTGCGACCTCAACGTGACAGCCGAAAATCTCCAGCATGGCGAGCGCCACCTCTACGTTCACTTCGTTGTCCTCCGCCAGCAGGATACGAAGACCAAGCGTGCGAGACGCCGCGGCACCGGAAGGTGGCCGGGTCAATTTCCCCGCAACGGCTTCGCGCAGCGCTTCCTCCAGGTGGGCGAGGCGAAGCGGTTTGTTCGCTTGCGCAATGCCTAAGCGCGTCAGCGAGGCAGTGGTAACCAATTGATCGATGGGCACGCATACGACCACGGGCA
>JBJXGQ010000294.1:0-19618 GCA_046160525.1 Burkholderiales bacterium
CACCCCATCTTGTCCTTCACATGGTACGCGGCAAAATCTTGGGGCCTGCGGACCTGTCGCAAACACCGGAATGGGCGAAGCCAATTGTCATGGCGGCGCTAACACCATAGGAAAAATAAACTCCACACCCTGCTCATTCGTGCCAGAAATATCGCACATAATCCCCGCCGCAACTGGATACGTGTTCAGCATAAGGATAAGTGCAACACGAACCAGCGCCTCGGTGCGCTGGCCGTCTCGTCCCCGCTTCCAGGTTCCCTACCAAGTTAGCGTTGAGACGTTGCTCGCCGAATCCATTCCGCGAACAAGGGGTCGTCGATACGATAACGCGCCCGGCTCCCGCCCGGCTTGCTAAGAATATGAGAAGCGACCATGGCGCGCAACACGCCGCTCACAGTTCCGGGAGCAATTTCCTTCCTTCCCGTACCCACGGCGTATTCTTGTCTTGCCGCCGACGAGGTGACATCCTCGCCACGTACGATCCGTACGCAGATACGTTTGTGCAGAGGTTTCATGGATGCCCATAGGACGTCGTAGGGAGTTCCGGTAAGTTGCGATTCCACCCGGTCATCCAACGCGGCGATTAACGATGTTGCCTCGCTCGATGCGAATAAGAGGACGAGATCGATCAATGCACGGGGCTGATGGTGTAAACGCTCAAAGGCTTGCTTTAATTCGCCGGGGGCGATTCGTTTTTTGAACCGCTCTTTGCTCTTCCGCGCGATGAATTCGAGGAAGTCCTCTCCCAGATACGGGAAGGCAAGGGTGCTCGCCCCCTCGTACAAAGCGGCTCGCGAGCGCGCAAAAAGTTCCAGCAGCTTCTCTTGCGAAGAGCCGGTGAACACCACGCGCACGTAGTTCTTGCTCTTGGTGATGGCGGACCGAACCGCCGACACTGAACTTTCTCCGCCAGGGAGCCTAGCCAGTTCCTGTATTTCGTCAAAGACCAGGAGAACGGGCTTCTTGGCCAAGCGAACCAGGGTCTTGAGGAGCCAGTCGACCAACAGTAGCGGGTCCTCCGGCCTCCGGCGCGTGGGCTCTTCGCCAAAATCCACCGTGGCGCCTGCCATTCCGATCTTTGTAACGGAGGTCTTCAGGCGCTTGCCCGCCTTGGAAGAGGGCACCTCTATATCGTCAACCGCCTCTTGAAGCGCGTAGTTGATAGCCGCTAGAGGAGCGTCTCTGTTCTGGTAAATGTCGGCATAGACGGGCAAGAAGCCGCGCTTTCGCGCCGCCGGAATCAGATCGTATAGGAGGTGCGAAGTTTTTCCGATCCGCCTATCGCCCACCAGCGCAACAGGATCGCCCGGCCCGTCCAACAACAGCGACAAGATCCGCTCAGCAAGCTCGGGCCGGTGAAAGTACCAGTTCTGATAAAGAGTTTCGACCATTGCGCGATATTACGCGAATAAGCGTAATTACGCCAAGGTGCGTAATAAGCCGTAATGGCTTCCTGCGGCTGCCTGCACGGAACGGGCAATACGCAGGATCAACAAGACGCGCGGTGTGCCTAGCTTTTGATAGGGTCGCGGTTGCCTGAGACGAACATCTCAACACTCTGCCTACATCAACAAGTTGCGCTTGGCGGCCCCGCAGCCCGGCAACATATCAATGAATCCACCGAAGTTTCAGTGAAGGCTTATGCTCGAAGCGCGTTACGCCGGAACTAAAAAGTAACCAGCCGCCGAGCTGCCCCCGGCTAACGACGTCCGAGAAAGATAGAGCGATCCGCAGTTATACAGGCACGACCCCTGACCCACGCGGAGGCCAGCGACTAGGTTCATGGTTCCCCGCCTTCGGTGATGGAGAGTTCGACCCTCGTTTGTGTGTGATCTACAAAGAGGCGCGTTCCGTCCTGGAACTCCACAAGCACTTCACCCTCCCGGTGCCGCACCACGCGCGCCAAGATCTTTCCAGCCAACATGGCCGTTGCTCGGGCGGCCTCTTCTTCGAGTTGGTCAGGGCTCGGCATGTGAGATCTAACGAATAGCGTTTTATCCGGCGTGCGACAGCACGTCGGAAAAATCGGGTTGAACGAAACCGCGCGCCTCAGTATGCAATGACTTGGGATTTGGATGCCGCACGCGGGTTCTGCGCAATGGGGATGGCGGGGAAATGAGATGCGATCCAACGAGCATGGCGGATTCTGTTCACGCTGGCGCACAGGAGCGCGATGCGCGGCACTATGACAGAGCGCCCTAAAACGGTCAACGCACCGGGGCGGGACGAGCCCTCGGCGCGTGGAAGCGAGTTGAGCATGAATTTATTCATCTTGTTCCGCGCCCTACCTGCTTGTTTTTCCAGGCCACCAATTCCGAAGGCCGCAATCCGTAACGCGCCAGTGCGCCCTCGTGCAACCGGCGCAGTTCTTCTACGATCAGCGCCTCGATGCTTTCCCGGTCGGCCTTCGGGACCCGCTTCATGACAGCTTGGCGAATGAGCTTCTGTGCATCGAGCTTTGGCTGGCTCACTACCTCGCGGATCGCATCCTTGATCAAGGCACGGTACGCAAGTCGGTTGGGGTCGGGTTCCGCGAGGTCTTGCTTGATGGCCAGATATTCTTGAGTGGACCGCTCGTAAGCCCAAACGAAAAGGTCGCGCAGCAGTTCTACTCGCGTTAACTCGTAGACCCCTAGAATCGCGCGGCTATAGGCTTGCTCGGGGACATCGAGAAAAGTGAGAGGACAAAGATTCGCCCGAAACAACGGGATATTGGCAGCCAGCCGGGAGGTTCGCTTATTAACGTCCGCGAATGGCTGAAGATAGGGAACATGCACCATCACGAAGAAGGATTGCTCGAAGGGATCGGCAATCTTTTGCGCTTTAGTAAGCAAGAGATCCAGCGCGTCTTCTATTTGTTGTGGAGCGGATAGAGGGCGGTAGGCGCTATTGCCGATTTCGACCATATGCCGGCGAATGCGGCCTTCATCCGCCGGATTGGGCAACAAATTTTCCGACAGGGTGCTATGCAAGTTCATCAAGGTAAACCGGTCGAACCCAACGGACTCGATGTTCTCGACCAGCAACTCAATCGCGGATTTGTGATTTAGGATCATCTGCGTTTCGGTGCCGTCCTTGCCGCGAGCCGATTTTCCGTGCTCGATCAACTCCCGGGTATCGAGTCTGGAGTAGGTGTTCCCTTCCAGGTGACTGGATGCCCAAGACAGGTCAATAAGCAACCGGTTCAGGATGCCACGGCTATAGGTGCCGGCCGGCTGCACGGTCTCGGCGGTCTTGCCCATACTGCGCAATTGTCGGCGAAGCGATTCCGATAGGTACTTGGTAACGTTTGGCCGGTAGTCTTCCAGAAACTCCCGCTGGTAACCGACTGGCTTGCGGGCCTTCAATGGCCGCTCGACATAGGCTGCAATGTCCCGGCTGTCGGCGGACAGCGGAATGTACGAAGGATAGATGTCCGCGTGAGCGGGCCCCTGGTCAAGATCTGGCGGCCGGGCCACGTGGTACCGGCGTGCACGCCCTTCTCCGCTTGCAACGATGCGCCCGCCGGCAACCAACTGGCTTATCCAGCGCTGCGCCGTCCTGCGCGCGACGCCAGGGTGCCTAACCATCAAGTCGGCGAGCGTTAAACCGGCGGCGGTACTTTGGATGCTCTGGAATAGATCGGACGCCGTGGGCATGGCAGGGGATTGGCGCAGTTAGCTAAAGTAATGGCGCGATTATGGCGCGATTTCCCGAACTGCGCCATTCGGGTGGCGCAGTTCGGGAAATGACTTTGCCTACGGCGTACACCCAACAACCTTGCAAAACCGTAGGCCTGCGCTCGCGCCGCGTCGTCGTTTGCCGGTCCAATATGGGGGCTTCGTCCACATCACGACATTACGGCGACACAGAACCAACTCATCCGCTGGGTAAGTCCAGGAGTGGCGTTTGTGCAACGGTATCCCTTTACAGCGCCCCAGTTGGATCAGATAGTTTCCTCCGCGTTTGCGCCTTTTCGGTTGCTGCGTTCAAACAATAACCGGTGTCCACTGCTAGCCGGCGCGCTCTGCTCTTGCGCGCACCCGTGTTGAGCGTGCGGTTAGCTTCGTCTTCCGCGGGAAGTAGACATCGTCGCCAGTTCGCAGCCAGAGGCCTTCGCGATAGCATCGAAAGGCGTCGGCGAGAACCCACGGGCCCGGGCGAGACCAACCCTTCACTTCCGTCCGGACCCCCGTGCGGCGGATATAACCTTGCACGATCGCATAGGCCTCTGCCATGGGGGAAGGACGATCAAACGTTCGATACACGGATTTGTCCTTATGAGGAAAGTAATACGGATAGTCCGAAAACGAGCTCGGGGTGACAAACCGCGCCGCGTTTTCAGGTCGCGGTCTACAGGCAATAAAGTCGAACGCTGGGCCACCGTATCGTTGATCGATGAAGAAAGCGCGGGTGCCATCGCTGCGTTGGATTTCGTGACGATAAATCGGATACCGTTGCCAGAGAGAAGACACGACAGCGAACCGCGCCCCGAACCGGCTAGATTCAACGGCGCGGCATACTTCCTCAGTCGTAGTGAGTGCGCTTGGCGTTGCCTCTGGCGTTTGGTCCAGCTCGAAACGGGCTGAAAATCGATCGGCCAACAGACCGACGAATTCACGTATGTCTGCCTGGGTCATGAACATGGAGATTTCGGCCAATTACGCCTCCGGGCGAAGCTGGCGCCCTGGTTCAGCCATCACGGTTTGAGGATGCCTTTGTGGATAGCCATCTGCCCATCGCTGATGAAGACCTTTTGGACAATTGAGCTGATCAGCCAGCGGTTCTCGGCGCGCTCGACCCCCAAAGACGTACATGCAATGGGTATTCAATGTCTCGCCGTTCGCGTTGCGGCGATAGATGACCATCGAAGCCTTTACCTCTCCGCAAGTGTTGGAAATATTGATCTCGGCGTTACCGGAAAGATGATGTGTCTGTAGGTCATGAAGTGCCGTGCGCCTGAGCTCCACAAACCGGTCACGTGACATTCGCTCTGGCGGCGTTCCCCGCAAGTCGGAATAGTCCGTGTCTATCTCGGCCTGCACACATTGCCCCAAACCGGTCCAGTCCTTGGTATCAAAGCTGTTCGCGAAGCGTGCAACCAGCTGCTGCAGAGCGAAGATGTCCTCAAAGTTACTCACGATGGGTTCCTTGATGCCTAACGCGAAGGTTGAGAAGCGCGTGAAGGCGGGCGAAGCTCGCCTGCGAAGGTCTGTCTCGATGGGCTGGTTGGGCGGCCTCTTCAATCAAACGTCTCCGACGCGGTCCTGGGTTCGCCACAAGCATCGGGATCTCCACGCGCGCAAGCTTGGGTGAGGAGCGTGCGCACGAGTTCCGGTCGGTAGTCACCGAGCTTGCCGGATTCGAAGTGCTTCGCAAGGACTCGGCAAGCGAATCCTCCCAATTCTTCGCAAGCCGCCTCCAGGTACCTGCGCCCTTCTGCGTATGGAGGCGGATTCGTCGACTCAAGCATCATTCGACCGACCATTCCGCATGCAAAGGCCTCTTTCGCAGCGCAGGCCTTCTCGAAGGTGCGCCGCGCGCACGCCAACTGCTCTTCGGAGTGCTCCCCCGCCCAAATCCCGGCCGCGTAGTTTGTGCAAGCATTCGCTGCACCGAGAAGGCAGGCGCGACGGTAGAGGCGTGCAGGCTCCCCCGAATTGTTAGATTCCTTTTCTATGGCATAGGCCACCGCGAGACAAGATCCCGCGTCCCCCACGCGACATTTGGCGCTGCACATCCAGTCGTCCGCGGTGCAAACCGGAACTGTAGGCAGCAGGTGGAGGCTACGGACAGAGTCTGGAGCGCAGCCTTGTTCGGCTAGTATGGAATCTGTTCCCGATGTAGTCTCCTTGCAGCCGCCCAAGAGGTACGTAGCCGAGGCCAAGACAAAACCGATCATCGCAGCCCGCCAAATCAGCGAGGGGCACTTGAGGTAGTTCATCTGCGGGCCTGCGCGATGGTCGAGCCGAAAGTTTGCCGGTGCCGTTTGATGTCTTCAAGCGATTCCGCGAGGTGCGAAGAGAGAATTTTCCACTCCTCATCGCCGAGCATGGGCACTTTCTTCTTTACGCGCCAGCAGTAGGTGACCTTAGGCATCCGGGACCCGGCGCTTATAACGAGGGCGAAGCACCGCGGCGGCGCGCGACTCTCGCGGTGCTGGCGTTGGCATAGACTGGAACAATGTCCCAATGACTGCCCTTATGCCGATGCGTCACGAAATGCTCTTAGCACTGCGTTGATCTTGGTTTGATATCCCGGCCCTTGAGACCTAAACCACTCGAGAACATCTTGATCAATGCGCAGCGAGACGGACGATTTTGCCGGAAGCGGTGACAAGCCTCGCCGTACGATGCCCTGGACAATGTGGCGGACCTCGGCTTCGGGATGCTCTTCGGTGGGCGTCCCCGAGACTTTTGATTTCAGGCGCGCCCAGTTAGTCTTGGATGCGCTCGAAGTAGATTTGCGCTTCGCGCTTTGTGGCTTTGCGGAACGAGATGATACGGATTTCATGGTCGGTCTCGGTATGGACAATTGAAACGGGAACTCTGGCGAGCAAGCCCAATGTCACGAAGCGCTGTTCCCCATATGCGAACCGCAATCTACATGAATTGAGTTGCATAGTTTCATCTCACCAACGGGTTGCGCGGGTCCAACCCTTCCCCAAAGGGCTTGGATTAGCGCACAAAAAAATATCGCCTATAAAGTATAGAACTGACCCCGACCCAGTCGCCCCAGTCGACGACACCCCACTGGAACAACAACATGTCCCCTCCCACACGTTCAACGCCGTATGCCCGCACCGTTCGGTAAAACCCGAGCATGCCTTCGACCAATTGGGGCACCCGTAACTGTAATTCAGAGAGGCCGTACTGTGCCAAATAGTTGCGCAACGCAGCTGCGGACTCGGACGGCTTCATCGTGCCCCCTTGGCTAGAGGTGCAGCCTGAGTGCAGCGACCCGCCTGCGGCAATGGTCAGGAGCTTCAAGCACGTGCGGCGCGTGATGGTCATCCGATGGCTAACGTCGCCATTGAGCGGCCGAGCAAGGGGGCGGCGAAGCCCACTTGCGAAGGTCCGTCTCGAATGGCTTGTTAGCCGGTACAAATCGACTACCGAGCACGAACATATCGGCAGACCTGCGAACCCGTGCTGGCCTTGGCTGTCGACTCTAGCGTGAAAGGGATCGCCTTTCCGTTTTCGGCGAAGATCGTTTTTTCCCCACCGAGGATGATCGGTTCAATCGTGAGCAGCAACTCATCGACAAGGTCGGCGGCGAACAACGATCGAACCATTGTCGCGCTACCATACACGTAGATGTAGCCGCCCGGCCGCGCGCGTAGCTCAGACACTGTCCTCAAGAAGTCGGCACCACGAATGATCGTGGTTGGATTCCACGTCGCGTCTTTCTCGGTGAGCGTATCGGACACCACGTACTTCTGGACGCGATTGATCCAATCGGTAAACGGGTCCCCTGAGCGGCTGGGCCATGCAGCGGCCGAGACCTGATAGGTACGGCGTCCCTGCAAGAGCGCGTCACTCTTCGCAGCAAGCTCGGCATACATGCCGCCCATAACCGCTGGGTCGAAATACTTCATCGACCACCCGCCATGACTGAAACCGCCGTCGGTGTCTTCGTTTGCTCCCCCTGGAGCTTGTACGACACCGTCGAGGCTGATGAATTCTGTGATGAGCGTTTTCATGAAATCTCCTGATTCTGCAAATGAGGTAACGTGAGTGACCGACCCTTGTAACGGCTAACGTAGTTTAAACGACACGGCCTGTCCGTTAAAAACGGCTGCGTCGTTTAATCTGGAAAGCGAATCGCTCATAAACTCCCTTGCCATAACGAGATTCCATGGAGTAACTGAATATAACAACAGGTTTAATGAAATCCATAAACCGGACAAGGACTCCTGGGGGCGTTACGTTACCTGGCCCAATTTCATCTCCAGCCCTTCGCCCACCCTATTACGGTGAAGAACTGGCCCAAGTTAATACTTGGGTGGACTATTGAGAGGTACGAAACCTCGTGGCGCACTGAATCAGGGTGCTTCTTTCCCTCACCCCCGGCCCCTCTCCCGGCGGGCGAGGGGTGAAAAGCCCTTCTCCCTGCGGAAGAAGGGTGGGGATGAGGGAATCGGGTCACGTCTATTTGTAACTCGCAATGGGAGGACGCCTCATTGCCCCAGAATCAGATTTCCTTCGTGTCCCATCGTGCTTCCCTTCGTGATACTTCGTGTTGGAAGAGTTTGAGTTTCTGCCCCCCGGCCGGACCTACCCAAGGCTCACACCCAGCAGCTTCCCAATCCCGTACGTAAGCGCACCCGCTGCGGCGCCGATCAACATCATGCGGAATCCGCCGCGGAAGGCGCGCCGTCCGGTGAGCAGCGCCAAACGGGGGCTCAGATTGCCGCCCGTTTTCCGGGCCTCTTGATCCGCGGATTGGAACGGGACCTAACGTTACAACGATCGTTGATAGTTATCCCTCTGCCGGAGCGCGGGTAGTTCTGCGCTTGGCTGGGTGGCTAGCAAGCCACTCCTTCAGCACTGCGTTCATGCGAGTTTGCCAACCAGCGCCACTTGCCCGGAAGGCCGCGAGCACATCCCGGTCAAGGCGGATGGCCACTTGTTCTTTGGTTGGATTCTTGTTCGGCCCGCGAGTGCCGCGAATAGCGCTAATGGTCGCGGCAACGCCGCCGCCGCGAGTGACAGTGCCTTGGCTCCAATCCTCGGCTGGAAGTTTGGACGAACGTGCCCTTGCTGCTTTCTTGGCTGCGGCAATCGCCGCGGCACTAAAGGGCGTTGAAGTAGTCTTGGACTTGCGTACGGTCGGCATGGCGGCAGGAAATCAAATGTGCGGTGTCATCACCGCGTGGGGTCCACACAAGAAAGACAACTCGTCCTCGCCACATGCCAAGGCTTTGCAGCCTCAATTCGCCGTATGGCTCGCGGTCGTCTTCTACCGTGATCATGGGGAAGTTGAAAACGGACTCAAGGTCCGCGAGATCGATTCGGTGCCTTCTGAGATTCTCTCGGCGTTTCGGCTCGTCCCAGGTGATCATGCGGCGACTGTATATGCAATATAGTCAGTGGTCAAGCAAATTGTAGATACGGGGCGAGGGATAGGCTTAAATGGCTAACCGGGCATCTGCCTGTTTCGAGGCAACCCCAGACCTACCCAAGGCTCACACCCAGCAGCTTCCCAATCCCGTACGTAAGCGCACCCGCTGCGGCGCCGATCAACATCATGCGGAATCCGCCGCGGAAGGCGCGCCGTCCGGTGAACAAGCTCAACGTCGCGCCCACGCCGAACAAGCTGGCGGCGGTGAGGCCGATGGTCCAGGGCAGCGGAGTCTTCAGGTGCAGCGCGAAGGGGATAAGGGGCATGGCCGCGCCCAATCCAAAGGACGCGAAGGAAGATAACGCTGCGCCCCATGGGGAACCCAGCTCATCGGGGTTAAGGCCGAGTTCTTCGCGGGCCAGGGCATCAAGGCCGCGTTCGGGGTCCGCCACCATGGTGGCCGCGAGGCGCTGGGCTTCCGCTCTTTCCAAGCCGCGGGCTTCGTAGATCAAGGCCAGTTCGGAGGCTTCTTCTTCCGGGTATTCCGCGAGCTCGTCGCGCTCCAGGGCGATTTGGTACTCGTACATTTCGCGCTGGGAGCGCACGGAAACGTATTCGCCGGCCGCCATGGAGAAGGCACCGGCCAGCAATCCAGCCACGCCCGAGAGCAAGATCAACTTGGGATGCGCCGTAGCTCCGGCCACACCGAGGATGAGGCTGGCGTTGGAGACCAAGCCGTCGTTCACGCCGAAGACGGCCGCGCGCAAGTTTCCTCCGCCGGAGAGGCCGCGATGCGCCCGCTCCAATCCAGTGGTGGGATCGGGCGCCGCGTGGCCCAGATCGGAACCGGTGTAGACGGACATTCCGCGCACCTTCATGGCTGCCAATACGGTATTCATGGCCCTGGGTCCGTAGCGGCGGGTGAGCCTCGCAACGATGCGGGTGCGTAATGTGGGCGCGAACTCTTGCGGGATGGTAAGCCCCGCCTGGCCAGCCTTCTTGGCCCAGTGGTCGGCTTGTTGCTGGGCTTCGCGGCCCAGCTCGCTGAAGAGCTTCTCTCGCGGGGTGCCGCGCTCGATTTCCGCCAGTACACGGTAGAGGTAGGCGGAACCTTGTTCTTCTCGCCAGCTATGGAGTTCTCGCATATCGGTTGGGTTAGGTTAAAGGCGGGCTACATGAAGGGCGAAGCTATGCTACCGTCGCGCCCCGCTTTAAGTGAACCATTATGCCGCTCGCCACCATCGAATCCGTTTGCCTTGCCTACGGCCACGTGCCGTTGTTGGACCATGTTGGCCTCATCCTCGATAGCGGAGAGCGGGTCGGGCTCATCGGGCGCAACGGCACGGGCAAGAGCAGCCTGCTGAAAATTCTCGCCAACCAAACTCACGCTGATGATGGCGTGTTGTGGCATAGGCCCGGGTTGCGCTTGGCCTACGTGGCGCAGGAACCCATGCTGGATCCCGCGCACACGGTATTCGAATCCGCGCTGCAAGGGCTGGGGCCGGTGAAGCAACTGCTGATCGACTACGACCACGTCATCCATGCCGTGGAGAAGGATCACAGCGATGAGTTGATGGCCCGCCTCACCCATCTATCGAGCGAGCTGGATACCAAACAAGCGTGGAGCTTCAAATCGCGGGTGGAAACCGTGCTCTCGCGTCTGCAACTGGATGCCGAGTCGCTGGTCAACACGCTTTCCGGCGGCCAGAAGAAACGCCTGGCGCTTGCACAGGCCATGGTGAGCGAACCTGAAGTGCTGTTGTTGGACGAGCCCACCAACCATCTGGATATCGCCTCCATCGAGTGGCTGGAATCGCTGCTCAGGGAATTCACTGGAGCGCTGGTGCTCATCACCCATGACCGGCGTTTTCTCGACCAGGTGGCAACGCGCATCATCGAACTGGACCGGGGGAGGCTCAATACCTACCCTGGAAACTTCTCGCAGTACCAGGTCCTCAAGGCGCAACAACTTGCCGATGAAGCAGTGCGCAACGAAAAGTTCGATAAGTTGCTGGCACAAGAAGAGGTATGGATCCGGCGCGGGATCGAGGCGCGCCGCACGCGTGACGTCGGGCGCATCCGGCGCCTGGAAGCGCTGCGGCTCGAACGCGCCGCACGCCGGGAACGCTCGGGAACCGCGAAGATGGGCGTGGATGCCGGCGAGCGTTCCGGGAAACTCGTAGCGGAGCTGGAAGGTGTGAGCAAATCCTTCGGCGAGAAAGTCGTGGTGAAGAATTATTCTTGCCGCATCCAGCGCGGCGACCGCGTGGGGTTCGTGGGCCCCAACGGCGCGGGCAAGACCACCTTGCTCAAAATGATCTTGGGTGAATTGCAACCCGACGCTGGAAAGGTACGCTTGGGCTCCAAGCTATCCATCGCTTACTACGATCAGTTTCGCAACCAACTGGACGAAGAAGCCACCGTGATCGACACCGTGGCGCAGGGCTCGGATTTCGTCGAAGTGGCAGGCCAGCGCAAGCACGTGATGAGTTACCTGAGCGAGTTTTTGTTTCCGCCGCAGCGCGTGCGCTCGCCAGTGAAGTCCTTGAGCGGCGGTGAGCGCAACCGGCTGCTGCTGGCGCGGCTTTTTACCAAGCCCGCCAACCTGCTGGTGCTGGACGAACCCACCAACGACCTCGATATCGAGACCTTGGAGCTGTTGGAATCCCTCCTGCAGGAATACGAAGGCACCGTGTTTCTCGTGAGCCACGACCGAACGTTTCTCGATAACGTGGTGACGCAAGTCATTGCGTGGGACGGCCCAGGACAATGGGTGGAGAACCCAGGCGGCTACGACGAATGGATGCGGGTGGTGAGTTCACGGGAGGCGCGGGTGAAAGAGCCGCCAGCGGCTGCACCGAAACCCGCTGCTGTACAACGCACCAGCCCGGCCCGCAAGCTGAGCTTCAAGGAAACTCAAGAGTTGAGCGCGTTGCCGAAGACGATCGAATCCCTTGAAGCGGAGCAAGCGCAACTGAGCCGCACGCTATCGAACGCCGGTCTTTACGCTTCCGATCCCAAACGTTTTGCGCAAGCCACCGCCCGCTTCGCTGAAATCGAGGACCTACTCGCCAAGGCCTTGGAACGCTGGACGGAACTCGAAGCGAAAGTTAGCTGAGAAATTTGGGCTAGGTCACAATGATGTTTGGCTAGCCGTTCGGGCTGAGTTTGTCGAAGCCCGTTCACCCTTCGACTTCGCGCTCAGGGCGAACGGACTTAATCAGTGAATCCTGAGCACGGACCACGGACAACCGACCACGGATCACGGACCACGGACAACGGGTCACGCCTTTCAGGACAACGGCAACGCCACCACCGCTTTATAGGCCGGGCGCTCCATCAGTGAGTCAAGCCAGCGCTGCACGTGGGGAAACTCCGGCCGTTCTATTTCCAGGGCGAACCAGCGCCAAAGGGCGCAGCCCATGGGGATGTCTCCCATGGTGAGACGATCACCCGCCACGAAGGCGCGCTGCTTCAGGTGATTGTCGAAGTAGCCAAGGATTTCGATGGTGTTCAAGCGCGAGTCTTCCGTGGCTTTGGGGTCGCGCTGGTCCACCGGGGTGCGAACGAGATTCCAAAATAGCGGCCGAAACGTAGGCCAGAAAGTGGTGTTCTGCCAGTCCATCCACATGTCCGCCTCGGCGCGCACCATCGGATCTTCGGGCCACAGGGTGCCGGCGCCGTACTTGGCGGCAAGGTAGCGCACGATGGCGTTGGACTCCCACATCACGAAGGCGCCGTCTTCCAGCGTAGGCACCAAGCCGTTAGGATTGAGCGCGCGATATTGCGGAGTATTCACCACACCGAAGGCAGCCCCCGCGTCAACGCGCTGGTAGGGCAGCTTCAATTCCTCGCAACACCACAGCGGTTTTTGCACGTTGACGGAGTTATTGCGTCCCCAAATTTTCAGCATGACAAGCTCCTATTCACCCGCGCGCATGCGTTCAAGCGTGGCGTCGATCAACTTGCGCGAAATACTAATGGGATTGGGTAAGGTGGGCAGCCGGTCCACGGTGAACCAGCCGGCGGCTTCGATTTCCGAGGGATCGGGTTGAATCTCTCCACCGGCGTAATCGCAATTAAAAGCGATCATCAGGGAATGCGGGAAGGGCCATGATTGGCTGGCGAAATAGCGCAGGTTGGTCACCGCTATTCCCACTTCCTCCTTCACTTCTCGGTGAAGGCAATGCTCCAAACTCTCGCCCGGCTCGACGAAACCCGCCAACGCACTGTACATACCAGGCGCGAAGTGCGGTGAGCGCGCCAGCAGGAGTTCGTTATCGCGCCGGATGAGCGCCATCACCGCCGGAGCCATTCGCGGGTAATGCAGTTGGTCGCAACTCGGGCACTGGCGCGCTCGCTCCCCCGCCTTGATTATGGTCGGCGTTCCGCAACGCCCGCAAAATTGGTGGCTGCGGTCCCAATCCATGATCTGCACCGCGCGCCCGGCGATGGCGAAATGGCGATCGTCCAGCAGACCGAACAAACTGCGCAGCCCCGCCCAGCTCATGCCGCCGGGGGCGGGCACCTGCGCATCGCACTCCGCGGAGTAGCAATGCACCTCGCCCAGACGTCCGAGGTATTGCCGGCGCAAGGGTTTAAGACCTATCTCTTCCAACTCGCGAAGACGGGGAATTTCAGCGCGGACCTGTTCCTTGCGGACGAGTAATTGATTGCCCTGAAAGGCGAACCACAAGGCCGATTCGGCGATTTCGCCGTCGGGCACGACCAGGGGAAGAAAAATTTCGGACACGGCAAGGCTCGGTTGGCGGGTAGGTGCCGAATACTAATCCAACTCAGCGCAGGGGGTGCACGGGTGCCACGAAGGTTGCTTCGTGAAGAAGCGAAAGGAAGCTACGGTACGCCATAATACAAGCGCCCTTCCCAAATCGAACATCTCCAGTTCGCAAGGACGAGGGGTGCATCCGGCGAAATTCGCCTTTTTCACCGGCCGGTATCCACCGGTTCATTCATCAAGCCAGCGGCTTTTCATACTGGTTCAACCAAGAAATAATCATCCCATGGCAAATGAAGTAAATCCGCGCCCCGTGCGAGCCGTCGTGGCCGCGGTGCAACTACCGCGCGTCAGCGACCTCGATTTTGAGGCGTCGTTGAACGAGTTGCGCGAGCTGGCGAAGACTCTGGGTTTCGAGATCGTGGGCACGTTCATACAGAAGCGCGCGAGCTTTGACACGGCGGCCTATCTGGGCATTGGCAAGCGGCAAGAAATGCGGCGCTTCGTGGAAGACAAGGCCGGGGACGAGGAAGGCGTGTCATTGATCGCGGGCGGCGAGCGCAAAGCAGCGACGAGTGGCGCCGCTAGAGCGAAGGAGGCAGCGCAATCCGAGGCCGATCCGAAAACACGCCGCGCCGATATCGTTTTGGTCGATCATGAGATTTCGCCGTCGCAGGCGCGCAACCTCGAAATCGAAGTTGGTTGCGAAGTGATGGACCGTACCATGGTCATACTCGAGATCTTTCACCGCCACGCGCGCTCGCGCGCGGCACGGGCGCAGGTGGAGATCGCCCGGCTGGGTTACATGGCGCCGCGCCTGCGCGAAGCGGCAAAGCTGGCCGGACCGCAGGGGCGCCAGCGCAGCGGCACGGGTGGCCGGGGCGCGGGCGAGTCGCACGGCGCATTGGACCGGCAGAAAATCCGCAATCGCATCGCCGAACTGCAAGAGGAAATCAACGCGATGGATGCCGAGCGCAAGACGCAGCGCGCGCGGCGCCAGGAGCAGCAAGGAATCATGCGCGTGGCGCTGGTGGGCTACACGAACGCGGGGAAATCCACGTTGATGCGCGCGCTCACCGGAAGCGAAGTGCTGGTCGCCAACAAACTCTTCGCCACGCTCGATACCACGGTGCGCGCGCTGCATCCGGAAGGCGTGCCGCGCGTGCTGGTCAGCGACACGGTTGGGTTCATCAAGAATCTGCCCCACGATCTTGTCGCTTCATTCAAGTCCACGTTGGAAGAAGCAGCCGAGGCCTCTTTGCTACTCCATGTCGTCGACGCGAGCGATCCTGGTTACGAACGCCAGATAGCGGTCACCGACGCCGTTCTTAATGAGATCGGCGCGCAGGCGGTGCCGCGCCTGCATGTGTTCAACAAAATTGATTGCGCTGGCGATAAGGCTACGCAAGAGGTGCATGCGGTTGCGCTGCGCGCGCAATATCCGGGTTGCTTGGTGATGAGCGCGCTGAACTCGGACGATGTCGCCAAGCTGCATGAGGCGATCATGACCTTTTTCCGCAAGGACCTGGTCGAGGCCAGTATATTTCTGCCTTGGTCGGCCCAGAAACTACGCGGGGAGATTTTCTCAAGCTGCGAAGTGCTTGAGGAGAGGGCTGAAGCCGAAGGAACGTTTTTTCGCGTGCGCGGCAGGGACGGTGAACGGATTGAGCAAGAAGTTCGGTCAGGCGAAATAAATGTAGCTTGAAGGGTATGGTTGGCTAATAACGAGGCCTAGTGTCTAGTCCCCGCTTCCCTTCCTCTTTATGCAGTTATATATGGCTGGCCCGGCCCCTCGGTCCCTTCGAACGGTACCGGCGCGGCTAGTGGCGAGAGGACCGCGCAAACATACAGTATCGGCAAGGCTAGAGACATGGATTCTTTGGACACCAGACCGGAAAATTCGCTGGTTAAGGAACGAAATCTCCAAGAGCCGTTGGCATTCCATGAATCTGCGTACTTTAGCTATTGGGAGTCCTTCGGTTCCACAGGAGCGGGTAATAGCTGGGAAACAAATTAGGGGATTGGTTCCGGCCCCATGGGGGGCGGGGACGGTCATATAGGGCGGTATCGTGGTATTCTTTCCAGGCCGAAGTTGTAAGAGTGCTGCGAAGTGACAGCCAGCCGTCCGGATTTCGCCTTGGCGAGTATTCCTCGCGGAAATGTCCCGTAGCGTGTGTGCCAGATCGCATGAAAGGATTGGGCGACGTTGCTTGCCATGTCTGATTCCCAAGAAACCGATCTTCCGAATTTTTCGAATCCCCCCATCGTAGAGACCGTTCTCTCCATCCAGTTCGAGAGACTCGCGGCTATGCGGTCCGTGCATTTTGGGCTCTTTTGGCGGCGGGTCCAGAGTCAGTTCCCGAACACCGAAGAGCGGCCGCCTTTGGATCCCATAGTGGAACAGGCCGTGCGACCAATACCACGCGCTGTCCAAGTGCGATTTGAGGCAGTAGAAACCTTACGATTGCCCAGATTCTGGCTCTTGAACACTGCGGGTACAGAGATGATTCAGATTCAAAACGACCGCTTCATCAAGAATTGGCGGAAGCATAATACTGACGAAGAGTATCCGCGCTACGAAAAGGTTATCAAGCCGGCGTTCGAGCGAGATGTCCGCGAATTTATTGCCTTTATCGAGGAGGAGAAACTCGGCGGGATTAGTGTCACTCAGTGCGAAGTTACCTATGTTAACCACATTGTCGCTGGAGAAGGGTGGGACAACTGGGGCGATATCGCCGAAATCTTCACGTTCTGGAAGCAACCTCCCGGCTTACATTACCCAGGCCGAGTGGAGGACTTCGTATTTCATGCACAGTTTCCAATTCTAGGGCCTACGAACGAGTGGATCGGGCGCCTACATGTGGAGGTACAACCGGCCCATAGGATAGCGGACGGAAAGCCAATGTATGCCATGAACCTAACGGCACGGGGAATGTTGGGCAAAGACTATGACTTCTTCGACATTGGGCGCCGGGCAGTGGTCAAGTCCTTTGAGCATCTAACGACGAAGAACATGCACCGGGTCTGGGGGAAGAAATAACATGGATTCAGTTCTAGACTGGCGAAGTACCACCGCGTTTTCGCCGCAGACAGCTCGTTCGGCCAGCACAGCGGCGACTTTCCAGCAACTTGATGTGTTCGCTCGCGATGAGCGGCGGCCAGCTGCATTTTCGGTCCCGCGGGATATTCCACGACGCGTCGCTGTGCGATTGCAGATTGAGGATCGATCGATCGAACTAACGTTTCATCTAGGCAATAACCTCCCCGGCTGGATCAATCCCGTCCTAAGTTCACTATCGGAACGTTGGGGGGTGAAACCGGGATGGGATACGTATGACGCAAGGCCAACCGAGATTGAGCATGTTGACCGGCTCTTAAACTGCCTCTACGCGCTGATGAACGATGCGTCCACACCGCCGATTATTACACCGCTGGCTGATGGCGGCGTTCAGGCGGAGTGGCATCGGAATGGTAACGAGCTTGAGCTAGTGGTGCCTGCCGATGGACCGGCACGTTATTACTACTACAACGCGAAAACCAAAGCGGAGAGGAAGGACATACTGAAAGAATCTCGACACGCTCTAGTTCGGCGGCTAATTGCCGAGTTCTAGCGAGCGTCTGTTATGTATGAGGAAGCACGCCAGGACGATCTTTCAGTTCCGAATACAGACAGACTCTTTCGAAGGGTTCCTCGCAATCAACTCAAAAGAATGGAAGATGGAACATGGCGGCCGTCCTCCGCTGTTTTCAAGCATCAGGAAATGTCGGTAAACATAGAATCCCTTATGGTTGAACAAGGTCGAGCTCCGAGAGATGCGCTGGCTAATTACCCTGAAGAATGTCTCACTTCAATTATCGCGGGCGATGTTCGTTCTTACGGTCTGCGGATCGTGAAGCAAACCGAACCACCGCACGACCCGGCCCACGGCCTCGTTCTTGGAAAGAAGACAGACAGTTTTGCATACGCAATGGTGAGATCGCATAAATGGATCGTCTCGCCTTAGTGCATTTACCACCGCGAAATAGAGTGAGGTCTTTGATTAATTAGTCCCTAGCGCTTCGGCATGTATAGATCCGTGATGCTGCCTTCGGCGATTTCCGCCGCGAAGAAAATCGTTTCCGATAGCGTGGGGTGCGGGTGAATGGTGAGGCCGATGTCACCCGCCTCAGCGCCCATCTCCAGTGCAAGCACCGTTTCCGAAATGAGCTCGCCCGCATTGGGACCAACGATGGCTGCGCCCAGCAAGCGCTTGGTGTTCTTGTCGAAGAGCAGCTTGGTCATGCCCTCGTCGCGCCCCGTGGTGAGTGCACGCCCGCTGGCGGCCCAAGGGAAGGCGGCTCTCTCGTATTCGATGCCCTGCGCCTTCGCCGCGGTTTCGGTCAAGCCCATCCATGCCACCTCGGGATCGGTGTAGGCGACGGAAGGAATGGTGCGCGCATCGAAAGCCACCTTGTGGCCCGCGATGACTTCGGCCGCTGTCTTGCCTTCGTGCGACGCTTTATGCGCGAGCATCGGCTCGCCCACGATGTCGCCGATGGCGAAAATGTGCGGCACGTTGGTGTGCAATTGTTTATCCACCGGAATGAATCCGCGATCGGTAACTTCCACGCCCGCGGCTTCCGCGTTGATGGTCTTGCCATTGGGCCTGCGGCCCACGGAGAGCAGCACGCGGTCGTAGACTTGCGGCGCAGGCGCACCTTCGCCCTCGAAGGTCGCTCGAATGCCTTCCTTGACCGATTCAAGTTTCGCGACCTTGGTCTTGAGCAGGATTGCCTCATACCGTTTGGCCACGCGGTTGTGCAGCGGCTTGATGATGTCGCGGTCGGCGCCGGGGATCAGGCCGTCGAGCAATTCCACCACGGTCACTTTGGAACCTAGCGAGTGATACACCGTGGCCATTTCCAATCCGATGATGCCGCCGCCGATGACGAGCAATCGCTTCGGCGTGTCCTTCAGCGCCAGCGCGCCGGTGGAATCCATCAAGCGCTCGTCGTCGTAGGGGAAGCCCGGGATGCGCGCGGGCTCCGATCCGGCGGCGATGATGGCGTTGTCGAAGGAGATCTTCTTCTTGCCTTCGGCGGTATCCACCTCCAGCATGTGCGAGGAAATAAAGCGGCCGCTGCCTTGCACCACTTGCACTTTGCGCTGCTTGGCCAAGCCGGCCAAGCCCTTGGTGAGGCGGCTCACGACGTTATCCTTCCAACCGCGCAGCGCGTTGAGATCCACCTGGGGCGCGCCGAACTTCACGCCGAAGTGCGACATCTCCTCGGCTTCCGCGATCACGCGCGCGGAGTGCAGCAGCGCCTTGGAGGGAATGCAACCGACGTTCAAACACACACCTCCCAATGAGGGCCAGCGCTCCACCAACACCACTTGTTTGCCCAGATCCGCCGCGCGGAAGGCCGCGGTGTAGCCTCCGGGGCCCGAGCCTAGGACTAGGACTTGGGCGTGCAGGTCTGCTTGGGCGTGAGGGGTGAGGGGTGAGGAGTTAGGGGTGGTGGGTTGGGAGGAGGGAGGAGGGAGGGGGGAGGAGGGAGAGGCCGGCGCGGTTGCTGTGGTGGCGAGCGTTGCCGCTTTATCAGAGGCTGTTTCCAGCAGAAGGATCAAGCTGCCTTCGGCTAGCTTGTCGCCTAGCTTGACCTTTACCTCCTTCACCACGCCATCGGCGGGAGAGGGGACGTCCATGGTCGCCTTGTCTGATTCCAGCGTAACCAAGGAATCCTCGGCCTTGACCACATCGCCGGGTTTTACGAACACTTCGATTACGGGGACATCCTTGTAGTCTCCGATATCGGGGACTTTTACTTCGACGATGTTGCTCATTGCGTGGCGTGAGAGGT
>JBJXGQ010000295.1:0-25740 GCA_046160525.1 Burkholderiales bacterium
CAAGAGCCCGGTGATCGGCTTGGTTGTGGAGACGATGTGCCAGTACTTTAGTCCCATCACCTTTCCCGACCAGGTGCACGCGGGGCTACGCGTGGCGAATCTGGGGACGAGCAGCGTGCGCTATGAAATCGGTTTATTCAGGAACGAGGATGAATCCGCGGCAGCGCAAGGCCACTTTGTGCACGTTTACGTGGACCGAGCTTCGCGCCGGCCCGCGGCCTTTCCCGCTCCCATGCGCGCCGCGCTAGATCGAATACTCGCCCGGGGCTAGGGCCCTGGCAGCCACCTTGCGCGAGGCAGTGCGCTTGGTGGACTCAAAGGGTTTTCCGAATACCTGGACAAAATACCAGCGACCGGACTGGCTCTTCGCCGCCCCTACCCCGGTGTCGGACATCTCGGGAATGAGCAAATTTTTGCGGTGCCCAGGGGAGTTTTTCCAGCCCTCCACCATGCTCGACACGGGATCGGTCTTTCCCAGTTGCCACCCCACGTTTTCCGCCACGAGAGAGAAGGAGTAACCGGCGAACTGCACCCGGGCCGCGGGATCGAGCCCATCCATGACGTGGCCGTTTTTATTCGTGTCTCCAAAGCGGTCTTTGCGGGCCATGTTGGCCGCGTGCCGGCGGGCCACTTCCATCAAGCGGCTTTCCGCTCGCAACATACTTAGGCCATGCTCGCGCCGGAAGACGTTGGTTTGCACAAGGACTTCTTTTTCCTCTACGTTGGCCCGCATGGCGGGCGTTGGTGCGCCGTCCACATTTCCGGGAGCCGGAAGACTCGCCGCAGGCGCGCTGTCTGGAGGAGTGCTCTCCACGGGGGCGCTCTTGCCCGGAGCACTCTTCGCGGGAGCGCTCGCCTTCGGCGATGGGTGCGGCGTGGCGCAGCCGAGCATCACCGCGCTGAATGCGGCGGCATACCAAGCCAGCGGTGAAAAAAATTTTCTCAACATGTCCATACTCCCTCCAGCGCACTTACAAGGCTTGGCCGCAGTCTTGGCCATCCCCGTGTCCAGTGTTAAACAATGCTGCACCACCTGCCTCTACGATTTGCTGCCCGCCTGCCTAAGGAAGATTCGCACCAGCAGTGCTAGACCATGCCCCCTCCATTCACATAAATAATTTGTCCCGTCATATAACTGGCGGCATCCGAAACCAGAAAAGCCACTACCGAGGCGATTTCCTCCGGCTCCCCCATGCGTCCCAGAGCGAAAGATTCCACGAAGGCCGAGGCACGCTCATTACCCATGGCCTCGAAGCTCTCGCGCAACATGTCGGTGCGAATGGGGCCAGGTCCAATACCATTGACGCGGATTGCGTTGCGGCCTTCCTCCTTGGACAAGATACGCGTGAAAGCTTCCAGCCCCGCCTTGGAGATGGCATATACCCCGTAGCCAGCAGGGAATCTTTGCGCGGCATTGGAGGAAAGGTTGATGATATGCCCGCTCTTTTGCTTGCGCATGATGGGAAGCACGGCACGCGCAAGACGAAAGGGCGCCGTCAGATTGACGTTCATCACCCAAGCCCAATCCTCGTCCTTCAAATCCGCCAGTCGAACGTGCGGTACATGCACGCCAGCGTTGTTGACCAGGGCATCGATGCGCCCAAACTCGTGCAGCGTGTCCGCCACGAGGGCGTCCGCTTGGGCAGCATCGCCAGTGTCGCACTGGAATGCCTTCGCTTCATGACCAGAACCGCGCAACTCAGCGGCCAGGGCCATGGCGCTGTCCTTGCGGTCGCGGTAGCTAAATGCCACTACGTAGCCAGCAGCGGCCAAGGCGCGCACGATAGCCGCGCCGATTCCCCTGGATCCTCCCGTGACGAGAGCTACCTTTGAGCTTGTCATGTCGCCGCCTCCTTGAATTGGAAGCCGCCATGCTAGCTCTTAATTTCAGCCCCTAATGAACGATGGTTACTTACGCGGGACGGCTGGCGCCCCGAATGGAGAATTACTTTTCCTCGCGGGCCGATGCAGCGGGGTCTGCGGCGGCGGAAGTGCCGCGCCCTTGGTGCGATGGATTCATCAAGCTCGCCGGTATGTTGCCCATCCCTCTGCGCGAAGGTGCCAGCGGCACGCTTGCATCGGCGCTGCGAACGGGAATTTCAAACCAGAAAGTGCTACCCCGGCCGGGCTTGCTGTCGATACCCATTTCTCCTTTCATCAATTCGACTAGGCGGCGGCATACGAGGGTCCCCAAACCACGGCCGTCGTTGTGACGCAATGCCACGGCAGCACCCGGCGAGATTATATTCATGCGTTCCTCGTCGCTCATGCCCGCGCCCGTATCCTTGATTTCGAACCGAACGATATAGCGGCCGCCAGGCTCCGAGCGCGCACGCAAGGAGAGGGAAACTTCCCCGCGCCGAGTGAACCGAATGGCATTCCCGAGTAGATGGGCCAGCACCCGGCGGATGCGCGTTGGATCGCCCGTCACTTGCACGGGAATTTCCGCCGGGACAAACTTGAGCAATTGCAACTTCTTCTCTTGGGCCCGAACCGCGAAGGCGGCGGTGCACTCCTCCGCGAGGCGCCGCAGGTCGAACACCACGTGCTCCGCGGAAAGTTTTCCGGCTTCCGCCAAGGAAAAATCGAGCACATCGTTCAGCACTTTATCCAGGGCTTCCGCCGAGTGGGTGCCCGCACGCAGGCAAGCGCGCTGTTCCGCATTCAATTCCATCCCTGAGAGCATCTCCAATGCGCCCAGCGTGCCTTGTAACGGTGTGCGTATGTCGTGGCCCACATTGGCGAAGAATTCCAATTTCGCGCGCATTTGGGCCTCGGTGCGCTCGCGGGCATCGTTGAGGGATTGGTTATGGTCTTGCAAGGAATCCAACATGGCGTTGAAGGAGCGGGCAATATCGCCAATCTCATCGCCGCGGTCGGCGGGCGCCCGTGCAGCCATGTCGCCATCGCGAACGCGCCGCGCCGCGGAAACCAAGGCCGCGAGAGGCTTGTTGATGAGATCGGCCATGAGCAACGCGGCGCTGACCGCAAGCACTCCCAGGACAATGACCCACTGCACGGCCATGCTTGCGAGTTCCCGCAACATCGGAGCGAACACATGGTCGTCCTTGACCGCGCCGATCATCCAAAAGCTGGCCGCGCCCTTGGGATTGACGTCGATCAGCTTCGCGAGCATCGCCGAACCGTTGGAGAGGGAGTGCTGAATCGTATCGAGATTGCGCGGATCCAACCCTGGCCAATCCGCGAATAACGAGGCCGCCACGGGACGGACCGGACCTCGCGCCGCGATTCGCGGCACATAATTCCCCCGTGCATCGGCGAGAATGAACGCGTTGGAATTCGCGGCACCCGCCGTCTGGTTGAAGATGCGGGCAGCGGACATGTCCGCCACCAACACCGCGCGCGGCCGGCCTTCCCGGTAGAGCGGCATCGCGATGCTGACGTAGGCTTCTTCCGCGGCGTCAAGGGAGCGCGGCGGGAGCAGTTGCGAGACGAAAGCTGTGCCTTGCGGAAGCAGGCGTGCGTTCTGGAATGCCCCGTCGCCGCTTGGATCGATGACAGGACGTATCTCGGGAACGAGCCCTATTCCCTCGCGAAAATCCTCTCGTACCCACACCACCCCCTCGGGACTGTGCAAGCGCAGCGAGAGGATGCTGTGATCGTTCATTCCAAATTCGCGCAGTAACGCCGCGTAGCGCTGCGCTCCTTCTTTCGCGTTGGCACCGTCCACCATGTCAGCGCCTGCGCCATCCTGGGCGAGAGCCAAATCAGGTACGGGTGTCATGCCGGCGAGCGTGCGCAATTGTCCGAGGACGCTATCGAAACGATTGGCGATATTGCCCGCGATGAGCCCGATGGACTCTTGCAACATCGCATCTTGTTGTTTCTCGAAGCGCGCTTGCACATCGCGATACAGAACCAGAACGATCAACGCAAGGGGAACGATGGCAAGTCCAAGCGCCAGTGCGATGTAGCGCCCGCGCAAGCGCAGGGCGAATCGGGCTTTGTGAGGCGTCGTCTGCATAGAGGATGCGTGAGGCGGCCAAGCCGCGCAAAGGTGATTGAAAGGTTGGGGAAGCGAACTCCATACCGCTACAGGGGCGCCCGCCCGGCTCACCGAATTAACGGCGGCGGCCATGGGATCTGAATAGGCGGGCAGAGCTTGTGTCATGCGCTGGGCCGGTGCTATAACCCTGGGCTTTCCTCAGCGAGGTGGTCCCATGCCGCTCCCCAGCACAATGCATGTCGTGGAAATTGCCCAACCCGGCGGCCCGGAGGTTTTGCGCCCCGCGCAGCGCCCCCTCCCCGTGCTCAAAGCCGGAGAAGTTTTGATTCAAGTGGCCGCGGCGGGCGTGAACCGCCCCGATTGCTTTCAACGCGCGGGGTTATACCCGCCTCCGCCTGGCGCCTCCGATCTACCAGGATTGGAGGTGGCGGGCACCATCGCGCAAGTGGGCCCCGGTGTCAGCCAATGGAAGACCGGCGACCAAGTCTGCGCCCTCACGCCAGGCGGCGGCTATGCGCAATATTGCGCCACCCCCGCTGGCCACTGCCTGCCAATCCCCAAGGGACTCACGCTCACGGAAGCGGCTACCTTGCCGGAAACGGTCTTCACCGTTTGGATCAACGTGTTCGAGCGCGCGCGTCTCGCCGCCGGCGAAAGCCTGCTGGTACAAGGGGGCTCCAGCGGCATAGGCGTCACCGCCATTCAGCTCGCGCGCGCCTTGGGGCACCGCGTGTTCGCCACCGCTGGGTCCGCGGAGAAATGCGCGGCCTGCGAAAGCTTGGGCGCGGAGCGCGGCATCAATTACAAAACGGAGGATTTCGCGGAAGTGATCAAATCCCTCACCCAGGGCCGCGGCGTGGACGTGATCCTGGATATGGTGGGCGGCAGCTACATTCAGCGCGAGTTGCGCTGCTTGGCCGATGACGGGCGGATGTCCCTCATCGCCTTCCTGGGCGGGAACAAGGCCGAGGTGGATTTCAACGACGTGCTGCGCCGGCGCCTTACCATCACCGGTTCCACCTTGCGCCCGCGCACGGCGGAATTCAAGACGGGCATCGCGGCCACGCTGATGAAACGCGTATGGCCGCTCATCGAGCAAGGCCAGGTGAAACCCCAGATCCACCGCCGTTTCGCGCTCGACCGCGCCTGCGATGCACACACCTTGATGGAATCCAGTTCGCATATCGGCAAGATCGTGCTCGAACTCTAGTGATGTTGTTGCGCGCTTTCGTCCTAATCTGCGCCGCCCTGGGCGCGCTCTCCAGCCCCCACGCCCGGGAAGGGGCGGACGGGCTGGGCATCATCCGTGTGGCGGAGCTACCGCGCGAAGCCCAGGCCACGCTACGATTGATCGAGGCAGGCGGCCCGTTTCCGTATGCTCGTGACGGCGTGTTCTTTCAGAACAGGGAGCGGCTCCTGCCGCCCAAGCCGCGCAATTACTACCGCGAATACACCGTGCCCACGCCGGGTGTTGGGCACCGGGGTGCGCGGCGCATCGTGGCCGGCCCGGGTATGGAGTACTACTACACGCAGGATCACTACCGGACCTTCAAGCGAATCGCCGAATGAAATACGCTCATGAAATCTAGCCTGGGTACCCTCCTCGATTCCGGAGAATCGGGACTCTTCCTTCTCGAAGGCACCGGCGACGCGGATACGGAAGTTGTGGCGTTGCAGGCGCGCGCGCGTGGTTACCAATTCCTGAATTTGGATTGCCGCGCCGTCGCGAACAAGGCGGCCTTGATGCAAGCGGCCAAGCAAACTTTCCAGCTACCCGCCTATTTCGGCGAGAACTGGGATGCACTCACCGATTGCCTGATGGATCTATCTTGGCTACCCGGTTTACGCTGGGTGCTACTCGTGGGCGGACTACAACGCTTGTGGGCGGAGGATCCCGAAAGCTACCGAACAACGCTGGAAATCCTGCGCGAGGCTTGCGCCTTCTGGGAGGAGCAGGAGCGCCCCTTCATCGTGCTACTCAGGGAAGACTGCGGGCCGGAAGCGGCAAGCTCGCCTCCGGTCGCATTCGCATAGAGAGCCTGGAGCGAACACTCCAGGACTCCTGGGTTAACTGCCGGCCGCCGCGAACGGTTTCCCTCGCATGCCTGGAAGATGATGGGACAGTTCCATGAGTGCGCGCTGATACACATCGCGCTTGAACTCGATCACGTTTTCCAACGCGACCCAGTACTCGCTCCAGCGCCAGGCATCGAACTCGGGCTTGGGGCTGCGGCGCAAACACACGTCGCTGTCGTGCCCCACAAGCCTGAGCAGATACCAGATCTGCTTTTGTCCCCGGTAGTTGCCCCGCCAGTCTCGCTTGACCCAATGGGACGGTACGTCGTAGCGTAACCATCCCCGGGTCCGCGCCAGAATCTGAACGTGGTGCGGGCTAAGACCTACCTCTTCCATCAGCTCCCGGTACATCGCTTGCTCGGGAGCCTCACCTGCCTTGATACCTCCTTGCGGAAACTGCCACGCGTGCTCGTTAACCCGTTTGCCCCAAAATACCTCGTTCTTGGCGTTCGCCAAGACGATGCCGACATTTGGGCGATAGCCATCTCGGTCAATCATTTAATCACCCAAGGCCGTAATTTGCCGGGTTCATTGTTCCATAAAACCGCTCACCGGTGAAGGCGGGCGATGGGCACAATCACACCCTCCTACAATATGGGCACTTGTTTACGTCACATAGCCCGATTCCCAAATGTCCAAGGAAAATCGATGACCCAAGCTCTTCGAAAGTTGTTTCATGCCGTGCTCGCACTGTCCATGACGTTTCTGGCCGGCTGCATGGGGCAATACGGATCGGGGCAGTCCGGCTACTCGCCGGTGCCGGTCTACTTTGTCCCGGTGGGAACCATCAACGAAGAGCAAGCCGCCATGGCGCGCACCTATGTGAAGAAGAAGTTCGGACTGGAAAGCCGGTTCTTGCCCTCCATCGCGCCCGACCGCTACAGCTTGTTCAACCTTGAACGCAACCAATTTATCGCCGAACGGGTGATGGACAAGGTCATGAAGTACCGCGGTTCGGCTCTTGATGGCAACAAATCCGTCCTCATCGGCGTGATTAACCTCGATGTGTATACGGAGACCAAGGACTGGGAGTACGCGCTCAGCGCCAAGACCGGCGAGCGTGCGGGTCTCATATCGATCATCCGGGCCGATCCCGAAAGCCAAGGCGAGCGCGGCAAGGAAGCGCTGTTCAGCGAGCGCTTCCACAAACTCTTGGGTAGAAACATCAACATGCTCTACTACGGGAAGCCGGAGAACAACGACCCGAAGAGTGCGCTCTTCGATGGCATCCGCAAAATCGAAGATCTCGACGCTATTGAAACCGGCTATTGAGTGGCCGCCAGGTCAGACCAGTAGCCGCTTCTCGTTGTGCAGATTCAAACGCCGGAACATTGGAACGAACTGGGTAAATTCCAACTGGTGGCGCGCCTCCAGTTCCCTGGCGCGGGCCGATAAGGCCTCCCAAGTAGACGGATAGGGCGGGCGCCGAAAGGCCAGCACGATGACGTTGCCTTTTTCCGCAGCGGGAACGCACAGCACCCGCGACTCGAAGGCGGCTTCGATGCGCTGTACGTACTCGTCGTAGCGCCGGTCGCTGCCCCACAAATTAACCACCAGGATGCCCTCTTCCTTGAGGTGCGTGATCGCATCCCGGTAAAACGCATCGCTGCACACGGATTCGGACTGCGAGCGGCCATCGTAGCCATCCACCATGAGCACGTCGGCAAAATCCACCCTGGAGTTAATCCAGCGAGCTCCGTCGTCCACGATGATCTGCAAACGCTCCTCGTTGGGCGGGACCTCGAAGTACTGCTGGGCCGCACGCACCACTTCCTCGTGCAACTCGACGGCGTGAATTTGCGTCTTGGGTAGCCGGCGCAGCAGCCACTTTTGCATGGAACCACCTCCCAGCCCAATGGTCACCACCTGAGCGGGCTCGGGTTTGAACAGCAGGAAGGACATGGCGGTTCGCGTATAGGCCAGCATCAAATGGTCTGGCTGGCCAATGCGCATGGCGCTTTGCACCGTTGGGCTGCCCAAGTGCAAGGAGCGCACGCCCGCGCTCTCGCTCACGTCGAGTTGCAATTCCTCCGCTTCTTGTTTCCAGCGCGACCAGCGCCCCAGCCATTTCATCTCGGTTCCCGGTGTGTCTCCATAGGCCCATTGTAAGATACGGGCTTTTTCAGGAAACTTCATGCGCGCATCGCGGTTCTTTCTCTCCACCCTCAAGGAAGCCCCTTCCGAGGCGGAAACCATCAGCCACAAGCTCATGCTGCGCGCGGGCTTGATCAAGAAGCTCGGCAGCGGGCTCTATAGTTGGATGCCCTTGGGGCTACGCGTGCTGCGCAAGGTGGAGCACATCGTGCGCGAGGAGATGAACCGCAGCGGCGCCATGGAATTGTTTCTGCCCGCGGTGCAGCCGGCGGAACTGTGGCAAGAATCCGGCCGCTGGGAAAAATTCGGCCCGCAGATGCTCAAGATCAAGGACAGGCACGAACGCGATTACTGCTTCGGCCCCACCCACGAAGAAGTGATCACCGACATCGCGCGCCGCGAGATCAAGAGCTACCGGCAGTTGCCGGTACATTTCTACCAGATACAAACCAAGTTCCGCGACGAGATTCGCCCGCGCTTTGGCGTCATGCGCGCGCGCGAATTCATCATGAAGGACGGCTACTCCTTCCACACGGATTTTGCCGGCCTGCAGCGCGAGTACCGCAACATGTACGACACCTACAGCCGGATTTTTCAGCGCTTGGGGCTGGGATTCCGCGCGGTAGCCGCCGATACTGGCGCCATTGGCGGAACGGGCTCCCACGAATTCCACGTCCTGGCCGATTCGGGCGAGGACGCCATCGCCTTTTGTCCGGCCTCCGATTACGCTGCCAACGTTGAACTGGCCGAAGCGCTCGCGCCCGCAACCGCGCGTCCGGCACCCAGTGCGAGCATGCAAAAAATGGCGACACCCACCGCGCACACCATCGAAGAAGTGAGCGCATTGTTGAAGATCTCGCCGCGCAACATCGTGAAGACGTTGATGGTGGTCACCGAGGCGGGCGAGCCTTACCTGCTGCTTCTGCGCGGAGATCACATGCTCAATGAAGTCAAAGCGGGCAAGCGCCTCGCGGGCTTTCGTTTTGCAAGCGAGGCCGAGGTCAAACAGCATCTGCGCGCCAACCCTGGATCCGTTGGACCGGTGGGCGCGAAGCTCCCCGTACTGGCCGACCGCTCCGTGCAGGCCATGAGCGATTTCGCCTGCGGCGCCAATGCAGACGGCTTTCATTTCACCGGCGCCAATTTCGGGCGCGATCTTCCCGAACCCACCGAATACCTGGACCTACGCAATGCCATGGCCGGCGACCCCAGTCCGGACGGCAAGGGTGTTTTGGACATCTGCCGGGGCATTGAGGTGGGGCACATTTTCCAACTGCGCACCAAGTATTCCGAAGCCATGAGCTGCACCTTTCTCGACGAAGCGGGCCAAACCCGCCCCATGGAGATGGGCTGCTACGGTATCGGTGTGTCACGCATCGTGGCGGCGGCCATTGAGCAGAACAACGACGAACGCGGTATCGCGTGGCCACTTCCCGTGGCGCCCTTTCAGATCGCCATCGCGCCCATCGGCTACACCCGCAGCGCGGAGGTCAAGAAAGTAGCGGACCGTCTGTATGACGAACTCACCCAGGCTGGGCACGACGTACTTCTCGATGACCGCGACGAGCGCCCTGGGGTCATGTTCGCGGAATTGGAGTTGATCGGCATTCCCCATCGCATCACCGTGGGCGACCGGGGACTCAAACAAGGCCAGGTGGAGTATCAAGCCCGCCGCGAAACCAGGGCGCAACCGGTGGAATTAAGCCAAGCCGTGGAGTTCCTCAAAGCGCATGTTCGCTAAGCATGGGCCGCGGCGCTGGCTCCTCATCCTTGGATTGATCGCGACACCCGCGGGACACTGCGGCAACCAGCAGTACGAACCCTTGTCGGATAGCGTCAAGGCGAACCTGCATAGCACGGTTGCCGACCAGGCCAGCCCCCGGCTCGTCTTCGACTCCGAGGCCCAAGCCCATCATTGGCTCGCCGATATGTCGAAACGATTGGCGAAGTATTTACCCGACGAGGCCTACCGAGAGGATTTCCTCATCAGTGTGCAGTACGAGGCCAAGCGCGCGGGGCTCGACCCGCAATTGGTGCTGGGCGTGATCGACGTGGAAAGCAAGTTCCGCAAGTACGCCGTATCGAGCGCCGGCGCGCGCGGATACATGCAAGTCATGCCCTTCTGGATAAAGGTGATTGGTGACACCCAGCACAACCTTTTCCACATGCGCACCAATTTACGCTACGGCTGCGTCATCTTGCGCCACTATCTCGATATCGAACGCGGCAATCTGGTCCGTGCCTTGGGCCGCTACAACGGCAGCCTGGGCAAGATGGAGTATCCCAATCTGGTGATGAACGCTTGGAAACGATGGCGCTACAGCTACAAACCCGGCGCAGAGCAAAAGCCTCGCTCGGCCCCGCAGTACATGGGCGAACCGTGAATGTCTAACTATCCGCCAGTAATCGCCGCCAACTGGCGGGCCGAAATTCGGCCGGCAAATTTTTTGGCGAGCTTTCCATTCGGGTCGTAGATCCAGGTGGTGGGCAATCCCTTGATCACGCCGAAGTGCGTCTTGACCGCCCGCTGGTCGAGCACGATGGGATAGGACACCATCAAGGACTCCGCCAGTCGCAGCACCTCTTTCTTCTCCTCGTAATCCATCGCCACGCCGATCACCACCAAGTCCTTATCTTTCCTCGCATCGTAGGCATCCACGAGATCGGGGATTTCCTCCAGACAAGGCGGGCACCAGGGCGCCCAAAAATTCACCACCACCCACTTCCCCTTGAAATCCGCGAGGCGCAGCTCCTGGCCATCGCTGCCTTTGAGCACAAAACCTTGCGCCGCCGCGAGAACCGGTAGCAAGAGGAGAGAGAGGAAAAATATCTTCTTCATGGGTGCACTCGATATAATCTTCGGTCAATGTTCAGCATGGGCATCCGGTGTTGATTCCATTTCGCGGCGATAGCAATGCGTTCAGTGTACCCGCCGTGCGTTTCCGCGTCGTAGGCTAACGTGTCCCACGGCCGCGCCGCCCGCCAAACAGTTCGCCGCCATCTTAGCGGAGTCCTGTCCACGCACTCCGCAAAACACCCAGGCTTTCCCTACGGTAGCGCGGTGCCGCATATGTGCGATGCGCTCGGCCGGCCGGTGATTCTCATCAGCCATCTGGCCGAACACACCCACAACATCGAAGCCGACGACAGGGTGAGCTTCCTGGTGGCCGAAACGGGCGCGGACCTGCAAACCCACGGGCGCGCCAGCGTACTCGGGCGCGCGCGTGTCATTCCTAGCGAAGAGGTGCAAGCGCGTTACTTACGCTACCACCCAGAGGGCGAACGCAGTTTGGCCATCGGCGGTTTTAGATTCTTTCGCATCGAGCCCCTCCAGGTGCGCTTCATCGCGGGCTTCGGGGGCATTCATTGGGTACCGGGGGATTCCTATCTGGCTCCCGCGACGGCTTTGATGGATGCCGAAGAGGATATCTTGCAACACATGAACGCGGATCACCGGGACACCATGGTGCTCTATTGCCAGCATCTGCATCAATACACTCTTCAAAGCGCCATCATGACCGGTATCGATCCGGATGGCTTCGATATCCGCGCGGACGAGCGCGTGCTGCGGTTTGAATTCCCCGGCGTGGTCACGACCGCGGGCGAGGCCCGCAAAGCGCTCATCACCCTCGCGGAACTGTGCCGCGGCCAATGATCCGCTCCTCGATGTGGGTAAGCAGTGTGACACTGATCGCGTTGATCGCGCTGTGCGTGGCGTGGGAGTTGGTGCTGGCCCCTTTGCGCCCAGGCGGCTCCTGGCTCGTGCTCAAGGTGGTGCCTCTGCTTTTCCCCCTGCGCGGAATCTTGCACGGGCGGCGCTACACCTACCAGTGGTCGTCCCTCTTGGCGTGCGTGTATTTGGGCGAAGGTTTGACGCGCGCCTGGGCGGATGCCCCTCCGTCCAACGTACTGGCGGCGGTTGAAACCGTGCTCTGCGTGCTCTTTTTAGTGAGCACGGCCCTCTACGCAAAAGCCACCCGCCCTTCACTGCGCGCGCAATGATTTACCGGGGACGCTTCGCACCCACTCCCTCGGGCCCCCTGCATTTTGGTTCTCTCGTGGCCGCCATGGGAAGTTACTTGGAAGCCAAACGACACTCGGGTGAATGGTGGCTACGCATCGACGACCTCGATCCGCCGCGCGTGCAACCGGGCGCGGCGGACGCGATTCTGCGCTGCCTGGAATGCTATGGATTTCAGTGGGACGGGCCCGTCATCTATCAAAGCCGGCGCCGGGCTGCCTATCACGCCGCGCTGCATCGCTTGCGGCAATTGGGTTTGGTCTACGCCTGTGCGTGCACCCGTAAGGAGATCGCACTCATCGCACGCAACAGCGCGGAAGGCCCCATCTATCCTGGCACCTGCCGCGCCGGTTCGGCTGCCGCGGGCCGGGCGCTACGCCTGAATACGCGCGGTGCCATGACTGAATTCCACGATGAGGTGCAAGGGTTGCAACGGCGCGATATCGAGCACGATTTAGGCGACTTCGTTTTGTACCGCAACGATGCGGTGTTTTCCTTTCACATCGCCAGCGCCGTGGACGACGGCGATTACGCCATGACTCACATCGTGCGGGGTGCCGACTTGTTGGAATCTTCCGTGCGGCAAATTTACCTGCAAAAACTCCTCGGCTACCCCATCCCCTTTTATATGCACCTACCGGTCGCCTCGAACGCCGGCGGAGAAAAGCTCAGCAAGCAGACTCACGCGGCTCCTCTTCCTCTGGATAAGCCTGGACTTTTATTGACCCGGGCGCTGCAATTTCTCGGTCAGGCCGTGCCAGGCGAAATGACGCGCGCCTGCACCAAGGAAATTTGGGCATGGGCGATGGCCCACTGGGAGCGCTCCCGCATCCCGCGTGAATCGGCGGGGCGCTTGAATCTCGCGCTGTGAATCGGCGGGGCGCTTGAATCTCGCGCTGTGAATCAGCGGGGTTCTTGAATCTCGCGCTCTAGTTCCGCCAAGGCATCAGGCAAGGTATAGGCAGGATAGGATTTTCGGAACGCCACCAAGGCTTCCATGGCTTGCGTTTTTTGCCCGTCTCGCAACAAATGCTCAATGCGTTCGATCCATGGCTTGGGAGGCTCCACGCCGTCATCCTGCAGGGCCGGCGCCGCACCGGCTCTCGCGCGCGCGGCCAGGGAATCCTGCGATTCCGCGGACGCGGTTACCGGCGCCGTTTGCACTTGCGCGCTGGCTGGAGCTTCCTCGCGCAGCAACGCCTTCTGCTCGGAATCCGCGCGCCCTGCCTGCGCCTGCTCCACCTTGCGTTTGTCCAGTTCCGCTATGCCGCGTCGTTCCGTGGCACTTCGCTCCAACTCGGCGGCGCGCTCGGATGCGGCGGCGGAGCCCGCTTCCTTGGCAAACTGATCGCGGGGCGCCGGTGCTGGCGGCGGTGCCGCGGGACTGGCGTCCAGCTTCTTCGTTGGAGCTGTAGTAGCTGAACTTCGCGCGGTGGCTGCCCGGTTGGACACTGGGGCGGAAGAAGGCGGTGGCTTGGGCGCCGCGTCCTTTGCCGCGAGCTTTTCTTGCCGCGTGATTTTTGGCGGCGAGCGTTTCCCCGGCTCGCTGGCTTCACCAAGGGAAGGCGGTTGGGAAAGTTTGTCCAGCCCTTCCTCGCGTACCGTCCAAAATACTACCGTCGTGCTCAATACGACAATGGCCGCCGCCGCTAAGGGCGCTTGCCAAGCCGCCATGCGAAATTTGCCGAGCGCTTGGGGCCTCGCCCCGGCCGCGCGCCTTGCCGCCGCACGCAGGGCCTCGCCGGTATGCAAACTGGGAGCATCCGTGGAGGCTTCCTGGTAGGCCGCGATCAGGCGCGGGTCTTCCTCGGGAAGCCGCTCGCCAAGGGGCTCGCGATTCATAGCCATCCCTCCATGCCGCGCTTGAGTTTATCCATGGCGTAACGCAAACGGCTCTTCACCGTTTCGCGTTCGGCCATGGTCACGGCGGCGATCTCCTCAATGCTCATGCCTGCTTCCGCGCGCAGCAATATCACCTCGCGTTGCGCGGTGGGTAAGGATTCCACCAACGCCAGCACCCTGCCCACGTTGCGGCTCGCTTCGAGCTGCGCCTCCGGCGTGGGCGTGGAAGCTGGTGCTGACTCCATGGCGTCCTCATCGCCCTCGGCATGGATCTGCGAGCGCACTCCTTGGCGGCGCAAGTGATCGATGACCCGGTGGCGCGCCAGCGTGTACAGATAGGTCGTGAATTTTGCCTCGTGGCGGTAACGTTCGCGGGCGGCGATCAGCGACATCCACACATCCTGGAATAACTCCTCGGCCAGCGCGCGGTTCGCGCATTGGCGCTGTATGAAACGATATAACGGCCCGCGATGCCGCTCGTACAACGCATCGAAGGCAGCCGCATCCCCCGCGCCGAAGCGCTGCATGAGCGCTTCGTCACCGGGCTCAACGGCATCGCCGGAAAGCGCCTCCCCGGGGGAAAGCGCCGCGGATAGGGCGGGCATGTTAGAGGGTGGGGCTACCTAGGGTCTGGCACGAACGAAAGCGGGAAGGGACCGGGATCCCTGGAATAAGTCGCATAACGCTCCTCAGGCAGTAAAGCGACAACCATTGTCCTTGCGAACATGAAGCGCTCCAAAAATGAAGCAACGCTCCTATAAACGCTGCGACGGATATACCGGGGTTAAGCTAATTCAGAAAAAACCGCACGCCCACCTCGAAATTCCAGTCGTAGACCTGGGGCATCACGTGTTTGCGGATGCCAATGCCCGGCCGTGCCCACAAAGCCACATCGGCGGACACGAAGCGGCCCAACTCCACCTCGAATGTGCCTGCCCCGCGCGATCCATGTTCGTGGTCAACATAAAGCGTGGGCTCGACAAATGTGTAGTAGCGCTCGGGCCACCGGGTGAGCACGCTCGTACGAATGGTGGAAAAACCGATGGCGGGGCCGCCCCCAACATTGAAGGTGTATTGGTACAAGGGAAACAAGACGGATTTGTACTTCGGCACGTCGATCGACATGAACGTTAGAGGCGTGACCAAATTGGTCCCCGCTCCGAGCCCCTCGCTTGCCGTATCGAACACCACCTCGCCCCCAACCACCCACGCATACCCGTCCCCGCGCACGACGCGATAGACCATGCGCCCGAGTAAATCGCCCAGGCCAGAGTCGCTCGGCCTGTTCTTGGGCGTGTCCGCCACGAAGGGCAACTCCACGCGAAATGCCAGTTGTTTGCTAAGTGCGTAATCCATGCGTGGAAGCACCAGATTGCGGCTGCCGTCATCGCGCAGGCGCTGGTGCTCCGTGCGAAACTCCAGCCGCGAGCGAAAATCCGTGGGATCGAGCTTCCTCTGGATATTCGCCTCCATGCTTTCCGCGCCTTGGGTTTGCGCATGTGCCGTATGAGCGGCGCAAGACAAGACCACTGCGGCAATCACCGTTTTCAGATACACGATCCACCCTTTCTTCTTGAGTTCGCTTGAGCCCCTAACCGCACTTGTCCTCTTGCTTGGCGGGCCGGCACTCGACCTTGTCTTTTGCCGCGTTGCTCACGCACCGGTAGAGCGTCTCCTTGCACTTCGCACACCAGTCCGTGGTGGAGCCACGGCGCGATGCCTCGTTGGGTACGATGTCCACTTTCATCACATTGCAGCCCACAGCTTTCGCGGTGAGCCGGCCTTTTCCGGCGCAACCGCAGAGCATGGCCAAGAATACAACCGCAATTAAGGGGAAACGACAAAGGCTGGGCACGGAGGAGCAACGTTACATGTGAATGTACTGTTCCAGCTGGTGAATCTGGAATTGCTGGTCGGCGATGACTTCTTTCACCACGTCGCCGATGGAGATGACGCCTACGACTTTGTTTTGTTCGATCACGGGGAGATGGCGCACGCGTTTATCGGTCATCAGCGCCATGCATTCGTCCATGGTTTGCAAGGGATTTACACAGAGCACTTTGCCGGTCATCACCTCTCGCACCAAGGTGTCCTTGGATGCCTTGCCGTGCAGGACCACTTTGCGTGCGTAATCACGCTCGGAAAAAATTCCCACGAGTTGGTCTTTGTTCAGCACCACCAAGGCCCCAACGTCCTTGCCAGCCATGAGCTGCAAGGCGTCGTAGACCGATTCATCCGGGCTCACCGACAAGATCTTGTGGGTCTTACCTTCCAGAATCTGTTGCACCGTTTTCATGCACCGCTCCGTTAGTCCTGGCACCTGCGGGGAGTGTAGCACTGGCGGGCTAACCCCGCATAACCGCGAAAATGGCGGCGGGCTAGGCTGTTTCTTCGTACACCACGAGTGTGCGCGCCTCAATGCTCTCCCGTGGCACAAAGGTGCCCGGACATGCGGGATTGTTGAACCCTGTGTGAGGCATGAAGCGGGCGCGGCCATCGTTCAGTGAGTCGTAGCCCTTGAGCAACAGAAATTCTTCTGTCCGCATATCCGATATATAGAACCAGCGGTGGGCCGGATTGTGCCGCACGGAGTAGATCTGGCCCCGGTGGCGCGGAACTTCAAGGTTATCCTCGCCAAAATGATGGATGTCCGTATCGACCAGATCTTCGGGCGCCACGCTGCGCGCATCGCACACAGCCAGAGGATTGTCTTGCACGGGCCCCGTGATGGGACGCCATAGGTTCACGAAGGCCACGCGGCGTGCCGAGAGATCTGTCCGGCCCGCGGCCTCCAGGATCTCCTGCTTGCGCTTAGGGCCAGAGCGCTCCGTGTAATCGTTGTGCGCTTGATCCACCGGGACCCTCACCCCCACCTCGCCGCGGGCGGCCCGGACCGCGCTTCGCACATTGTGATCGAATACGATGACGGCGGCCGCTCCGGTCAATTCGCGCACCACGGCGCTCACCTCGGGATAATAGTTCGCACGCACGGCGGCTTCGTCGTAGAACTGAGTAAAGCGCGTCGGTTTGGCGCCCAACTCGAAGCCATGATCGTCGAGCCGCAGATCGCCGGCAACGGGGCGCGCGTCGTGCAACTGCACCGGGTAATGACTGGACGCCGGGCGCACAGTGGCGATCCCGCTCCCAGGCGGGTATACGCGCACCTGCACAGGGCGCTCCTGCGCGACCAAATAGGAAACGGGGGCACGCACCGAAGGCAAGGCACTGGTGCGAAGCGAACCGCCAGACTGGTAAGGCATGGGTACTCCTTTTAAGCCAACAACGCTCTTTTTACATGAAATGCGCGGGGCCGCCCGCGGCCGCACGAACGGTAGCATAGCTCCTAACCCGCCCATGCACTTTAGCATCTAGCCTCCATGACACCACGCTCCCGCCTCGTAGGACTCATCGGATCCAGCATCCAATCATCGCGTACGCCAGGCATGCACGAACACGAGGCCTGGCATCACGGCCTGCCTTACGTGTACAGGCTCATCGATCTCGATACCCTTGGGCGGGGCGCCGAAGCCTTACCCGAACTCCTCAACCGCGCCGAGCAGTTCGGTTTCGACGGGCTCAACATTACCCATCCATGCAAGCAAGCCGTATTGCCATTACTGCACGAACTGTCGGACGACGCTCGAACCATTGGCGCCGTGAATACAGTCGTGTTGCGCGCAGGCCGCCGGATAGGCCACAACACGGATTGGTGGGGATTCTTCGAAGCGTTCCAACAAGGATTACCCGGAGCAAATTTGAACCTGGTAGTACAACTTGGCGCGGGTGGCGCCGGAGCGGCCGTGGCGCACGCGCTACTTACCTTGGGCGTTAGTCATCTGGCGCTCTTCGACACGGATGTTGGTCGTGCGGCCCAGCTAGCCGCCGCGCTTCGTGGGAGCTTTGGCAAAGGCCGCGTCCAGCATGTTGAGGACCTCAGCGCCGTACAACAGGCGGATGGATTGGTCAATGCCACGCCGGTAGGAATGGCCGCCTATCCCGGTATGCCCCTACCTAAATCGATATTGCGTCCCGCGTTGTGGGTCGCCGAAATCATCTACTTCCCCATGGAGACGGAATTGCTACGCACCGCACGAGCAATGGGCTGCAAAACGATGGATGGCGGCGGGATGGCCGTATATCAAGCGGTGGAAGCCTTCCGGCTGTTCACCGGCATTAGGCCGGACGCACGGCGCATGCGGGAGCAATTCTTGGCATTGGGCAGAGCAGTGTAGGTATCCATCCGAATTTCTGCCACCGGCTCACCCCGGCCGAGACTTCTTGTTCGGCCTCTGGACCCTCGTACCCGGCGTCTTGGAAGATCGCAATAGAGTTGGCCTCCGGCGATGACGGCAAAAATTTTGTCGTACCGATACAGGCCATATGCGCCAAACATGGCACGTGCGCTCACAGGACTTTCGCCCCTGGACGGCGCGCTTGAACTTTTCCGATGTGGGCGAGCAGATCATCTGCATTGGCCGCATGCACCGACGGGTCGGTGTACGTGGCGCCAGCCGCCCACACCGAATGAAGTAATTCAGCCCGAAGCGCGGGATCGGGCTCTGACCAGACTTGGCAATAGCGATCGATAAGGTTGGCTGTGCTCATGCCCCGATATATTCAGCAAGGTAGGTTGGGCTGAACGGTCTACGTGAAGCCCAACAATGAACCACAAAATATTGCCCCTCAGCCCGCGGGCCAGTTCCAGACGAACGTGAGAGTTGAAGTTGGACGGCCAAACGGGTGCAAAGATGGGCGGTCATGGCGAGATCGTTGTTGTTGGGCTTCATTTCATTTAGCCCAACCTACTCGGTCAAGTGGCATAACTCGCTTTCGCATTACCTAGAACGGGTTCGGTAGATTCTCGATAACGCCATGTACATCCCCGCGTCTTGTGGCTCGCAGCCGTGGTCGCGGCACAGGTTAAGTAATTCCAGAACGTTGGCGCCGATCTTCTCTCGGGCTAGAGTTTTCGCTTCCTCTGGCTTGTTCGGGTTATTTGAAGTCAGCTCCACGAAGGCGGCGATGATGCCCCCGGAGTTCGCGATGAAATCCGGTACGAGAGAGATCCCGCGCTGGTGTAATGCGGTGCGAGCGCCGGGGGTTACCGGGCTGTTGGCGCCTTCGCATACGTGGCGCGCTTGAATGCGATGGACGTTGTCTTCGCGGATGACGTTCTGAACCGCGCAGGGGAAAAGGATGCCGGCGTTTTGATAGAGAACGTCCTGCGCGTCATTTGAGACCTTCATGGCTTCTGCCGCCAACCGCCTCACGGCTTCATCGCTGTTTTGGTCGATCAGCGCTTGCCCCAAGCCATCGGAAAGCGGCTTGGCGAAAGTCCAGGTACCACCGTACTTCGGATCGCCCAGTGCCACCAATCTCGCGCCGTACTCGCTGAAGTAGCGCAGCACCGCGGCGCCCATGGCGCCCATGCCTTGGATGGCAAAGGTTGTTTGGGCTGGGCTCTCGCCGCGCTCCTGCATCATGATGGCCCCGGCCACCGCCACGCCCAGCCCGGCGATTCCTTCGCGGTCGTAGTCGGTGCCGCCCATGTGCGGTGGCTTTCCGGTGAAACAGCGAGTGGATTTAAGTTCATCGCAGGCCCACAAGGCATGCTCAGGACGGCCGCCGATATCGAAGCCGAATCCGCCGAAGGGGCCGCCGTTTTCATGCAGGAGCGGCGCGCATAGGCGCACGAAACGGCGATACTGTTTTTCGAATCCTGGCGCGGCGGAATCTAGCTTGAGGCCGGACTTGGCGCCGCCCAGAGGCAACCCAGCAGCCGCGTTCTTGAGCGCCATGGTGCGCGCCAGCATCTTCACTTCATCCAGCGTAAGGGTTGGCGTGATGCGTGTGCCGCCCTTGCCGCAACGTTCCAGCGGGCCGCCGGTGCTGATGCCTGTGTTCCACACGACCACATAGCCTTCCACGCCTAAGTCCGGATCACGCACCGTGAGTTCCACTTCGGGTTGCGTGGCGTCAAACTTCTGGCGCAGCGCGACAAGTTCCGCATGAATGTTCATGAGCTCCCCGCTTGTCTACTGATCTCTTCGTAATTCATGACTCAATTCTTTCCCTCATCCCCACCGTTCTCCCGGAGGGAGAAGGGCTTTTTACTTCTCTGGGCGAACTGCTCCAAGCTTTTTCCCGTCATGCGAAAAATGGTCCAATCGCTCAGGGGCTCCGCGCCCAAGGAGCGGTAGAACTCGATGGAGGGTGTATTCCAGTCCAGCACGGACCACTCGAAGCGCCCGCATCCGCGCTCATGCGCGATCTGGCCAACACGGTGCAGCAAGGCCTTGCCGTATCCGCGCCCGCGATAGGCGGGTTTGACGAAGAGATCCTCCAACCACATGCCTTTGCGGCCGAGGAAGGTGGAGAAGTTGTGGAAGTACACCGCGAACCCCACCGGCGTATCGTCCTCGAAGGCAAGCAGGGCCTGGGCACCTGGCTGCGCGCCGAAGAGGGACTCACGCAAACTCGCCTCCGTGGCCGTGACCATGTGAGATAGACGTTCGTAGTCAGCCAGCGCCCTGATGAATTCGAGGAGGAGAGGTACATCGCTATCCGTAGCGCCGCGGATCGTAAGGTTACCTTGGGCCATCAGCTCGTGAACTCCTTGGAAAATGCATTGGCGACCAAACGCTCCCGGCGCTTGCCCACGATTTCTCGTAGACGTTCCTCCACCGTGTCGCGGTACCTGCTGTTGGCGAGAGCGCCTATGGCCTCGGCCGCATCCAGTGCCGTTCCCTTTTCGGCCTGGGCCAGCAAAAATTCCTTTGCTTGATCGTGGCGGCTCGTACCCAATCCAACCAGGGCCACCTTGCGTGCGGCGGGCGCGGCGGTGCCATCAAAATATTCGGTTAGCACTTCTACGGACGCCGGATCTTTACATCCGCCGAGCGCGATGGTTGCCTCGTAACTCAAGTCATCATCGCCTTTGAGGAATGTGCGCACGAACTCCATGTGATCTTGCGGGGCGATTTCCAGCAGCGACACGAAGCATTGCCCTGTCACTTCGGCTTCGGTATCGCCAGCGATCGCTTTCAGTCGAAGCAGCAGCGGCACGGATTCGCTGGTGAAAAGTGCAATGGCCCGGACGGCATCGGTGCGCACCGGTTTTTCCGGATCGCCTAGTAAACCGACTAGCCGCGTCAAGGCCTCCTGATCCTCGATGGACGTCTGCGCCAGGGCCAGCGCACAAATCCCGCGCAACGTAACCGCCGTGTCTTGGTTTCCACCCCAGATGGGTTCGGCCTGAAAGTGCGCCATGCCACGCATGAACACGGAGGCATCGCCATGCCCAAAACGGGCGAGCGTTTCGGCGATGGCGTTCTTTGCCCAGCATTGGGTATCCGTGCTGCTTGCGCCCGCGAGATGACGATCGAAGACTTCAAGGAGATCCGGTACCAGAACGCGCAATTCCAAGTCGCCCGCCAGGGCCGCAGCCTTGGCGCACACGTAATTGCTCTGGTCACGCAGCGCTTTGCGCAACTGCGTATGAGTGGACTCAGTGACCGGTAAGGTTCGCAGCGCGGATAGGGCCTCAAGCTTCTTGTCCAGCGATGCGCGGCTCATGGGCTAGCTCTAAAACCTCACCACAGAGACACAGAGGCACAGAGAAAAACTTTCTGTGCGCGCAACTTCTGACCTCACTCCAAATCTTGCCGCATGTCGAAGGCCGGCACGGCGGAGCTGGGGGTCCCCACGGGCTTGGCGGGCACACCGGCCACCGTCGTATGTGGAGGGACAGCCTTTAACACCACACTACCGGCCGCGATTTTGGAGCCCTCGCCCACTTCGATGTTGCCCAGGATTTTCGCGCCGGCGCCGATCATCACGCCGCGCCGGATCTTGGGATGCCGGTCCCCACTGACTTTACCCGTGCCGCCGAGGTTGACTTCGTGCAGCATGGACACATCGTCTTCCACCACGGCGGTCTCGCCAATGACGATGCTGGTGGCGTGATCGATGAACACGCCCTTGCCGATCTGCGCGCCTGGATTGATGTCCACTCCATAGGCATCGGACACCCGGGATTGCAGAAAGCGCGCAACTTGCCGCCTGCCTTCCTTCCACAACTCATGAGCGACGCGGTGGGTCTGCAAGGACTTGAAACCTTTGTAGTAGAGAAAGGGCACCAGCACGTTCTCGCAAGCGGGATCGCGCTCCCGAATAGCTTGCAAGTCGTAAAGGCTTGCCGTGGCGATTCCCGCGTAGCGCCCGATGGTCTCGGAAAAAAGGTCGTCCAAGGCATCGCTGTCCAGCGTGCTGTCCCGCAGATTCACCGCCAGCAGATGGGCCAGCGCTTCGGGATAGCCCTCGTGGCGGGTGACCAGATCGTAGAGATGATCGGCCAGCAATTGCTCTTTTTCGGCTTCCGCGATGGCCAGCCGTTTGAGTTCCGCCCAGATTTCGTTCTCGATAATATTCATGATCCTTACTTAACCTCGCACTTCGATGCGGGCTTCTCCTGGCTTCATATCGCCAATCACGGCGGCGTGTTCAAATCCCGCTCGCTTGAATTCTCCGATCACCGTCTCGGCGGCGCTGGGCCGGCAGGTGACCAGCAAGCCTCCGCTGGTTTGCGGATCGGTGAGTAGATCGCGCTCCAAATCTCCCAAGCCACCGAGGTCGACCCGGTTGCCGTAGCCCGCCCAGTTTCGGCCCGAAGCCCCGGTGCGATGGCCCTCCCTTGCCAGATCCAGAACACCGGGCAACAAGGGAATTTTGCTCCATTCCAAGCGGGCGCCGAGTTTCGATCCCTTGCACACCTCCAGCAAATGTCCCAGCAAACCAAAGCCGGTGACGTCGGTCAAGGCGTGCACGCCGGAAACCGTTCCGAGTGTGGCGCCCGGCGTGTTGAGCTGCGTGGTGCTAGCAAGCATCGCGCGGTACCCCTGCGCGGAGAGCGCGTCCTTCTTCAGCGCGGCGCTGTAGATGCCCACGCCTAGCGGTTTGCCGAGGATGATCTTGTCTCCCACTTTGGCATCCGCGTTGCGCTTCATGTGCTTCGGGTTCACCAACCCTATGGCGACCAAGCCGTAGATGGGTTCGACGGAATCGATGCTATGTCCGCCGGCGATGGGAATGCCCGCGCGCTTGCACACGGATTCGCCCCCTTCCAATATGCGGCGAATGGTTTCGGTGGGCAGCACGTTGATGGGCATGCCCACCAGGGCGAGCGCGAACAAGGGCGTTCCCCCCATGGCGTACACGTCGGAGATGGCATTGGTGGCGGCGATGGCGCCGAAGTCGTAGGGGTCGTCCACGATGGGCATGAAGAAATCCGTGGTGGCCACGATGGCTTGGTGCTCGTTGATCTGGTACACCGCCGCGTCATCGCTGGTTTCAATGCCCACCAGCAGTTCCTTCGGCACGAAACTCGCGGCCGTCTTCGCGATGATTTGCTCCAACAGCCCGGGCGCGATCTTGCAGCCGCAACCGCCGCCGTGGGACAGGCTCGTCAGGCGAACAGGTTTCAAGTCAGGTGCGTTCATAAATCCTCCATGGAGCGTATTTTATGCTCTCCCAGCACCTTGGCCACGAGCCGCCTCACGGCCGCGCGCTCGCGCCCGGGGGCGAATAGCCCTCGCATGCGTAGGGTTTGCCGAAGCAATTCGCCATAGAGCGTTTGGCGTTGCAGGCAATCTCTCAACAGTTGAGCCAATGCACGCGAATCTCCCACCTCGAAATAGCCTGGGTAGGAGCGCCCCAGCATGCCCACATTTCCCGGCATGCGGCTAGCCAGCACTGGGGCGGCGGCGCGCACGGCTTCGGCGACAACATGGGCACCTCCCTCCATGCGAGAGGAATTCACCAGCAGGTGTGTACGCTGGATAGCGCGCAACGTCCACTCGTGCGGCATGGCTCCCAGCCAGCGCAGGCGCGAATCTTTGCCCTGCGCTGCTCGCACGGCCCGGGCAAGCCTTTCGTCGAGCGCATCGCCTACCAGCGTTAGCGTGATGGGTAGGTGCCGGGGTAGGTACTGCCAGGCCCGTACTGCCGTCATGGGATCCTTCTCATCGCGCAGGTGCCCCACGAAAATGCAGTTCAGGCGGTTGCCTGGCCGCGCTCTTTCCGGGAAAAGCTTCGCCGATTGGTGGATCGCGCACGCTTTCGCACGCAACTCCGGCGGCAGTTCACGCAAGGCTTGGCGTTGCAGCACCACCAAGCGGTCCGCCATGCGCAACGATTCACGGGCGAGTTCGTTGCGAGGCAGGTCCCGGTATAAATCGGTGCCTGTCAGGATGAGGATCACCGGCTTGCGCGGACCGGTTTCACGCCAGCGGCGAATCGCGTCGTGGCTGCGGGTGGCGTGCAGCGCGATTAAAGCACCGGCCGCCGCACCCGGCCAGGGCGCGTCCGCAGCTTGTAGAATCACCGCGTATTCGTCACGGAGGAAACCGGCCCACCGCTGAGCGGTTCTCCAGTTGCCGTTGTTGGCATCGGAGCGGGCAGGTGTGACTATTCGAACAACTGGGGGATTCATGAGATCGTTGATGACATCACTGCCCGCATTGCAGGTGGCGCTGCAAGATGCGCGGGAGTATACGCTCACACTTTACAAGCACTTGACGGAGGACCAGCGCCATTTTCCGCGGCTGCCCATCGTCAATCCGCCGCAATGGGAACTGGGGCATATCGGCTGGTTCCAGGAGTATTGGTGCCTGCGCCAACGGCCAGGAAAAGACGTCCTCCCGCCGCGCTTGCCCAACGCTGACGCAATGCTCGACTCCGCGCGCGTGGCCCATGACGAGCGTTGGAAGCTCAACACCTGGCAGTGGGACAGCGTGCTGGCCTATCTCGAATCCACCTTGAACGACACCTTGGCGGCCTCGGAAAAATCAGCCCCCGAGGAGCGCTACCCCTTTCAGTTGGCGCTATTCCACGAAGACATGCATGGCGAAGCCTTGCTCATGACCTTGCAGACGCTGGGGTTGCCCGGGCCGAAGTTTCGGCCCTTCCATTTGCCCCGCCCAAAAACCCAACCCATCAAGCAGGAGGTGGCGTACGCGGGGGGAAAGTTCATGATGGGCTCCGAGCGTGAATGCGAAGATTTTGTGTTCGACAACGAAAAGTGGGCGCATGAGGTGGATCTAGCGCCCTTCGCCATCGCTTGCGCCGCGGTGAGCAATGAGCAATACATCGCCTTCGTTGAAGCCAGTGGCTACCAAAGGCAGGAGTTGTGGACGCCGGAAGGTTGGCAGTGGCTGCAAAAAGAAAAACTCAGCGCGCCGCGTTATTGGAAAAAGACCGATGACAAATGGCACACGCGCCGCTTTGACCAATGGGAAGTGTTGCTCCTCGACAACCCCGTGATCCACGTCAACGCCTTCGAGGCTGAAGCCTATTGCAACTTCGTTGGCCTGCGCCTGCCCACCGAAGCCGAGTGGGAGTACGCGGCACGCGCTGAAGCGCTATCAGAGGATCGTTATCCATGGGGGTATTCGCAACCCGCCGCGGGAATGGTGAACGTAAATGGGATGTTCGCTGGTCTCACACCGGTGTCCGCCCTCATCGGCTCGGATACACCGGCCAATGTTCGCCAATTGATCGGCAATGTATGGGAGTGGACGTCGAGCGCTTTCACGCCCTACCCGGAATTCTCCCCGGATCCCTACAAGGAATATTCCGAACCCTGGTTCCACAACCATCGCGTGCTGAAGGGCGGTTGCTTCGCCACCAAGTCGCGCCTGGTACATAACCGGTTTCGCAATTTCTACACGCCAGACCGGGGCGA
>JBJXGQ010000296.1:0-3642 GCA_046160525.1 Burkholderiales bacterium
TTTGACCGGGACTTTTCCCGCATCGCCAAGAAACTGAATGCTTCGCCCCCAGTGCTCGATGTCCGGCGGCGGGTGTAAGCGGCGCTTAGCGAAGGATTGCATTTTCGCTTCGTTTAAGATGCGCCTAACTCCGAAGCACCCTCGAACCGGTGCATTTCGGTGTTTGTTATAAGAAGAAAGGAGAGCAGGCTTGTCCGAAACCACGTCATTGACCGTTTCCGCGCAGGCCGCGCTTGGCAGCGGGCCATCCATCCTGGGGATTCCGGTGGATTTCATCCTGTTCGCCGCCACCTTGCTGGGCGTGGCGTTTTTCCACAAGCGCTCGTTCTATATCGCCATCGGCGGCATGCTGGTCATCGTCGCTTACAAATTCGGCGTGACGGGATTCAAGCAAGGTCCTGGGCTGGAGGGTTTTCTCGGCCACATGGGGCACGAGTGGGTAATTCTCACGAACCTTCTGGCTCTGCTCACGGGGTTCGCGCTGCTGGCGGAGCATTTTCAGGAAAGCAAGGTGCCGGATGCATTGCCGGCCATTCTTCCCAACGATTGGGTGGGGCCGCTGGTCTTGCTGGCCTTGGTGTTCGTGCTCTCGGCCTTTCTGGACAACATCGCGGCGGCCATGATCGGTGGCGCCGTGGCCTTGAGCGTGTTTGGCCGTGTGCATATCGGATACGTCGCGGCGATTGTCGCGGCTTCCAACGCCGGGGGCTCGGGCAGCGTTGTGGGCGATACGACCACCACCATGATGTGGATCGCGGGAGTGAATCCCATCGATGTTTTTCACGCGTATGTAGCGGCCGGTGCGGCCTTCGTGGTCTTTGGCGTCCTCGCCGCCCGCCAGCAGCACGCGTACTGCCCGATTACCGCGGACCCGAAGAAGAATGTTCGAGTGGATTGGCCGCGGGTGGCCATCGTTATTTTTATCCTGTTGGCGGCCATCGCGGTGAACGTGGTGGTGAACCACAAGTTCAACGCCGTGGCAGATCGATTTCCCTTCATCGGCGTGGCCGTATGGGTCGCCATATTGCTGACGGCTGCGTGGCGCCAGCCTAGCTGGCATAAGCTCCCCGAGGCGGCTCGTGGCGCGGTCTTCTTGCTGTCGCTGGTCATGGCCGCATCGCTTATGCCGGTGGAAAAACTCCCCGCGGCATCCGCCATGACGGCCTTCGGCTTGGGGTTCGTCTCCGCCGTGTTCGACAACATTCCGCTGACCGCCCTGGCCATCAAGCAAGATGGCTACGACTGGGGAGGATTGGCCTACGCGGTGGGTTTTGGCGGCTCCATGATCTGGTTCGGCTCTTCCGCCGGGGTGGCCATCTCCACAATCTTCCCCGAGGCGCGCTCCGTCGGAGCCTGGTTACGTCATGGCTGGCACGTGGCGCTCGCGTACGTGATTGGCTTTGCCGTGTTCATGCTCACCATAGGATGGGATCCTCATCCGATAATGCGTTGATTTGTTGACTTAACATGCGCCCGCCGGGATCGTAACAAGCGCGTGGGAGCTGCCAATTTCGGTGAGGGGCTTCCCCCCCGGGGCAGATGCCAATAGACTCCCCGTCCAGGAGGAGAGTTACAACAATGAGCCACAACAATGAATAAGCCCAAAGTCCTGGTTACGCGCGAGGTGTTTGCCGAGACCCTTGAATATTTGAACCAGCACTGCCTGGTGACCATGAATGAGACCGGTGTGCGCTATGCGCCCCAAGATCTCACCGCCAACCTTCGCGGCATGCAAGGCGCGGTCTTGACCGTTACCGAAAAAGTGGACGCCCAAATCCTGGAGGCCTGCCCGGGCATCAAGGTCCTCGCCAACGCCGCCGTGGGCTACAACAACATCGATGTCCCCGCGTGCACGCAGCGCGGCATCATGGTGACGAACACGCCAGGGGTCTTGACGAATAGTGTGGCCGACTATGCCATGGGCTTGCTGATCGCCACCTGCCGCCGCATCACCGAAGGCGAGCACCATCTGCGCAGCGGGCAGTGGAACGATACCTTTCCAAAGCAGATGCTCGGCATGGACGTGCACGGCGCGACGCTCGGCATCTTCGGCTTCGGGCGTATCGGTGAGGCGATTGCCAAGCGTGCCCGCGGCTTCGACATGAAAGTGATTTATCACAACCGCCGCCGGGCCTCGCCAGAAAGCGAGCGCGCCGTGAATGCCACCTACGTGAGCAAGGAAGACTTGTTGCGCCAGGCCGATGTGGTGATGCTGATCATGCCCTATAACCCCGAGACCCATCACTTCATCGGCACCGCGCAATTGGCCCTGATGAAACCCACGGGCGTGCTCATCAACATGGCGCGCGGGGGCATCGTGGACGATGCCGCCCTCATTCGCGCATTGAGCGCCAGGCAAATCTGGGCGGCGGGCTTGGATGTCTACGAGAACGAACCGAAGTTCCTGCCAGAATTTCTGCCGCTCAAAAATGTGGTGCTCTCGCCTCATATCGCAAGCGCCTCGGAACCCACGCGCCAGGCCATGGCCATGACGGCGGCCAAGAACTGCGTGGCGGCATTGTGCGGCGAAACACCGCCCAATCTGGTCAATCCCGAAGTGAAGGCAAAGTGAGGTGTCCATGGCCCTTGCCCCCAGGTCATCAACCAAACTTCCCCTGCATGCCCAGGGCTTGAAGGAGGTCGCGCACCGCATCGCCATCGGCGAATTGAGCAGCGTGGCCTACACCCAAGCCTTGATCGCGCGCATCAAGGAGAAAGAACCGGAGATTCAGGCCTGGGCTTGGATGAAGTCGGACCACGCCTTGGCGGCGGCGCGAAAACTGGATGCCAAGCGCGCGGCGGGCAGCTTCTTGGGTCCGTTGCACGGGCTTCCCATCGGAGTGAAAGATATCCTGCTCACGCGCGGTGTGCCCACCGGCATGGGCTCCAAGATCTATGAGCACTATGTGCCGGATCACAACGCCGAAGTGGTGGACCGCCTGGAAGCCGCCGGAGGTTTTTCCCTTGGCAAGACGGTGACCACGGAGTTCGCGTTCATGGTGCCGCCGAAGACGCGCAATCCTTGGAATACGGCGCACACTCCTGGCGGATCTTCTAGTGGCTCGGCGGCGGCGGTAGCTTGCGGCATGGTGGCGGCGGCCATGGCCACGCAGACCAACGGATCGGTGATTCGTCCAGCGGCTTTCTGCGGCGTGGTGGGTTATAAGCCGGGCAAGGGCGTCCTGTCCACCGAAGGCATCTTGCCTTTTAGTTCGACGCTGGACCAGCCAGGCGTCATCGCGCGAACCGTTGAAGACGCGGCATTCGTGGCGGCGCGCATTGCCCACTCCAAGTGGGCCCTTAACCCGCACGTCACGGCGCTGGGAAACCCGCCGCTGCTCATCGCCTATCGTACCCACCAATGGCACTTGGCTTCCGAAGCGCAGCGCGAGCGCTTGCGCCTTGACATCGAAATGTACCGCGCCGCCGGTGCCGTGGTGGATGAGAGGGAAATGCCCGCCATATTCAACGAGTCCCACCGCGTACAACGCTGCATCATGCTCTATGAAGCCGCACGCGCCGCGCGCGAGGTGCGCGCCTCCTACCGTAATCTCATCAGCGATTTTCTCAATAAGGCGCTGGACGAAGGCGAGGCCATCAGCGACGCCGAATATCGTTCTGCGTTGGAGAAGCGCCTGGCCA
>JBJXGQ010000297.1:0-17495 GCA_046160525.1 Burkholderiales bacterium
CCTTAGCGTCCTCGCGGGCTTCGGCCGACTTCTTGCCGGCTTTGGCGTTCGCATCCGTGGTCTTGAGCTGCACCTTGGCGTCGGCTTCGGCGGCAACGTGCGCGGCTTTCGCCTCCTTCATGCAAACATCCTTCGCATTTCCGGCCATTTCGTCGCAATGTTCCTTCGCCACTTCAAAGGCCGCCTCTGCCTTGGCGGCCCGCACCTTGTAATGGGTCTTGGCGGTGGGCTTATAGCTGTCGTCGAGTTCGGCTTTGGCGACGTGCTCCTTGCCCTTGGCTTCAGCCACGCAAATATCCTTCGTGTTTCCGGACAACGAATCGCAGTGCGCCTTCGCCATCTTGTAGTCGGCCGCGATCTTGTCTTTACCGGCCTTGTAATCGCTCTTCGACATGTTTTGCGCGATCGCGCCCGTGCTGAATGCGAGGCTGACCGCAAGCGCGATCACAGTGATATTGAGTTTTTTCACTAGAGTTCCTTCCTATGTTGAGTTGGGGAGTGGGGCTTGGGCATTCCATGCCGCGCACCCACTTCTCTTCGCCAAGACCACGCCGCCTTAACCCTCGCGCATTGCAAAAGTTCAGGCATCGCAAACCTGATGGCTCCGATGCGCGAAATTAGGCCGATCGCTCCGCTGCGTCTGTCTGCTGGCGCACTTAGCACGGATTCGTTGAGCGCCGTCTCGTAGCCACCGTCAGTGCGCCCCCGCACCCGAGAGCACCACTCCCACGGTTTCGAACAGGATGACGGTATCGAGGAACAGGGTATGGTTCTTCGCGTAGTAAAGGTCGTATTGCAGTTTTTGCGCTGCATCGTTGACCGACGCACCGTATCGATAGCGCACCTGGGCCCAACCCGTGAGGCCCGGCTTGACACTGTGGCGCGCTGCGTAAAAGGGAATCTCGCACGTGAGTTGCGCGACAAAGTAAGGCCGTTCTGGGCGCGGCCCAACCAGACTCATGTCGCCCTTGAGCACGTTGTAGAGCTGGGGGAGCTCATCGATGCGAAACCTGCGCAGAGCGCGACCGACACGCGTCGCCCGCTCGTCGTGGCTTGCGGCCCAGCGGGGAGTGCCATCGTACTCGGCATCACTGCGCATGCTGCGCAACTTGACCAGACGGAACAACCGCCCGCCCTGCCCCACACGCTCCTGGCGGTAGAAGACCGGGAAACCGCTTTCCAGCGCGATCAGGATTGCGCTCAGGAGCATCAGCGGCCAGAACACCCCCAGCAGTAGCATAGCGGCGATAACGTCGAACACTCTCTTGGCCACCCTACGCACCGTGCCTTGGCGAAAGCCTTCACCGTAGATCAGCCAACTGGCGCGTAGAGACTCTAGGCGCACCTGGCCGAGGGCTCGCTCGAAATAGCCGGACAGGTCCAGCACACGCACGCCGGCCAATTTGCAGTCGAGAAGTCCGCGCAGCGGCACGGCATTGTCCCGCCGCTCATGCACCGCGACAACGATCTCGTCCACCTTGTGCTTGCGTGCTATATCCGCCAGGGAGTACCCATCCGCTGATAGGACCCGGTCGCGGGCAACATGTACCGCCTCGTCCGGGCGCACGGGGTAGAAACCCACGATGCGCACTCCAGGACCTGATTGCGTAAGCGATCGCTCCACCGCTGCCGCCTCGGCGCCCGTGCCCAGTACCATGACGCGGCGCGCCAGCAGCGGTGCGCGAGCGCCGCGCCCAACATAACCGCGTACCGCCACCATGACAGCGAGGGCAAGGAGTACCGCCATTTCCAGTTTCTCATGCCAGCCGGCGGGACCGGGAACCAGGCTGGACATGCCATAGGCCACCGGGGCCGCGAGGACAAAGCACAATATGACGCGCGCCCATGTGCTGGCCATGAGCCGTCCAGGAGCGCGCCGGTAGACGCCTAGCAAGGTATTCACGGCCATCATCCCGAACGCGAATAGCAGCGCGTAGGGCAAGGCGACCGCAACGATGTCCATGCCGCCGCGGCCGAGCCAGGCAACGGCAACGACCAGGAACAGGCATGGCAGTACCAGGTCGAATGCCACCTGGAACAGGGTATTCACGCGAACCCAGTGACTGAATACTCGAACCACGGCTAAAGTACGCAGCTAATCTCACTGGCGAACCGGGTTCGCCATGGAGAAATGCCGATCTCAACCACGGCGGCGGCGAGCAAAACCCAGTGCCGCGAACCCTAGTCCCAGCAGCGCCAGCGTGCTTGGCTCCGGTACGGTACCGTTGACAGGCCTTGGAAGAAAGACTACTTGCGTACCGCCACCTGGCGTGGTGATAACATCAAGACCGCCGCTCAAGCCATTGCTGCCGGACAGAATGCCCGTGCAACTGCCGGAGAGGCTGTTTTGATCCAACGAAACGGCGCCGTTATCCGCCAAGGCTCGGCCGCAAAGATCGGTCGAAAATGTATTCATGGTGATACTAGTGAGCGCCAGGATGTTCCCCAGGAACTTCGTATTTCCATCGATGGTCGCGGAGCTGCCAACATTCCAATACACGCCGGCACCTGAACCGGTATTGATCAGGTTCACGACTGAATTGGGCGAAGTGATCAACGTGCTCGGCATCTGGAAGATCCAGGCTGCGTTGGCGTTCCCCTGGCCGTCTAGAGTGAGGACCCCAGACAGATTGGTGGTTCCCGCGGGAACTGTATAGACACCGGGGAAAAGCGTGAGTCCAGCCAGATCCGCGAGAATTTGAAGGGTACCTACCCCCAGGGATGCAAGGTTGTTCCTCGCGGTAGTGAGTTGGCCTTGAGCCGACTGCGCGAGCGCAGTGGTCTCGTGTACCAGTCCTCCGGTGACCTGCGTGTCCGAGACCGCAACGCCTGGTGAGGAGTTGAAGCCCGTGATCGAAGTCCCTGGCCACACACCGACATTTCCGACGATGGTACTCGTGGGGACATTGGTCACCGCCGAGGCACCCAAAACTGTAAAGCTCGCCAAATCCGAACCCAGTATTGGCACGGCCCAGGCTGCGGAGGAACCGCAAAACACACCCATCATTGCCAATGCCAGAGCCGGTAACGACTTGGATGGAAGGGCACTGCGTCTTCCACTTGAATAATTTAATGCGATCTTCATGCTGGTCTCCTCGCTGGGTTAAATAAGAGAGTTCGGCGAACCATCGTGGAACTACTCCAAGACCCACGTGGCCCATAGGCTGAAACAAGGAGAACGAACCCGACGCCCGCCGAGGAAACACGTTGCGCCGAGTTCCCTGGCACGTCTGTGCGCTGCCGCACACTAAAACGGCGATTAACCACGAAGGGACACGAAGTAACACGAAGGAAATTCGAAGTAACTGGCGCTACTGAGGCTCACCAATTTGGTGAAGGCTGTGCCGCCTCGATGATTTTGATTTTAGTTTCAGCGTAACGCGCAGCGCGCATTAGCTTCCACTGAAACTTCGTTTTCTTCGTGTACCGTCGTGTCCTTCGTGTGCAATAGCTTTTTCTAGGTTTATGCGGCGGGCACGACCGCTGGTCTAGGCTTCCGCGGCGAGCTGCGCTGCGCTGGCGCGGCTAGCGGCGCGCTTGCAATCCTCCAGAGTGATGCGCCCTGCCGCGTGTCCCTCCAGGAGGCTATTGACCGTCCCTAGGGAGCCAGTGGTAAGCAGAGTAAGTTCCGCGCGGCGAAATGCGCCTTTCTGTTCCGCCAGCGCGACCAATATCCGCGTGAGCAGACGCGATTGCGCGAAGGCGGGGCTGCCCTCGATCTCCGTGACCAGCTTTCCAAGCGGATCCTCGACGTTAGGAAGCTGGTGCGAGCGTGCCAGGCGTCCCAACCCCTCTTGAAACTCGGTGGCGGAAACGAATTCTTCGGACGTCATCGTGGGATTTTTCTGGACACCGGCGCAGTTTGCCTGCGTTCTCGTAGCCGGTCCGTGCGCAAGCGCACATACTGCAAGACCGGCTATGGAAATTGAAGAACGACTCCGTTTTCGGCGAGGAACTGCACGGCGGTCTCCAGGGAGGGGAAGGAATCCTCATAGGACTTCCCGCCTGGTCCGCGCGCCAGAGGTTCGGAGCCCAGGTCGTTTCTTCTCGCCAGAACATACTCCAGGGCAAAGACCACTTCCTTGCGTTTTTGCTGGTGGTTCTGCCGCAGTATGCGGTAGAGCGCTTGGTCGAAGAGGGTTTCCTTGGAGGGTTCGCCGCGTACGCACCAGTAGTAACCCGTGACGGAGCCGTGCCCCGCGCTCGTATGGAGCGGCCCGCCAGTCTGGGTCTGGGCATTCTCGAAGGTGCTGTAGTAGTACTGCTCGTCGTAGCGGTTGCGGTCCGCGACGATGTAGGTGGCGTTGCTTATGAGCGGTCCGATGCCACCCTCCCGGTAGTTTCCCGCCATGGAGGCTTGCAGTAATTCGGCGGTGAAGGGCAAACGCGCCTTCTGCCCTTCGCAATAGCGTACGGCAAGCTGGGCTCTCACCTTGGCCTGCGGGAATGCGGGAGCGATCCAGGTAAGTTTCGGCTGGGGATTCTCCCAATTTGGGTACTCCACCCCTTGCAAGAAATCCATCACCTTATTGGCCAAGAGCCCGCCCACCTCATCGATGGGGCCTTGCGCGCTAAAGCTCTTGATGCGCAGTGTGATCAGGTCTTCCAGATTGAGCACCACCCGCACCGTGCCACGATCGAGAACCGTGTAGGTGCCATAGGCGAGGAAACGCAGTTCGCGCACCATTTTCAAAGCCTCCGCCACGGGCATTTGTTTGCGCGACAATTTCTCCAAATCCTCGCCAGACATCCATACCAAGCCTGTGCGTTGCTCGCTTTCGTTCAAGCGGCGCTCGGTGTAAAAGCTGTTGATCGCGGCCCTGAAATCCTCCGCCAGGGACACGGGAATGCCTTCATGCACTTCCTGGGCGTGGCGGCGCGCCAATCCATCGAACTGCACGATGGTCCCGGCAAGTACTTGCGCCAGACGGGCTACATCGTCGCTGGAGGAGGCCAGCGGAATCAGAAGGTAGGCCAGCTCGCCCAATAACTCGCCCCGCGCCCGGGCGCGGGTCTTGGAGAGTTCGGCGTCGAATTCGTGGTAATTGGCGCCCTTGACGAAGGGAATGTTTCCCCAGATCAGTTTCTTTCCCTCTTCGGCGCCGGCGAGGGCGCTGCCGAAGAGCAGGACGAGTGCGAACAACAACTTCACGGCGGAAATCCCATTGGAGGGTGCGAATGCCCGGAGCCTAGACCAAGTGCATGGCGCCCACACCCTTTGTCAGAGCATGTAAAGCCCCGGACTCACTCCGCCGGGCGGGAGGCGAGCTCCTCGGCGCGCGGGCGTCCCTTGAATATACGGCGAATGCGCTCGATGGCATCATCCACATAGGTGAATACGACCGGGATCACCAAGAGGCTCAGGAATGTCGAGGTGATCAAGCCACCAATCACCACGATGGCCATGGGCGCGCGAAAGCTAGGGTCGGTACCAATACCCAGGGCAATGGGAAGCATGCCTATCCCCATGGCCACCGTGGTCATGACGATGGGCCGCGCGCGCTTGTGACAGGCATCCAACAAGGCATCCCAGCGGTTCATCCCGTGCTCGCGCCTGGCGAGAATCACGTAATCGATAAGCAGGATGGAATTCTTCGTGGCCACTCCCATCAGCATGATGAGGCCGATCATCGAGGGCATGGACAACGCAGTCTGGGTAATGAAAAGCGCGAGGAAGGCGCCGGGAATCGAGAGCACCAACGCCGCCAGAATGGTCACGGGCTGCACGAAATCCTTGAACAACAGCACCAGCACGATGTAGATGCACAGCACCCCGGTCAGCATGGCGAGCCCAAAACTGGCAAACAGTTCGTTCATGGCTTCGGCATCCCCGACAGAGGTTTGCGTCACGCCAGGGGGCAGATCCTTCAAGCTTGGCAACGCCAGGGCGCGGGTCTCGACCTCTCCGAGCGGTTGCTGGTTGAGTTCGATCTCGAAATTGATGTTGCGCAGGCGGTCGTAGCGGTCGATCTGCGCGGGACCGCTGCCGATGGTGAGGGAAGCCACGTGCCCCAACATCACCGGGCCGTGCTTGCCCGGAACGGCTAGCCGCTCCAGTAGGGTGAGGTCCTGGCGCGCTTCGGGGGGCAGCTTCACCACGATGGGCACCTGCCGTTGCGATAGATTGAGTTTCGCCAGGCCTTGGTCGTAATCCCCCGCCGTGGCGATGCGCAAGGTATCGGCGATGGCGGCGGAGGTTACGCCCAGATCCGCCGCGCGCGAGAAATCCGGCTTCACCACGAGTTCGGGCCGCACCAAGCTCGCCGTGGTGTTCACGTTCCCGATGCCAGGAATGGTACGCAGTTCGCGCTCCACTTGGCGCGCGTGCTCTGATAACAATTGCCCATTTTCGCTGGCGAGCACCAGCACGTATTTCTCATTGGCGCCGCCCAATCCCACGGACACGCGCGCCCCGGGAAGCGCTTCGAGAAGCTGGCGCAATTCGCGTTCGATTTGCTGTTTGCTCACCCCGCGCCGTTCCTTGCGCGGAGTCATGTTAATCGTAAGCGTGGCTTTGCGAACTTCGGCCGCACCACGTGGCGTGAAAGGATCGCCGCCGGCGGATCCTCCGCCGATGGCGGTATAGACCAGCTTGACGTGAGGATGTTTTTGAACCAACTCGCGCGCGTGCTCCGCCGCCGCGTAGGTCTCCGCGAAGGCAGCCCCCGGAGGAAGCGTGACGTAGACCTGGGTTTGCGACAAATCGTCGGGCGGCAGAAAACCCGTGGGTAGCAATGGAACCAGGGCAAAAGACCCGAAGAAAAATACGGCCGCGCCCAGCGAAGTGAGCACCCTATGCTTCAAGCACCACGCCACCCACTTCATGTAGAGGGTCATCCAGCCCGGCTCTTTGTGCTCCTTGGCGCTGGGCTTCAATATATAGGCGGCCATCATGGGGGTCAGCATGCGCGCCACCACCAGCGAGAAGAAAACGGCGATGGCGGCGGTCCAGCCGAACTGCACGAAGAATTTTCCGGCAATGCCGCTCATGAAGGCGGTGGGCAGAAACACCGCGATCAAGGTGAAGGTGGTTGCAATCACGGCCAGCCCGATCTCATCGGCCGCTTCCATGGCGGCTTGGAAAGGCGTCTTGCCCATGCGCAGATGGCGCATGATGTTTTCGATCTCCACGATGGCATCGTCCACCAGAATACCCACCACCAGGGAGAGCGACAGCAAGGTGACCACGTTGATGGTGAAGCCCATCACGTACATCACGGCGAAGGCCGGGATGATGGAGAGCGGCAGCGCGGTGGCCGAAACCAGCGTCGCGCGCCAATCGCGCAGGAAGAGCCATACCACGAGGACGGCGAGCGCAGCCCCCTCGTACATGAGCGTCATGGAACCTACGTAGTTTTCCTCAACGGGATCGACGAAATTGAAGGCTTCCGTGATGCTGACGTGCGGATATTGGGTCTTGAGTTTCTCCAGCGCGGCGCGCACGCCCTGCGCCACTTCCACTTCGCCCGCGCCCCGGCTGCGCGTGATCTCGAAACCCACGACGGGCTTTCCATTCAGCAATGCGGCAGAGCGGCGCTCGGCGACGGTATCGGAAACCTGCGCCACCTGATCGAGTCTTACGCGCCGGCCGTCGGTGAGCACGATATCCATGCCCGCCAACTCTTCCGCCGAGCGCACCGTGGCAATGGTGCGCACCGATTGTTCGATGCCACCCACGTCCGCGCGGCCGCCCGAGGCTTCCTGCTGAATCTGCCGAAGTTGGCGCGATATATCCGCGACCGTGGCGCCAAGAGCCAGTAACCGTGCCGCATCGATCTCGACGCGAATTTCGCGCTCAACCCCTCCCACCCGGGCCACGGCCCCTACACCGCGCACGGCCAGAATGTTCTTGGCGACGGTGTTGTCCACGAACCAGGACAACGCCTCATCGTCCATACGCTCCGAGGCCACCGTGTAGGTGAGAATCGGCATGCCCGCCACATCCATCTTGGCGATGACGGGATCGCGCAGATCGCCCGGCAAATCGGAGCGCACGCGGGCCACCGCATCGCGCACGTCATCCAGCCCTTCCTGCGTGGACTTCTCCAAGCGGAATTCGGTGGTGATCGTCGCGCTACCGTCTTGCACTTTCGTGTAGATGTGCTTGACACCCTGCAAGCTCGCGATGGAATTCTCGATCTTGCGCGCGACTTCTGTTTCCATTTGCGAGGGCGCCGCCCCCGGCAACGTGGCGGTCACGATGATGGTCGGCAAGTCAATATCCGGGAACTGCTGGATCTTCATCACGCGGAACAGCATCAAGCCCGCAAGGGTCAGCAGAATGAACAGCAGGATCGACGGTATGGGATTGCGGATGGACCAAGAGGAGACGTTCATGGCGTCTTCTTGGCGGTGGGCGGCATGGGCGCAGCCGCCTCGACCACCCGAACCGTATCTCCGTCAGTCAGAAAGGCCGCACCGCTAGCCACCACTCGTGTTCCAGCGCTGAGGCCAGCGGAAACTTCGATGCGATCCGCGATCCGGCGGCCAACACTCACCTTCGCGAGCTGCACCTTGTTCTGGTCCACAAGCTTGAACACGTAGCTGAAGCCATCGCGCAACAGCACGGCCGACTGCGGTAGCGTAAGCGCGGGCGCTTCACCCAGATCGAACTCGCCGCGAGCGAAGGTTCCAGCGCGAGCATGATTGCTCGCGGGTAAATCGACATACACCAACCCCGTACGTGTTTGCGGATCGACCGTGGGGGCAGCCATGCGCACTTTGCCCAGGACTTCGTTTCCGCTGTCGGTGGTAAGACGTGCCACTTGCCCAGGCAGGATGCGAGGCAATTCGGCCGCCGTCACCTCTGCTCGCCACTCCAAGCGGTTCTGGCGTATCAGCCGAAATAGCTCCTGGCCCGTTTGCGCCAGTGAGCCCACCGTGGCCGCCCGCGCCGAAATCACGCCATCGTCGGGCGCAACGACCCGGGTTTGAATCATTCGCAACTCATTGGATCGCACCCTCGCGCGCGCGGCGGACAAGCGCGCCGCCGCTGCTTGTTCGGCGGCCATTGCCTGTGTCACCTGCTGGGCGCTGATGAAATTAGCCGCGCGCAATTGGCGCGTACGATCTGCGTTGGAGAGCGCCTCGGCGTGCATGGCCCGCGCCTCCTCCACGGCCGCACGGGCTTGGGCGAGTTCGGCTTCCACGGTTTCCGAGGCAATGCGCGCGAGCAACTGGCCGCGCTTGACTTCATCTCCCACGTTGACGCGGACTTCGGTCAATCGCAAGCCGCCAATCTCCGCGCCGATTATGGCTTCCTGCCACGCGGCGATGCTGCCGTTGGCCACCAAGCTGCGCGGCCACTGCGCGTGCTCCAGGGTAATAGCGGACACGGACAACGCGGGCTTTGCATTGGCGGGCTGCACGGGCGCCTGCTTGTCGTCCTTGACGCGTGCGCTCATGGCGGCCAAAGCGATGGCCCCTAATAGGATCGCCGCGCCAATCAGGGTGAGTTTGAGTTTCTTGCTGTTCATGACGTTACCTTGCCCTCGGTCTTCCAATTGCGCTCTTGGCGCGGGCAAGCACGGCCCGCCGCTGCGCGATTTCATGCGCCAAGAGCGCCTCGCTATACCCCACCAGCCGGTCCAGTATCTTTTCCGCTGCATTGGGCCGGCGCAACACGTCCGGCGCCAGGATCTTGATGAATTCGCGCGACATGCAGTAGTCGTGAGCCATGGCCACCAGCGCGAATGCCAGTTGGTGCAAATCCGTATCCGGCTTTTTCAGAGCGCAATGCCGGGCCAGAAGTTCCACCAAGGCATTGTGGTGCGGCAAGATGGTGCCCTCGATGATGTCGCGGAACACGCCGCTCGGTTCCAGCATCTCGCGCAGGTGCAAGCGCATCACCATGGCCTCTTCCGCTTCGCTCATGTAATGCGCGAGGAATGCGCCGAGGAACTTGCGCATGGCTTGGCCGAAACTTAGCGTAGGGTCATCGAAGCGGCCAAACTGCTCCACCATCATATCGATGGGCCGGGTCAGCACCGCACGGTAGAGCCCTTCCTTGCCGCCAAAGTAGTAATGAATGGAGGCCAGATTCGCCTGGGCGGCCTCGCATATTTCCCGCGTGGAGGCAGCCGAATACCCCTTGGCAGAGAAGATACGCGTGGCTTCCGCGAGCAGCCGTTCGCGCGAGCGCTCCCCTTTGCCGGTGACACCGTCGCGCTGGGAGGGCTGGGATGAGCCAGGGCGAATCGTTGGATTATCCATGGCCATAACGTTAGCATAAAATCAGTCGAGTGATTGAAATTGTTTTGAACCGCTGGCCTCATATCCGATCGAAAGCTGCAATCGCGTCCCTAAGGGCCGCGCGAGCAAAACGCCTACGGCAATGGCGGCACACAAGAGGGACGCCTTGCCCACGGCACTCTCCAACCCTTTCCACCAGAGAAATAGGAGCGCGGCAAGCACCAGTGCCTCGGCCAAGGCGAATTTTCCGTAGCGGCCCAGTTCGTTCCAGTTATAGGCGAGAAAGAACCCCAGGCCGCAGGCGATCATGATCACGCCAAGCCAAAGTAGAAGCCCGCCCAGGAAGCGCCGCCAGGCCATGGGGCCGGGCAACACACCCGCCAACTCAAGGGCCAAGCGCAACTGTTCCGGGGCGATTTGCCCCTCTTCGGCCCACTCCAGAATTTGCCGCCGCTTGTTCATGGCGGTACTTTACGACGGATGGCGTTTTCCCTTGATGGGCATTACACGTAGCCGTTTGGCTGCCGATATAGGAGCGCCCGGCAAGGCCTGGCCATCCAATATGAGTTAAAGTCGCCCCGTGCAATCCACGACCTCGCATCAGAATTCCCCCGCCCCTCTTCTTCCCGGCACCCCTCTAGCGTTCATCCTGCATTTCGTGCGGATCTACCGGGCAGCCGTTGGCGTCATCACGCTGCTGGAGTGCGGCCAGGCGGCCTGCGCCATTTTGCTGCCCTACGCCATCAAGAAGATCATGGATGCGGTGACCATGGCGCAGAGCGCACAGACTTCCGTTTGGCCCGCCGTGGAAGGACCCTTGTGGTTTTTCGCGCTGCTCAATCTCGGGTTGGTGTTGTTCTCGCGCAGTAGCGGGACGGTACTGGTATTGCTGGGCCCGTCCTTGCGCCGGCGCATACGGCGTGAATTGTTCGCCTACCTTCAGCACCACTCGCAGCGTTACTTTCTGGGCAATTTCGCCGGATCGCTCGCCAACCGCATCGCCGAGACTTCCATGAGCACGGCTCAAGTGCTGTGGACCACGCTCTTCGATTTTTGGCCCCTGATGATCACCTTCTCGGTTTCCCTGGTGCTGCTGGCCAAAGTGAGTTCGCAACTCGTGTGGGTGCTGGGTATTTGGATTGTGATCTATGTGTGCATCTCATTCGTGCTGGCGAGGCGCTGCCGCATCTACGCTCGCGACTACGCAGCCGCACGCAGCCTGGTCAGCGGCAAGATCGTCGATTCGGTGACCAACATCATGAACGCCAAGCTCTTCGCCCGCCGCGATCACGAGCGCCAGTACCTGGAGCACTTCCTCAACCTGGAGGTGGACCGGGCGCGGCGTACCTTCTGGTTCATGGAAGGCATTCGCTGGTTTCAGTTCACCGCGGCCATGGTGTTGATGATTGGCATGGTGTACTACGCCATCCAGATTTGGGCGGCTAGGCAAATGACGGCAGGCGAATTCGCCATGGCGGCCAGCCTTTGCCTGGTGCTGATCGAACAGGCGCGCGGGCTGAGCCGCAAGTTCCTGGAATTTTTCGAGTACATCGGGAACGTCAATGACGGCGTGGGCATGATCGTTCGGCCCCACGAAGTCGTCGACCGCACCGGGGCCAACGCCTTGAAGGTGAGCGCGGGGCAGATCGAGTTCAGAAACGTGAGCTTCTCCTACGTGGAAGGCCGCGACGTCTTCACCAACTTGAACCTGGCGATCAAGCCCGGAGAAAAAGTCGGCATGGTGGGCTTTTCCGGCAGCGGCAAGAGCAGCTTGCTCAATTTGATCCTGCGCCTGTTCGAACCGCAGGCGGGCCAGATCCTGATCGACGGTCAGGACATTCAAGGGGTGACGCAAGAGAGCCTGCGCGCGGCCATCGCCATGATTCCGCAAGATCCCATGCTGTTTCACCGCAGCCTCATGGAGAACGTGCGCTACGGCAGGTTGGAGGCGAGGGATGAGGAAGTTATCGACGCCGCCAAGCAGGCCCATGCCCACGAATTCATCATGGAGACGGAAGAACGCTATGAATCCCTGGTCGGCGAACGCGGTGTGAAGCTATCGGGCGGCCAGCGCCAGCGCATCGCGCTGGCGCGCGCAATCCTGAAAGACGCGCCCATCTTGATGCTGGACGAAGCCACCAGCTCGCTCGATTCCATCACCGAGCGCTACATTCAAGACAGCTTGCAAGAACTCATGCGCAAGAAGACCGTGATCGTGATCGCGCACCGGCTCTCCACGCTCGCGCACCTGGACCGCATCATCGTGTTTCACGGGGGCAAAATCGTGGAAGACGGTACTCACGAGTCGCTGCTAAGTAGCGGCGGGCACTACGCGCGCCTGTGGTCCATGCAAGCCGGCGGCTTCTTGCCGGAAGCGGCCATTGATGAAGAGATGGAAGACGCTATCGCAAGCTGATAGTGCTGCGGTCACGGTGAAAAACTAGAAAAATCTATTCACCACAAAGACACAGAGGCACAGAGAAAGACGTATTTCCCCGCGTTCATCTGAACCGAAAAGACGAAAGTTCTCTTGAGAATTCTTCTCTGTGCCTCTGTGCCTCTGTGGTGAGGATTTTCTAAGAGGGCTTTGTTCGCAGCCCTCTTCCTTGAACGGCTAAATCACCCCAGCCACTGCTTGTACCAACCGATGGCGTTGCCCGAGGACTGGGCAAAGCCATTCACGTAGGCGTCGAAGTGCCCGCCCGGCAGGATGACCAGCTTCTTGGGTTCACGGGCGGATTCGAAGGCATTGATGGCCAGATCCGTGGGAGTCAGGATGTCGTTCTCCGCCACCATCATCAAGAAGGGCGTGGGCGATATCCGCGCAATGTACACGGCGGGGCTGTATTCGATGAATTTCTCTACGGATTCCACCGTCACGCGGTTTTCCCAGCGCGGGGCTTTCTTCTGGTGCGTTTCCGTGAACCACTTGTAGGAATCGCTCGTGTTGAGCACGGCATTGTTATCCGCTGCCACCACTGGCAGATAGTTCACCTTGCCAGACTTGTAGCGTTCGATCCGGTCCCCTTCCAGATACTTGAGCATCCCCGCACCCGCCGCGCGCGGAACGATGGCTTGGAAATTGGAATAACCATCGATCAGGGGAACCTGGCAGGCCACTGCCTTGATGCGCCGGTCCAGAGCGCCCAGGCAAATCACATGGCCACCGCTGTAGGACGAGCCAAAGACACCGATCTTCTCCGCGTTCACCTCGGGTTGCATTTGCGCGAAGGTGATCGCATTACGGAAATCCTCGATCTGCTCCCAGGGGAAAATTTGCCCGCGCGGTTCGCCTTCGCTCTCGCCCAAGTAGCGGTAGTCGAAGACGATGGAAACATACCCGGCCTTGGTGAAGGCCTGGGCGTAGTCGGTGAAGTACATCTCCTTCACGGCGCTAAAACCGTGGGCCAGCACGATACATGGACGCTTGTCGCCCGCCTTCAATCCGTCCGGCACGTACTTGATGCCACGGCAGCGCAGGCCTTGGCTCTTGAATTCGATGGGCTGGCCGCCGTCAGCCGCCCTGGCACTTCCCACCACGCTCGCGGCACCCACCGCCACCGCGCCCGCCGTGATGATCTTCACAAAATCCCGGCGCGAAACACCTTGGCTTTCTTGTTCCATGATCTCCTCCATCGTTATAAGGTTTGGACTCCATTGGGTACAACCCATTCGATCAACCCCCGCGGCGCGGGCGCAATCTGGGAGAAAAGTACCACAGCTGCCGAGCGGATGGGACGTCCAGGCACTTCAAATAGGCATTGCCGCCTCCGTGCTTGCCTTGCCACAATAGCGCCCATGCACCAAGAAGACCAACCGCTGGCCAAACCCGCATCGCCGTCCGATTTGTTCTTGAGCTTCACAGCCCTGGCCTTGCAGGGGTTCGGCGGAGTCATTGCGGTGGCACAGCGCGTGTTGTGCGAGGAAAAGCACTGGCTCACGAAGCAAGATTTTCTGGAGTTACTCGCCGCCGCGCAGGTTCTGCCAGGGCCCAATATCTGCAATTTGGCCCTGATGATTGGAGACCGTTTTCACGGCTGGCGCGGCGCCTTCGCGGCCTTGGCCGGGATGATGACCATTCCCCTGTTGATCGTCCTGGTCCTTACGGAGTTTTATTCGATGCACGCATCGAACCCCGTGGTGGCGGGTGCCCTGCGTGGAATGGGTGCGGTGTCCGCGGGATTGATCGTGGGGACCGCGCTGCGCCTAGCTCCCGCCTTGAAGAAGAACTCCATGGGCATTGGCGCCTGCATCCTCGTCGCGGGCGCGTGTTTTGTGGCAGTGGCCATTCTGCGATGGCCCTTGGTGTGGGTTCTCCTGGCGCTTGGCACGGCCTCGTGCCTGTTCGCCTTGAGGCGCTTGCCTGATACAAAGTCCGCGGTCAAGGAGGCCGCTTGACGCAGATGTTACTCAGCCTCTTCGCGCATTTCCTGATGCTCTCGTTGCTGGCGGTGGGCGGGGCCATCACCGTCGCACCGGATATGCACCGCCTGCTCGTCAGCGAGATGAGTTTGCTCACCGATGCGCAGTTCAACGCATCGATTGCCATCGCGCAGGCCGCCCCAGGGCCCAACGTATTGTTCGTGGCGGTGATGGGCTATCAGGCTGCGGGCATCATGGGCGTGATCGCCACCTTCACCGGCATCATGCTGCCCTCCACGACCTTAGCCTTCGCGGCAGCGCGCTGGGGCCATGCACGCCAGGACTGGCGCGGCGTGATGGCTTTCAAGGCGGGCATGGCGCCCATGGTCATCGCTCTCATGTTCTCCACCGGATGGGTACTTTCGTCGCACGATCCCACTTGGCAGTTAGTGCTGCTCACCGTGGCGGCGGCGATACTGGTCTGGCGTACGCGAGTTCACCTGCTAATCCTGATTGCCGCCGGTGCATTGCTCGGCGGGATGGGGTGGCTTTAGGCCAAGAGTCCCTAGCTCCTAGCCCCCAGTCCCTACCCCGTCAATGTCTGCCGTTGGAATGCTCGCTCTGGCCAATGTCCTGGCGCCGGGCTGCCTGGTACTGGGCATCGATTTCCTGAACCCGCTTGGCGAAGCCAGCATAGGTCAGCTTCCCCGAATACAGATGGGAAATGGCCTGGCTCACGCGCACACGGGTTTGTAACAAGACCCCGGAGGGTGGGCCCCGGCGCGTGGCCTGGTATTGCTGGGCCTTTTCGCGCACTTGCAGCCATACACGAATCGCCTGCTTTTCTTCCGGCGTGGGCTTGTTCTCGTTTCGCAGATAACCCGCCGTGACGGCATCGGCGCGCACTTGCAGGGGAACCTTGTCACGAATGGGATCCAGGCGCGGATCGGCGTAGAGCTGTTGCAGATACTTCTTTTCGTCGCCGGGACGCTCCGCAAGGGCTGCCTGGGCCCCGGATTGGACACCCTGGCCCGCTGGAGCGCTGGGAGATGGAAGATGGGTGCGGTTAGTCCCGCAACCGGCAAGGATCAATGCCAGAAAAGCCGCTGCGTATCGCAGTCTCATGGTGTTACCTAGGTCTCGAAGGCGCGGCCATTATCCTAGGACTCCATTTGCCTCATCAAAAAGCGGCAGCACTGGAGCGCGGCCGCTGGCGCTCATTGGTGACACTGAAGGTGACACCGAGACTGGATCGCCAGACCCAGCCTCGTCATTGCAGCGATCAACGATTCCAGGTGGCGTAACCGCTGGAACTCCCGTCCGCCCAATTGACTTGGGTCACGCCGACGAAGGTATTACTCCCGCTGATGCCCTTGTACTTGCCCGTGCCGCCGGTGTACTCGAAGGTACCGGGTCCTCTCGCGCCCGGGCCTATGGAATCTCCCGCGTTACGCCATGAAAGATAAGCTTGGTCTCCCTCTTTGTCGGTAATGATGCAATACCCCCCCGCATTGGTCTTGCCCTTGTTGAAATCCGCGTCGAAGTAGGCGGGGCACTTCACACCGGCGAGATGAAACAGGCTGCCCTCCCCTTTGTCGTTGAAGAACGTACCGCTGAATTCCCCCACCCAGTAGAAATGATTCTTTTCCACTTCGTGGGCCTTCCCCACACCAAACCAGCCGAACTGGCCCTTCACGTTCCAATCCGCGGCCTGTACGGGCAGGCTAAGGGCGGTGGCGCAGATGGCGCCCGCGATTAAACCTCTCAGAGTCACTACGCTACCTTGCTTCGTGGAATTACGCATTGTCGCCTCCATGGATGTCACCGGGTTAAAGCCCTTGAGTCCGGACCGCACGGCGGCCCGCCAAGGGCGCGATGAGTATCTCCCTGTGGGAGGCAAAAAACATATACCGAAAGATATACGCAGAACCCCCGCAATCCGCGCTTAAGCCGGAGGCAGATCCCCTGGAAGGTCGAAGCGCTGCCGCGTCGTGCAATAACGCACCCCGTACAAGCGCCCCACCGGGCGGTAAGCCGTCTCGGATACACGCTTGTTGCGCGGGTCCACCAAGCCGTCCCGCGTGTGTATGTGCAAGACTTCGCCCAGGATCAGATCGCGCGCTGGCCCCACGTCGATGCGGCGGAACAGGCGGCACTCAAAACTGGCGGGCGCCTGCGCGATACGCGGGTGATCCACGAACTTGCAAGGCGCTTGCGTGAACCCCGCCTTGCCGAACTCGCTCTCGTCTTCCGAGAATTCCGCGCTGGAGATGTGCATGCCGTTGGCGATGGATTCATCCACCAGGTTCACCACGAATTGCTCCGTGCGCAGGATGTTGGCAAGTGAGTGCTTCATCTTGCCATCGGTGCGTGCGCTAAAGCTGGCGATGACCAGCATCGGATCCTCGCACATGGCGTTGAAGTAGGAGTAAGGCGCACAATTGGCCACGCCGTTTTCGCTGCGCGTGGAGATCAGCGCGATGGGCCGGGGGAAGACCAACCCGGTCAGTAGTTTGTAGCGTTCAAGCTCGCTTAGCTGGGTGATATCGATTTCCATGGTTGCCGTTTTTTATTGAACCGTGGAAGAGTACCAAGAGCGGGCGTACTATTCACGCTGTCATCCAACGCCCAAGGACATTCATGACCGCCAAAACCACCCAGCTGCGAACCGTAGAAACCTCGTCCGTGCGCAACCGTGTCAGTGCCGAGGAATGGGGTATGCGGGTCGATCTCGCCGCCCTCTACCAATTGGGCGCCCACTACAAGTGGACCGACCTCATCTACACCCACTACTCCGCCCGCGTGCCGGGTACGGAGCACTTGCTCATCAACCCCTACGGTCTGATGTTCGACGAGATCACCGCCTCGACCCTGGTCAAGATCGACAAGGCGGGCAATATCGTGGATGACCCCACGGGCTTAGGGATCAATCACGCGGGCTT
>JBJXGQ010000298.1:0-10738 GCA_046160525.1 Burkholderiales bacterium
TCGGCCGTCTTGCGCGGCCTGTGGGCATTTATCCGCACCTACTTCCTACGAGCAGGATTTCTGGACGGCCGCGAAGGCTTCATGCTGGCCGTATCCGCCGCGGAAGGTACCTACTACCGCTACGCCAAGTTGCGCATGTTGTGGGCGAGGGAGGCTGGGTCCCCAAAGAGCTAAGGGCTGACACAGCCGCAGTGCGCGGCGGGATATGACTAAAGTCGTATATGACAAGGCGATTGTCTTGCGCTATTCTTTCTCCATAGCACGCCTTGAGGAGTCGGCCCGTGTTTCGAAAGACCACCATTCTTCCCACCGAGGATGCCGCGCTCGCCGAGAAACTCTTCAACGATCTCGTGCATGAGCAACCCTACTGCATTTACGTCGCGCTGGGAGCGGGGCCCGAACGCGAGAAGGTCGCGCAACGAGCCGACAATCTCACGGGCAGCCAAACCGATCCGCGCTGGGTCATCTGGGCGATGAAGCCGAGCCTCATCGCGCAAGCTGTATCCAAGCTAAGTAACGGCCAGCTACTTACGGGCAAGCTCGATACCGCCTGGGGATTTTCCTTGTCTTTCGGCGATGAAGTGCGCGATGTGGTCGATGGCACCGAGCCTCTTCCCAGCCTTACCCGTATCTTGCTCTCCTTCGCCAAGGCGGAGGCGCCGTAATGCGCCGCGTTGCGCTGCTGTTGTTGCTGCTGGCGGGTATTCCGCTGGCGAACTCCGCGGGCGTTCTCACTGTGGAGGAGCGCGACCTCGACAGCCAGCCGCACGCTATTAGCGCGGAAACCGGAATGGTGGATATCAACAGCACGATCTCCATTCGCATCGATAAGGCTGCCCTGCGCGCGGAACTCGAGAAGCATTTCCCCGTGACGCCAGCCGCGGAGATCAAGACCGTCCTCCTAATTCAGAAGCAGGTGAAGGAAGGCCTCGATGCGCTCCCGGCCATGCGACAGGCGCTGTCGGTATGGGCAGATCCCGCGAAACGCACGCAAGAAAGCATGAAAGCGATGCAAGCCGCGGTCGGAAAGGTCGCTCAGGCCGCGATCCCAATCCTCGAACATGCGACCCAATCGAATCCGGAGCTTATGGCCCAGATCGATCAACGACTCCAGGCCGAAGGGCTTTCCATGGCCGATACCTACGAGGTTGTCTTCGACGCCGCCGCGGCTTATATCAACGATCTTGCAAGGAAGGCGCAAGAGCGGCTCACCGATCAAGGCATCTACGTGCAGATGGGAGCTTGGCTGGACGCGTCTGGCGCTAATACACCCATTCACCTGCCGGGTTTTGATACCTTGCCCGAGGGCGAGTTCAATGAGATCAAACGATGGCAGTTGACGGCGCTACTGAGCCAGGAGAACAAGGAATTATTCGATGCCGCCCAGCAAGCGGCGCACGACATCAACGCCAAGCAAAAGTCCGTTGCCTCCTTGTTCAAAGAGGCTTTGCCCGAGGCGTTGGTGAGCGCCCTGAAGGCCGACCAGCAGTGCTTGAAGCAATTGGACGATCCGCTGCGTAATTTGCGAGGGCATGCGGACACGGCGGTTGCGCATTTGCAGGGAGAGTTCGATGCGATTCGGCGAGAAGTGGACGAATTCATCCAGCTTGGGCAGATACTTCAGGCCCGTTATGGCAACGTGCAACTGGCCTCCCAGGGCAGTTTGCCGGGACTCTTTTCTTCCTTGTACGCGGACATCAATAATATTAGGAGCAAGGCCCAAACCTTGACGTCGCATTTGGAAGCGCTGCCAAGCCGGATCGGGCAAGTCGCCGGAAATCTTGGCGCCAGTGCCCGCGCCAGCGCGGATGAACTCAGCGCGAAGGCAAGTGCATGCAGGAAAGGAATTTCCGATCACCTAAAGGATCTGGGAACCTTCGCGAACCTCTTGGTGAATGGCCGCGAGATCGGAGCGGGATCGCTCGAGTACAGCGACAAGATTCTCAAGCACGACATCGGCCGTCTTGCCGAAAACACCGAAGTGGACTTGCGCCGTGCGGGAAAACGCGAATCCGGCGACGGGCTCATCCTGAGAATGAGCGAGGGACAGCCTGATAAACCCATCGTTTCTATCGGAGAACGCAGGCTGCGGATGTACCGAGTACTCACGTATATCGATGTGGCCGTAAGCCTCATATTCGCCGATCCTCATAAGGATACGGGCCTGAATTCGCGGTTTCACGCGGCCCCTTCGTACAGTGTTCTTCTGAAACGCGGCAAGCGCGACTCGGTTTTTTGGAACGAATTGCTACAGCCGGGCATTGGCATCAACATCGCGGCGCTGGATTTCAACCGAGACGAGTCGCTGGAAGTGGGTGTTGGTTTGGTGATTTCGGCGTTTCGTGACTATCTGCAACTTGGCTACGGCTACAACTTGAATCAAGACAGCGGATATTGGTTTTTGGGGTTGCGGTTTCCCTTGCCAGCGATAGGCAGTGCGCAGGGACAACAGCGATAGCGAAGGGGCCAACGGCATAATGAATCTCGGCCGTACAGACGCCCCCGAGGCGATACCCGAAACCGCACGCAGCGGGCAACACGATCCGGATGGACGGCGCCGCTTGTGGCGCTGGCAAGAGCGCATCCTGCCTTACGCCATTGGCAGCATTCTCGTGATGGCCGTGTTCTTTTTCGTGGCGAGCCTCTATCAATTGCTACGGCTGGAACAGCAATTTCGTTTCGAGCCTCCCGCATGGGAGTCCCAGCTGGCCGAGTACGAAAAGAGGGCATTTCCCGCCGATGCGCAGCAAGCCATCGATTTCGTCAAGTGGAAGACCATCGCCGTCATGGAGCAAGAGACGATGAAACGCCGCTACCAGCAGGTCAACGCGGCCATTCTCACCCGCGTGTGGACGCGGTATCTGGGTTTCTTGGTGGGAATGATCATGGCACTCATCGGTGCCATCTTTGTTCTTTCGAAGCTCGAGGAGCAAGTGACGAAAGTCAGCGCCGAAGGCCAGGGCTTCAAAGGCGCTTTCGAGAGCGCATCGCCGGGTATCGTGCTGGCGATACTGGGCAGCGTGCTAGTAGGGATTACATTGGTGGTTCCCTTCGAATTTACGACGCGGGACGTGCCGGTCTACATGGGACGCCAATCTTCCTCCCTATCGCTCCCCGCGCCGCTGGACGAACCTCCAGTCCCCGATAGACCGAAAGGCAAGGAAGACGAGATATTCCTGGAAATGCCTGCGAAACCGGCTTCGCCAGGCAAACCAATCTCTCCGGAGAACGGAGCGGGAGACGCGAAGCCAAAATAGGAGGCGCGAAATGAATTTCCGCATTATGCGAAGGGTGGCCGGACCCCTCATGCTGGCCTGGGTTTTACCAACGTTCTCTCTCGCGGCAGACGAACTCTACGTGGCGGGCAAGCGCAACTGGCGGGTTGCTCAATATCCGCCGGCCTACAATTTACTACTCCAGTACCGCGTGGCTCCCTACGGGCGTACCGCGGAGGTCGATTACATGCTGGGTACCAGCGCATGCCGCATGGAGGGACTGCGCGATCGCGGAGCGCAAATGCTCAGTTGGCTCTTCTACAACTACGCGCTCACGAACCGAAGCCGGGACCTGGTGGCGCGTGAGTGGAACAATTGCCGCGCCACCAGCACCGCATTGGAAGAGCTCCGCGGTGATGCGTTGAACGCTGTCGAATCGCTCATTTCCGCAGGAGCCACGGTTCGCGCCAAAATGTTCTACTGGATGGACCAGGGCTCGCCGGTGGCGAGCTATCCGGCGAAAGCGCTGCGAGAAATCGATCCGGCGCTGCTCAAGGCGAGAGTCGTTTCCCTAACCGATGAGCCGGGCGCCCGCAAATCGGTCCGCTCGCTTGCGCCAGGTTTTCGGGTCGAGCGTGCAGGCAGATTTATTTTCGCCACCAACGTGGCCGCCCACGGGAAGCCTGCGCTCACTCGTTTTGCTCAGCGCCTGGAACAGTACATCGATTTCTTGGCCACGCGCTATGGCATCGTCAAGCCAGACCACTTTCTTACGATCTATCTCGTGTCCGGTGTAGGAGACCTGCGCAAGCTGGGAGAGAGGATTCACGGACTGGACATCAGCCCGGCGACCATCGGCTACACCTTCCGGGACGATCTAAGCGCCGTGGCCGTCATCCCTGGCGAGCAGATCGGCACGCTTTTCCATGAGTTGTTCCATCTGCTCGTGCGCAACAACTTCGGCGACATTCCCCAGTGGCTGGACGAAGGCATGGCGGGTCTATACGAAGTATCGGCGGCATGCCCCGGAGAAGTGCGCGGCTTGCCAAACTGGCGCGGCCGGGTCTTGAAGGAATTCTGGCATTTGCGCCCATCTGTGGCGCAAGTCATCAGCGCTGACTGGTTCAACGCCGAAGCCCCGGAAGTGGGGCACCCCACCGATGACCTCGACGAAAAGACCCAGCGTATGGCGGCAACCATGGCGGCCGCACGTTACTTCGTCCTTTACTTGCAAGAGCGCAATCTCTTGCAGGCGCTCTACGAGAAATTCCAGCGGCGCGATCCCTTCAGCAGTACCGGTACTGATCCGCGCGCCCAGGCGCTCTCACTTGTCGAAAATGTATTCCAGCAGCCGATTCGGGATATCGATCGCGACTTCGCCGATTGGTTCAAGCGCCTGCCGCTTGACGGATCCCGTGCGCCCGTTGGGCAAGAATGCTTCGCAATCGAGAAGTACACGCCGGGGTAGAAGGAACGCCAGCAAGGCTGTTTCACCGCTGGCCTTTGGGGTAACTGCTTAAAGATAAGAGATTGGATATTGACCCAATCGCCATTACCACATATATTGCCCATATATATCACCGGGAAGAAATTATGGCGACTTTATCCATAACACAGGTTTATCTCGATCCCACGCAGAAAAAGGCTTTGCAGCTTCGTGCTAAGCAAAAAGGCACAGCCATGAGCGAAGAGATTCGCAATGCCATCACTGCTTATTTGGAGGGAGTATCGGTAGATGAGCTTCGCCTGCTAGATGAGGCCAGCAAACGCGCTGCTGAAGATTTCGAGGCGATGCGAGAGACTCTGAAAACCACGAACGCCAAGCTCGATAAAGTGTTTGCGAAAATCGAGCGCATACGCGCCGGCGCGGTCAAATGAGCCTGGTAACCGACATCCTGGACCGGTTATCGGGCGTGGCTGTGATCAAGGCCGAGTTGGAACAAACGGGTAAACGCATAGACCGGTTGGGAGATCTACTCATGAATCACGAGACCCGTATTGCTCGTATAGAGGGATCTTTGTCAAGCTCCCGGGGTCTGCTGGAGGCAACGCCGCGCCAAGCACGCCGCCCCAGAAAAAGCGCGGCGTAGTCAATGCTTGCGCGGGGTACCAACGATTTCCGTTTGGATGATCACGTCGTTCTTCGACTGGGGCACCTGAAGCGCGACCCGTGCTTCGGCGGATTCCACCATCACCAACACCATCGGCTGCCCGTCCTCACTCAGGGCAATGCCCGCCCCAACGAATCCAGGTTGCCCGCTCAATTGCTTCTGCAAGTCGCGCCGGACATCGTCGGCAAGTCGCTTATCTGAACCGGGCTTACCTTTCTGTTTCATTTGACTTCCCATGTGCCGCCCGAGCCTGCGTGTGGACAGTTCGCTGTTGCCCTCGCTGGCGCTAGCACCAGGATCCGGATTCGAATGGCTGCAAGTTTCGAAATCCCAAGCGTGCGCAATCGCGCCCTGAGACCCCTTTCACGTGGCGATCTTGACTTTCAATCGCCGCAACACTCTCGCGATCGGGGTAGCGAAAGTCACCACGTTACTCCCTGCGAAAAGCAAGCCCACCACTCGGCCCTGAGAGTCGACAATGGCGGATCCCGAATCGCCTGGCTGGCTGAACGACCCGGTGCCGCCCAGCGTTCGAATCACGATGCAATCGTCAACCCTAACCATGCCGGTATCGTACTGGATGTTGAGCACATCGAAGTTTACCGCTCGAACCACGCCCTCGGTGAGTCCAGTTGTTCGCCCCGACTTTCGCACCAGCATTCCCAACATTGGCCTGCCGGAACCTGATGGATTGCCAATACCTAGAATGGCAAGGTCGGCGCTGTTCGTTTCGAGCGCTGCAAGCGCGGCGTCCATATAGTTGCGCTGGTTGGCGAACTTGAGGGGAACGAATCGGTCAAGCCCCCCAATTCGATCGGTATTACTGCCGCCGTCCAGGGTTCCTGGTTGAACCACGCGAGCGCCTAATTCAACACGGTTTTCGTCGGCTAGCACGTGGTTGTTACTAAGCGCGAAGAGCTTTTTGGGGTTGGCCTCGTCGCGCACGATGGTACCCAGCGTGCCCGCGAACCGGAAGTCGACCGCATCGGTTCCGAGCCCCACGGAGATTCCACCCCGCACCGGACGATGACGCGTGCGATTGGCGATTGGAAAGGCTCGCGGATAGCCAACTTCTTCAATGTCGGTAGGAATGCCGTCCGCGCTAGCTGGCAAAGCGTCAGCCTTGCCGATGCGGGATTTGGCAAACTTTTTCGCCACGAAGATCTTCACGCACATTTCACCTGTCAACGCTTTGCCGGTGATCTTCTCGCCGATTCCGAAGCCGACAATGTTCACCGGCGGGGACGCGGCAAAGCTCTTCTTCTTGCGCATTGCCAACGCCTGCGGCCCGCCCGCCACGATGGAGCGCAACAGGCGATCGCGAAGCGCGTCCTTGGCGGCGAGCACTTCTTTCAGGACTTGTCCCAATAACGGTTTCTTGATTTCGGTGGCCTTTGGCATCTTGTTCTCCTTGACGAGAATAACCATGCATTACGAACGCGTGAAAGGCACAGAAGCGACAGGCCGACCTCGCTCACTGGCTCAGTCCCCACGGTATCCCATCGGCGATCCGAGGGTAATTGCACTAAAGTTATAGCAGATCTTGGGTATTGGTCACAATGACGCAGACACACTTCGTGTACCACGCGGCACCAATCACCGTGGGACTTGGGGTCATCATGCTTGCGTCCGTCCTATCCAGCCATGGACAAATCGTCATACCGAAGGAGAATCGCGAGAAGTCTGGAAGCGCCACCGGTGATCGCGTTCAATTTGTCGAAGAGATTACGGGCGGGTTCCAGATCGTACCGGTAACGAGACACATCAAGGAACTCGGAGGAATCATTCCGAACCCGAAGTGCCCGGTATCGGTCGAGGAGAGGATGCGAGCGATTACTGCCCGGGCTGCGCGCGGGGTAGGAGTAGGACGTTCATTGGATTGGATACCTAGGGTCAACCCGTTCAGGCTGAGCTTGGCAAAACCCAAGGGGCGGAACTGGAATCCGGCTGCGTTGCCCCTAATCTGGCCTGCACGGCATCTCCGTGGGAGAACCTCCAATACCCATGGCGGAGCCGAAGCGCCTATGCCGTGGCGCTACAGGAGGCGTCGAATGCCTGGGCGGGAGTTTGGGAAAGATTTCCTTGTTGCTTCTGCTCGTACATCAGGGTGTCGGCCTCGGCCATCAATGCCGCGATGTTTGAGTGGCGCGTGGCGTCGAACTGGACTGCACCAACCCTATAGCGCAGGTCGTAGCCGCGCTGGGTTGTCTTATTGTGAGCATCCACGGCTTCCCGAAGCCGTGCGAGCGCCGGCGCGATCCCGTCCGTGCTGACGTTGGTCGCCAGCACCGCGAACTCATCCCCGCCGAGCCGGCCCAGCACATCGGAATCTCGAAATGTCTCCTTCAGCAAGCGGGCAAAGCTTACCAACGCTCGGTCGCCCTCGGCATGACCGAAGCGATCATTGATCTGCTTAAACAAGTCGAGGTCGGCGAACAGGAGCGATGCGGGCTTGTCCAGCCGCCGGCAAAGACTGAGCGCGTGCAGCGCCAGGGCGTCGAAGCCGCGTCGGTTGGAGATCATCGTTAACTCGTCCATGGTGGCGAGTTGCACCGCCGCCAGCTCTTGTTCGGCCATGCGCGCCAAGTCGCGCAACAGCGCCGCATCATCTTCCGTGAACTTCCGCGGCGCGCTGTCCATGATGCACAGCGTGCCCAACTTGCTGCCATTGGCCACAGTCAGCGGGCACCCGGCATAAAACCGAACATTCGGATCATTCGTGACCAGAGGGTTGTCGTGGAAGCGCTCATCGAGCCTGGCATCGGGAATGAGGAAAATTCCCTCACCCAGTATGGCGTGGCCGCACAATGAAATGTCGCGCGGGGTCTCGGATGCCTCCAATCCATCGGAGGACTTGAACCATTGGCGATCCGCGTCCACCAGGCTGACCAAGGCCATGGGAACGCCGAACAAGCGCTTGGCAAGCCGGGTCAATCGATCAAAGCGCTCCTCGGGGGATGTGTCGAGAATCTTGAGCGCCCGCAGCGTTTCGATACGGGTTGCCTCGTCAGCGGGTTTGGTGGGTATCTGCATGATGGTTTTCGTCTACATGCTGCCGGTTATGCCGGGTCCGGCGTGTAGTTGTTTCTTGGCGCACCCTGGCGGCGACGATTGCCGGCGTGCCCTTCAAAGTTACTTCGGAGTGCGTTGAGGGGTCCTTGGGGGATGGATGCTCGCTATATCGGTGCCACAGGCGCGTTCTTGAGAGCGGGGATAGAACCGACCCGCCCCTTTGGATGCGTGAGCTGAAGGGCAGCCGTTATACCTCCAATGGCGGTTGCGGCATTCGGGGTGCGTTGCAGGCACCGAGACAACTGCCGGAGCCCCGCGGCTCGAGTGCCCGCTTCGCCATCCAAACTTTGCATTCGAGCGCTGGCGGGGGAGTCTGAAGTGGGAGCGCGTCCAACCCTACGAGGATTTCGCCGAGATGATCTACTGGCACGGGGACGGAATCGCGGCGTCTTGGCGGCCAGAGAACAAGGTCTCTCCAGGATTCGTGGAAGGGATAAGAAACAAGATCCGCGTCATCCGGCGTCGAGGACATGGACTGTGCGACGAAGAACACGTGTGGCTGAAGATTCTCGCCTGAGACGCGCAGTTCGGGAATCAGTGGTCCCAGCGAGAAACTCGCGGATATGCTCGACCGAAACGAGCTTGAATTGGTTCATATCGATCACCATGGCGAGATGATCGATCCAAACCGCCTACTTCAGTCTCATTTACCGTTGAAAACACGGCCCAGCTGTCAGTCTCATAAGCCGTTGGAAGAGGCTGACCGAGTTCAATTTGTAGAAGAGACTGGCGGCGGCTTCAGGATCGTCCCCGCAACGCGAGATATCAAGGAACTCAAGGGAATCATTCCGAAGCCTAAGCGTCCGGTATCGGTCGAGGAAATGAAGCAAGCCATTGCTGGCCGGGCTGCGCGGGGCTGGCGGGAAGACGTTGATCGGATTGGATACCAACGTCGTCATTCGCTACTTGGTGCAGGACGACGTTAAACAGTCTCCTGGATCCGTGAGTCCTGATCTGACGTGGTCATAATTTAGGTGTACGTATATCCAGATCGGTGGATTTTCGGGGGTTTTCTGACTTTGGTAGTCTTCTTGGTGCCGATCAAGTGGGTAACGTCACCTCGGCACTGCTGAGTTCACACCCACGAGCCCACTCAGCACGCACGTTTCCCCCGCCCGGGCGATTCATGTGGTCTGGGTGAGTCGCGCGGTGCGCTATCCCGAAGACCATACCCGGTAGGTGCGCTCGAAGACCCCGAATGCCGCGCACACCCGTCCGAAATCAAGTACCCAGCGCCCCGCTTGCCGGGTGAACTTGGCCGCCCGGTAAATCAACTCCTGCATCACCGTCTTCAAACGCCGGCGCTTGGCCCGGTGGCGCACCGGCGCATCCGGACCCAACAAGGCTTGTTGCCCCATCAGCCGTAGTATGTTGTAGGTCAGAGCGCCCAAGCTCAGAATCAGCGCATTGGTGGCGAACTTGCCCGAGGGCAAGCGCTCCAGGTCCAAATCGGTCTTGATCTCGCTGTGGAACTGCTCGTGGGTGCCGTGCTGGCAGTACAGCTCGATCACCTGTTCCACCGGTAGCGCCAAACTCGTCTCCCACACCTCAATGCGCACATCGGGGAGCAGCACCGGCTGGCCCTTCACAAGGGTGCGCTCGGTCAAGCGGTAGATCCGGCGCAGCGAGGTGTCTCTCGCCCCAGCCCGGCGCACCACGGTTTCCTCCCACAGCGTCACGCGCTTGCCCTCCCTGGGCATCGTCCACACCGTGTTCGGATCCTGGCAGCGCTGCTCATGCGCGCCTTGCACGTCGAACTTACGCGGGTTGGCCTTGATCAGCACATCGATTCCGGCCCCGCCCACTTGGAGCCCATCAATGGCCTCTTGAGCCGCCGCCAGCAAAATCTCCGCCCCATCGAAGCCCGAGTCCATGCGCAACAGTAACGGCAAAGCGCTGAGCCCCCGGGCGCGCTTGAGACATCGGGTCACAAAGGCCGGGGTGTCCTTGGCGCTGTGCTGCGTACCCGGGCGAAGCTCAAGCCCCAGGCACCAACCCTCTTCCCCCAGGTAGGCCGCAATGGGCGCGTACCCATCGTAGCCCGCGTAAGTGCGCCCCACGCCTTGCTTGCGCGTGGCGCTGTTGTCCATCGGAAATACGTCGATATCCACCGCTACATGCCCGCTGCCCAACGCGCTCACCGGGGCACCCCCAGCCTTCAGCAAGGGCACACCCAACTCATCCACGACCCCGCGCGCACCGTCCCCCAATTCATCCAAGCGCTGGCGCAGCGTCGCGCTCGAAGCCACGTGGCTCACCCCCAGCGCTCGCGCGAAGAACTCGTCTTCGCGCGCATTCTCAATAGCCTCAAAATCGCTCTTCCCCGTGGCCAGCAACCCG
>JBJXGQ010000299.1:0-10412 GCA_046160525.1 Burkholderiales bacterium
GGACTCGGCTGGCCGGATGCTGGCCCACACGTTGGAGTACATCAACCAAGTAATCGTACGGATTGATCTGATGCAACCGGCACGTCACGATCAGGCTCTGAATGATGCCCACATGCTTGGCGCCCAGTCAGGTAGGTTGGGCTGAAGGTATTGAAGCCCAACAATTCAGAGTTCGCCATGGCCACCCGGAGGGCGTGCTCTCCCGAACGGTTCACGTTCGTGGGCGCGGAGAGGGGGCCGGGTCAGGCATGCATAACTGCATAAAGACGCATTTGCCAACGGCTGCGATATGCAGGCGTTGTTTTTCGCCGCTACTTCTCAGGCGGGGCGATGAACCCGATGGGGCGTTTTTTTCGATCAGCAGATGCCATGAGATTGCGGATGGTATCGAGGAGACCGGTCCACTGCCTCACCCAGAAAACCCTCTCGCCAACACCCAAACACAAGAAGTTACGCTTGTGCTGGATTCGTGGCTGGAGAGAGGTGAGTTCCAGTCAGGTAGGTTGGGCTGAAGGTATTGAAGCCCAACAATTCAGAGTTCGCCATGGCCACCCGGAGGGCGTGCTCTCCCGAACGGTTCACGTTCGTGGGCGCGGAGAGCGTCCAGCCTTGATCGCTGCTGAACACCGGACGGTACACCATGGGGGCACCGGCACTCGTGCCGAGTGTTTCGGCAGTGGCGCTTTGCATTTGAATGGTCTTCCGCGCCGAGTAGATGATGACGCGAGCGCTGAGTTCTCGGGTGCGCCTAACCTACTGGGCATTTATCTGCATTGCTGAAGATTGATGTGGACTGGCCGGTGTGATAACGTGCCGTAATTACATCGATTTTGAAAGGACACCGTGAAGCTCGCCGAGAAACCGACCAAGACGAAGGTATTCCGCGCTGGTAACAGCCAAGCAGTGCGCATTCCCAAGGCCTTCGAGTTGCCTGAGGGAGACGTGCTCATCGAGCCCCGCGATGGCGGACTGTTCATATCTACCCTACGCGGGCGCTGGGACTTATTCGCCCGCGAGCCCGGCGTGGATCTGCCTTTTACCGCCAGCGAGTTGCGGCACCAAGGTTCTGAGCGAGATATCGATCTAAAAACGCTCGGGGGCCCATCGCCTCGCCCAACATCGCGCCGCGCCAAGAAAGACATAAGATCTAAGTGATCCTGGTCGACACGAACATCTGCATCGCGGCGATTCGCGGCGAGCGTAGAGTCCTATCGCGGCTGGCGCAATACCAAGGAAGAATTTACCTCCCTTATGTAGTGGCGGGTGAGTTGCAGTTTGGATTGGAGAAATTAGAGCGTTTAGGGCAGCCCGCGCAAGGCGCCAAGCAAAGAACCGAGCGGTTCATGTCCATCGTGGATGGCCTGCTACACAGCTCCGAATCCATGGTCAGGGCTTATGCGCGCATACGAGCAACCCTCGAAATTGCTGGCACACCGATCAGCCCGAACGATTTGTGGATCGCCGCCCAGGCAGTTGCCGAAGATGCTCTGTTGGTCAGCGCCAATACACGCGAGTTCAAGCGCGTGCCTCATCTGCGGCTGGAGAATTGGCTAACGCGTTAACCTACAGACGCCGATTAACCACGACGGATCCGTAGGGAATGAGAAGAAAACCAGCGCCGGCGGTTATCGTCAATTTTGAGGGGCAATTGTCCCCTTGATGAAGTCTGGCATCACTTCCTCCTCTACTCGATCGTCTGTTGTCTTCAAATCGTCTTTCTGAAAGCGAGGTAAAGATCCTCGACGCTAAAATTCCACAGGCTTACCTCCGCGCCTGGCATCCTGGTGGAACGTACTTCTTCACCGTTAACCTGCTGCAACGGCAGGGCAACAGTCTGCTCGCCGAACATATTGATCTGCGGCGGGAAACGGTTCGCGCGGTACGGCGGCAGCCGTTTGAGATCCATGCTTGGGTAGTGCTGCCCGATCATCTGCATTGCGTTATGGAATTGCCAAGAGGCGACGCGGATTTTGCGGTGCGATGGCGATTGATCAAAGCGGGATTCTCAAAAGGTTTGCCGAAGACAGAATGGCGGTCCGCCGTGTCATCGATTGGCCACTATCTACTTTTCACCGGCTCGCGAAAGATGGACTCGATCCGCCGAATTGGGGTGGCGGGTATGAGGGAGCCTTACACTACGACGATAGATATTTGGCGCACGTCGGCGCAATTCGGCGCAATGCGCTGCGCTTATTGCGCCCTACGCAGGCAAACGCCAGGGACGGGTCAAGGGCCCGAACTAACCGGTACTGTGTTTGCGCGCAGCCATACGGTTAACTGCTCCCGGGATGATTCGCTAGCGGCCAAACTCAACATGAAGAGCTCCTGAATATCAACGTGAGCCCGAATCTCCACTCCATTCAAGACCAAAAACACTTCCATTGCGGCGTGAGATATGCGCTTATTGCCATCAACGAAACCGTGATTTCGTATCAGCGAGTACCCGAGGCCCGCCGCCTTCTCTATCAGTGTTGGGTAGGCATCCTTGCCACCGATGGTCATGCGCGGTTGCGCGAGCGCTGAAGCGATTGCACCCAGATCTCGTACGCCGGTGCTACCACCGCTCTCAGCAAGGATGCGCCCGTGTAGCGCAAGGACCTCGCCTAGAGCCAGGAACCTCATTTGCTAAGACGCTGATATAGCTCTTTATTCTTGGACAGCACTCGGGCTGCGGCAGACTCAAAGTCATCTGCATCGGCGCTTATGAAATCGGCAACAGCCGCTTGCGCAAGCTCCGCGGGATTAACGCCGAGTGCGGCGGCCACGCTTTCAAGACGAGCTGACTGCGTTGGGTTTAGTTCAATGGCGATTTTCATAAGATTATTATCTCACCAGAAATCTCTGGATCGGAGCGAAACATCGAAACAGCCGCTTTTTCGTGGAGCGGGGTAAGGGCTGTAGGGCGCAATAAGCGCAGCGCATTGCGCCGTATGCGTATTGCGGTGCGATGGCGATTAATCAAAGCGGGATTCTCAAGAGGTTTGCCGAAGACAGAATGGCGCTCCGCGGTGCGAACCGCACGCGGCGAACGCGGAATCTGGCAACGGCGGTATTGGAAGTATCCGATTCGTGACGAGACGGATTTTCGCGCACACATGGATTATGTGCATTTCAATCCAGTGAAACACGGCTTGGTCCGCTGCGTCACCGACTGGCTGTATTCAACTTTTCACCGGCTCGTGAGAGATGGCGTCTATCCGCCGAATTGGGGTGGCGGGTGTGAGGGACCCCTACACTACGACGATTGATATTTGGCGCAATTTGGCGCAATGCGCTGCGCTTATTGCGCCCTACGCGGGCCGGGTGGTGGATCACGCGGAGACCGAGGCATGGGCGAAGAACGTCACTCGCACCTGACGACGCATGGAAAAAAAATGGACGACCAGTGCGTATCGTGATTTGGTGAGGCTCTACGAGTTTCTGCTCCCAGTGAATCCACTGGTGGCCAAGAAGGCGGTGAAGCAGCTAGTCGATGAAGTCAAGCTCTTGCGGTCTCATCCGCTCCTAGGGACCGAGCTTGAGGAGTACGCACCGCGCAATGTGCGGCGACTCGTAATTGGGGACTAAAAGGTACGCTACGAAGTAACCGAAACCGTGCTCTTCGTACTCCGTCTTTGGCATGCCAGAGAAGATCGCACACGATGACAACATCGCGCACTTATCTTGTCGAGATAAGGGAGATGTTATTCCCTCACCCTCGGTCCCTCTCCCGGAGGTAGAGGGAGGTAATATTCTTTCGCATCCGGAGGTACGCGCTTAACGCTGCGCATTCGCGTCCACCACCACCAGCGCGGTCATGTTCACGAGCCTTCGTGCCGTCGCGGTGGGGCTCAGGATATGAACCGGGTTCGCGGCGCCTAGTAGCATGGGCCCGATGGTGACGCCTTCACCGCCGGTGATCTTGAGCAGATTGAAGGCGAGGTTCGCGGCGTCCAAGTTGGGCATGACCAGGATGTGCGCTTTGCCCTCCCTACCCTGCCCGCCACATTTCCGAAGAGATCCCCCCGCTTCGCTTACGCGAAGACCCTCCGCATCGGTTTCCAAATACCATTTCGCTATATGAATATGCTCATATAGTATTTTGGGTTATTTGCGGTCTCAAATAGACTCCCTGCTCAAAAAACCGGAATCCGCAGGGGAATGAAACTTCGCAATCTCGATTTAAGCAACAACCCGGTCAACGCAGAACACGCACAGCTCGGTCTGCCTCCGGTAGAGGGAGAAGTGCTGCATCCGGGCGAACATCCTGTTCTAAGACTGTTTGGCTGGCTGGCGGCGTTCATGTTGGTTTCCGCGTTTGGTTATTTGGCGCTGCGGTTGTTCAATTTTTCCGGGAGCTTGATCAGTGCGGAAGCGCTCGTTCTCCAAACATTGCAGAGCGAGGTTTTCTGGAGTGCCGTGGCCGTCGGTCTGCTGGCACAGTCGATAGATGGTGCGTTGGGCATGGCCTATGGCATCACGTCGACTACGTTTTTGCTGGCTTCCGGCATCTCTCCCGCCGTTGCAACAGCCAGCGTCCATATCGCCGAGGTCTTCACGACGGGGGTATCCGGGCTTGCCCACGTCAAGATGAAAAACGTGAATCCTAAATTGTTCTTGCGCTTGCTCATTCCGGGCCTGTCGGGCGCTGTCGGCGGCGCATATTTCGTTTCATCGTTCGATGGCGATACCTTGAAACCGTACATTTCAGGCTATCTGATCATCATGGGACTCTATCTGATCAGCAAGATTTTCTATCATTACAAGCCATCGCACTCCGAACCCCGGCATGTTGCCAAGCTCGCTTTGTTTGGTGGCTTTGTCGATTCGGCTGGCGGCGGCGGTTGGGGGCCAGTGGTTACAACCACATTAATCGGTTCCGGTCATGACCCGCGCAAGACCATAGGGTCGGTAAATTTCGCGGAATTTTTCCTGACCTTTGGCAGCGCCATAGCATTTTCAGTGCTGGTTGGCAGCGGCCCTTGGCCAGTCGTCGCAGGGCTTGTTGTCGGTGGTGTATTCGCCGCCCCCTTCGCGGCCTTGCTTACCCGAAAAATCCACGCGAAGACACTGTTGATCATGGTGGGTGTACTAATCTCTCTCGTTAGTACGATCAATCTATTCAGTGCGCTTACATAAGCAGGGGCGCCGCATGCCGGAGAGTCCGCCAGACGCAAGCATGGCGGATCCCGCCATCAGGGGAAATGGGAAGAGCACCTACGGTACTTCTTAGCGCGTTTTTTCCCTCACCCTCAGTCCCTCTCCCGGAGGTAGAGGGAGGAAATATTCCTTCGCATCCGGAAAGGCGCGCTTAACGCTGCGCATTCGCATCCACCACCGCCAGCGCGGTCATGTTCACGAGCCTTCGTACCGTCGCGGTGGGGGTCAGGATGTGAACCGGCTTCGCGGCGCCCAGTAGGATGGGCCCGATGGTGACGCCATCGCCGCTGGCGATCTTTAGCAAGTTGAAGGCGATGTTCGCCGCGTCCAGGTTGGGCATGATAAGGATGTTCGCTTCGCCTTTAAGTTTGGAGTCCGGGTAGACGCGGCCGCGTATTTCTTCCGATAAAGCCGAGTCGCCGTGCATTTCGCCCTCGATTTCCAGGTTCGGCGCACGCTGTTCTATTAATTCGCGCGCTTGCCGCATCTTTATTGCCGAGTCCGAATCGTCCGAGCCGAAGTTGGAATGAGACAGGAGTGCGATCTTTGGCGTGATGCCGAAACGGCGCACTTCCGCGGCGGCCATGATGGCCATCGCCGCCACCTCCTCCACATTGGGGTCCTGGTTTACGTAGGTATCGCAGATGAAAACCGTGCGCTTCTGCAACAGCAGTACGTTCATGGCGGCAAAAATGCTGGCGCCTTTCTCCAGTCCGATGATGTTTCGAATGTGCCTGAGGTGATCCTTGTGGCGGCCGAAGGTGCCGCAAAGCATGGCGTCGGCATCGCCGCGCCTGAGCAGCATTGCGCTGATGAGCGTGGGGGATTGCCGGATGTGTGCTTTGGCATCGTCGGGTGAAACGCCGCTTCTTACCATGATCTTGTGATACTCCATCCACACGTCGCGGTAGCGCGAATCGCTCTCCGGGTTCACCACTTCGAAATCCTTGCCCATGGCAATCCGCAAACCTGCACGTTTCACGCGTGTCTCGATGACCTCGGGACGGCCCACCAGAATGGGCTTTGCGAGTTTCTCGTCCACCACTACTTGGACGGCGCGCAATACGCGCTCATCCTCGCCTTCGGCGTACACCACGCGGCGCGGCGAGAGCTTCGCGCCGTCGAAGACGGGTTTCATGATTAAGGCGGAGTGATAGACGAAGTTGGAAAGCCGCTCGCGGTAGGCTTCTAAATCCAAGATGGGGCGGGTAGCCACGCCGCTATCCATGGCCGCTTTCGCTACCGCTGGGGCAATGCGCGTGATGAGCCGTGGATCGAAGGGGGTTGGGATGATGTAGTCGGGACCGAAGCGTAATTCCTGGCCCTCATAGGCCATGGCCACCACGTCCGACTGCTCGGCCTGGGCGAGATCGGCGATGGCCGTCACGCACGCGAGCTTCATCTCATCGGTGATGCGGGTGGCGCCCACGTCCAGCGCGCCGCGAAAAATGAAGGGGAAGCACAGGACGTTATTCACCTGGTTCGGATAGTCGGAGCGGCCCGTGGCGATGATGCAGTCCGGGCGCACGGACTTGGCCAGTTCCGGCATGATCTCCGGCGTGGGGTTGGCGAGTGCCAGGATCAGTGGCTTGTCCGCCATGGTCTTCACCATCTCGGGCTTGAGCACTCCGGCGGTGGAAACGCCGAGGAAGACATCCGCGCCGGGCATGACCTCCTCCAGCGTGCGCGCCTTGGTGTCGCGCGCGTAGCGGGCCTTGTTCGCCTCCATGTCGCGGTCGCGGCCTTGGTAGAGCACGCCCTTGCTATCCGTGACGAAAATATTCTCTCGCTTGATACCCAGATACACGAGCAAATCCAAACATGCGATAGCCGCCGCGCCCGCGCCGGAGCACACCAGCTTTACGTTCTGCATATTCTTACCAACCACCTTGAGCCCGTTCAAGATGGCCGCAGCGGAGATGATGGCGGTGCCGTGCTGGTCGTCGTGAAACACTGGGATGTTCAAGCGCTCGCGCAGTTTGCGCTCTATATAAAAACACTCGGGTGCCTTGATGTCCTCGAGGTTGATGCCCCCCAATGTGGGCTCAAGTGCCGCGATGATTTCGACCAATTTATCCGGATCGTTTTCGTTCAATTCAATATCGAACACGTCGATACCGGCGAACTTCTTGAACAGGCAGGCCTTGCCTTCCATGACGGGTTTGCCGGCGAGTGGCCCAATGTTGCCCAGGCCGAGAACGGCGGTTCCGTTGGTAATCACGCCCACCAGATTGGCGCGTGAAGTGAGCGTTGCAGCTTCAGCCGGATTCGCTTCGATAGCCTTGCAGGCGTAAGCCACGCCGGGGGAATAGGCCAGGGCCAAGTCGCGCTGGTTGGTGAGGCCCTTGGTGGGCACCACGGAAATCTTGCCGGGCGTTGGGTAACGGTGATACTCCAGCGCGGCCTTGGCGAGTTGTTCGTCCATGGATAATTCTCTCCTCTGAGGATCTGTTTGCTTCGAGTGGATTACAGCTTTGCAGTCATGCTATCAGCGTTTGTTCGTATTATTGGTGGTACATTGCTTTGCCCCAAAAAATCTTAGCCACCGAGAGCACAGAGGACATAGAGAAAAGCGAAGAACTTGGAGCGGGCAAATTTACCGGTAGTCGAATTGGATGGGATCTTATTTTTTCCTCTGTGACCTCTGTGTTCTCTGTGGCAAATGCTTCTAATAAATTTCTCAACGAGGAGAACATCGCATGAGCAAGTCGCTTTCGCGCCGGGAATTCCTGGTTCGCACAGGCGCCGCCGTCGCGGCGATTCAAGCGGTAGATCATCTTGGCCCTTGCTGCGCCATGGCGGCCGATGCGGATACCTCGCGTAAGGATCTCTTCGAACTCAAGCCTGTTGCGGACGGGATTTACGCAGCCATTGCATCGCCACGCTACAAGGTCAACTCCAACGCGGCGGTGATCCTTACCAACGATGGCGTTATCGTGGTGGACTCTCACTCCAAAGCCTCCGCCGCCTTTGCCTTGTACCGGGAAATTCAATCCATCACCAAGATGCCGGTCAAGAAAGTGATCAACACCCATTTTCACTGGGATCATTGGCAGGGCAACCAAGCCTACAAGGAGGCATTTCCAGGCTTGGAAGTCATCACCTCCGAGCGCACGCGCGAGAACCTTACCAATCCCGCCGCGGGCAACGGCGGTGTCGCATACGTGGAAAAGCAACTGGCGAGCATGCCGAAGGAAATCGAAAAGCTGAGGGTGGATCTCAAGGACGCGAGTGACGCGGCATCAAGAAAACGCTTGGAGGCTAACCTAAGGCAGGCCGAGGAGTACCTCGAAGAACTCAAGCAATTCAAACCAACGCTGCCAACGCGCACCGTGACCAACTCGGTGAAGCTTCACGAAGGCGGGCGCGATATCGAAATCCTCCTACTGGGCCGTGGTCACACGGATGGTGATGTCTTTATCTACCTGCCCAAGGAGAAGGTGGTGGCCACAGGCGATGCGCTCATCGACTGGATGCCTTTCATGAACGACGGTTTTCCCGAGGAGTGGGTGAGCACCCTGGATGCATTGCAGCACTACGACTTCAACCGCATCATCCCCGGCCATGGCGAAGTGGCCTCACGCGCGCAGCTTGGCTTCTTCAGAGGTTATTTGCACGACCTCATCGAGGCGGTGAAGAAGGCTGCCTCCGATGGCGCCAGCTTGGAGGAAATGAAGAAGGTGCTACCGGATCGGTTGGCGGAGAAATACGAGTGGGGAATGTCCAAATATTCGCTGGGACAATACCGCGACCGGATCGGGCTCAACATCGAGATGACTTATCGCAAGGTGGTCCAAAAGACCTGATCCGCAGCATCAGCGCCAGCGCTTGAACTTGCCGGGTGTTTCGTTCATGCTTCGGTGTGCTCGGCACGAACGGAAGACTTGATCGGCATTTTATTGTTGAGAGTTACGAAACCTCGTGATGCGCTGAATCAGGGTACTTCTTTCCCTCACCCCCGGCCCCTCTCCCGGCGGGCGAGGGGTGAAAAGCCCTTCTCCCCCCGGGAGAAGGGTGGGGATGAGGGAATCGGGTTACGTGTCACATGTATAGGTAACTCTAGATAGAACGCCCCTAAGGCGGCACTTGCAGTAAACCTCTATTCCCTTCTCGCCGCGTTCTCCTGCTGCCACGCCTCGCACCTGCGCATCGCCTCGGGTGTGAACTCGGCTTGGGGCTCGTTGCCGCCGATCACGAACATCAGAACGTGCTCTTGCTCAGGTTCGTCGTACGTGACGTTCATGAACCGGCGTGCCACACCCACGGGAAACGAGATGACGTCGAGCGGATCGAGATCGATAAACTGCATATCCGCGCCCTCGTTCCATTCGCAGCGCCAGCGGCCTGTCATGGCGATGAAGGTCTCGTTGGTGTCGTGATTGTGCATGAGGGGCCCCTTGCCTGGTTTGGCGCGGCAGTAGCCCAGGTTGAAGCCTTCAGAGGTGCGGATGGCCGCCATGGCCGAGGCATCGTCGCCCACGGGAGAGGTGGTGGCTTCGTTGCGTTTGTCCTGGGGCGGCTGGAAGCCAATGACGTTGTACAGCGTGCGGTGGCACTCCGGCACCTTGCTATCCGGTAGGCCGCCATCGGAACCGCGCAGATCCTTGAAGCGTGCCACGCGTTTGAGCATGTCTTCGCGCGACCATGTCTTGACCTCTCGCCAATCGCTCATGATTTCTCCCGTTCAAGCCTGTGTCAGTTCACGGATGGTATTCAGCCTTCGCATCCAATTCCAATTGCGCGTAGTCGCGCGGCGGCTCATGTAGCAGTTGCCGGCGGCTCTTCTCCAATCCCTTGATCAGGGCAAAGATGGTTTCGTTGTGGGGGAGGGCCAAGCCAAGTGCCTTGCCCTCGCGAACCAAGGCACCGTTGATGGAATCGATCTCGGTGCGCCGCCCCTGTTCGACGTGCTGCATCATGGAAGGCTTGTTGTAGCGAAAGCGGCAGTGTTCGATGATCTTCTTCCTGGGGTCGGCTTCCACGAGCTTGATTCCCTTGCGCTCCACCACGAGGAGGATTTCGTCCACCACCTTCCCCAGCAACGCAATGACTTCCGGCGTGCGGTAAATCTCTCCAGCGCGCAGCCCCGTGAGGGCGGTGAGCGCGTTCAGCGAGCAGTTGAGCACGAACTTGGTCCAGATCTGCGCCATGGGATCGGTGACGATCTCGGCGGGAATCTGCGCCTTGTTCAGCATGTCCGCCACGGCTTGTATGCGGGGAGTGATCTTGCCGTCCAATTCGCCCAGCGAGGTCATGGCCGCGTTGGTGTAAAC
>JBJXGQ010000300.1:0-4036 GCA_046160525.1 Burkholderiales bacterium
GAGCGCCAACCGTAACGCCGTTGCCCTATATACTCCCATCCTTGCCGCGGAGGACCGAGGCAAGTTCAATACAAATAACCGGAGACCCGAATCATGAAGAAATTTCTAGTTGCGGCATTGTGCGGCCTGCTCTCGCTCTCAGCTCAAGCGGACGGCGTGCTCAATGCCTACCAAACCGTCAGCATCAAAGCGCCCATTGGAAAGGTGTGGGATGCCGTCAAGGACTTCGACGGCCTTCACAAGTGGCACCCGGTATTTTCCAACGATGTGATCAAATCGGGCACCAACAATGTGGTGGGCGCCATCCGCACGCTCACGGTCAAGGATGGCCCGAGCTTCGACGAAACGCTGTTGGAATGGAGCGCCGCCAAGCGCCGCTTCACCTACAACGTCATCGACCCCAATCCCTTGCCCATCAAGAACTACCAATCCACCATGGAAGTCATCCCATTGAGCCCCGGCGTCACCGCGATTCTGTGGCGCAGCGCCTTCGAGAACAACTCGGGCGGAAAAATGAAGGACGAGGAGGTCATCAACTTCCTCAATGGTGCCTATAAGGCCGGCCTCGATCCCCTCAAGGCCTCCTTGGAATAACTGCTCCCGCGCCCGCCGGAACTCACCCGGCGGGCCTCGCCATGACATCCGAGTCCAGAACAACTTCGGTCACCTTCATCGGCGGCGGCAACATGGCCTGCGCGCTGATCGGTGGATTGCTTCAGCGCGGCTATGAAGCCAGCCAGTTTCACGTCGTGGAGATTAGCGAGGGTGCGCGGCAGGAGTTGGAGAGGAAGTTCGGCGTCCGTAGCTCCGCTACATTGCCCGTCCAGCCGCTTGTATCCGGCGTGGTAGTTCTCGCGGTTAAGCCACAACAACTTCGCGAGGTTGCCCTGTCGCTCGCCCCGCTACTGCGAACCCAGCTCGTTCTTACCATCGCCGCGGGAGTGCGCAGCGCCGACCTTTCGCGCTGGTTGGGTAACTATGGCCGCATCGCGCGCGCCATGCCCAACACGCCGGCATTGGTCCTCGCCGGGGTGTCAGCGCTTTACGCCATGCCTGAAGTGGATGCAGCCCAACGCTTACAAGCGGAGCAGATCCTGGCTTGCGTCGGATCGGTAATATGGTTGGACGATGAGACTCAGCTCGACGCGGTCACCGCCGTTTCGGGTAGTGGTCCGGCTTACGTGTTCTACTTCATGGAGGCCATGGAAGAAGCGGCCCGCGAGCTGGGGTTGAACGCGCAGCAATCAAAGCAACTCGTACTGGATACTTTTGCGGGCGCGGCAAAACTCGCCTCCGCGAGCGAGGAGCCCGTGGCCGTCCTGCGTGCACGCGTCACCTCCAAGGGCGGGACTACGGAGCGCGCGCTGTCCAAGTTCGATGAAGCCCGCCTCAAGCAGCACATCGTTGCCGCCGTTATAGCAGCCGCGGAGCGTTCTCGCGCGCTTGGTGACACCTTCGGCCAACCGGCTTAAAGATCCTCGTGCTCATACAGCCACTCATCTTCATCCTCGAAACCTTTGTTGGGTTGTTCGTGTTCGCGCTGCTGATGCGCTTTTACCTGCAATGGATGCGCGCAGCCCCGCGCAATCCCGTCTCGCAGTTCTTGCACGCCCTCACCGACTGGATCGTTGTGCCCGCGCGCCGCGTCATTCCCGGTCTGTGGGGAATCGATCTCGCCAGTTTGGTGATGGCCTGGGCTTTCGAGCTCCTGCTCATAGTGCTGGTCGCCTGGTTGCAGGGGGTCCCCATCTCCGTGCTCAGCGGTGCTTCCTGGGTAGGGCTGGTCTTGCTGGCCGTGGTGCGTTTGATCAAGTTGACGATCTACCTGGTGATGTTCGCGGTAATCGTCCAAGCCGTCCTATCTTGGGTGAATCCCCATAACCCCGCAACGCCCATTCTCAACAGCGTGACCAACCCCTTGCTGCGCCCCTTCCGGCGGCGCATCCCCAGCGTAGGCGGGGTCGATCTATCTCCGTTGTTCGTGATCGTCGCGTGCCAGTTGCTGCTTATGGTGCCTATCGCCTGGCTGGAAAGAGCGCTCGCGCTCTAGCCTCCGGGCCCAAGTCCCCGTGGCCCCCCGTCCGTGCCTGACGGGAATGCTATTTGCATTTTGGCTTACTCCCAGGAAAGGGGCTCCGCCCCCTAGGGCAACTTGTACAAGAGGTCATGAGCGAATCCCTGGAAGGACTCATAGAAGGTTACGGCCGCTGGCGGGAAGAGATTCGTGCAGGTATCGAATCCTTTCAAGCCTGGCTTGACCGTAACGGCCATGTCGACATCCAGCAAAGCCTGCGCATCTACGATGTGCTGGAAAACCTCAAGAACGACCGCTTGATCCTGGCCTTTCTCGCCGAGTACTCGCGGGGGAAAAGCGAGTTGATCAATGCCATGTTCTTTTCCGATTTCAAGCAACGCCTGCTTCCATCCGACGTGGGCCGTACCACCATGTGCCCCACGGAGATTTTCTACGATCCCAAGGAAGAGCCCTATATCCGCTTGCTACCGATCGAAACGCGCAAGGAAGACCCCACGATCGGCATGTATAAGACGCAGCCCGAGCACTGGGTAAAACTGCGCTTGAACATGTCGTCTCAAAAGGACGTCTTGCAGGCCATGGCCAGCTTGGCGGAAACGAAGCAAGTGTCCGTGGAACAGGCAGAAGAATTGGGGCTTCTCGACCCGAATGAAGCCTACTCCACGACCTTGGTGACAAAGGGCAAGCGCGTGCAAATCCCCACGTGGCGGCATGCCATGATCAACTACCCGCATCCCTTGTTAAAAAGCGGGTTGGTAATTTTGGACACCCCGGGGCTTAACGCGCTGGGCACCGAACCGGAATTAACCTTGCGCATGGTGCCCAATGCCCATGCCGTGGTGTTTTTGCTCGCCATGGACACTGGCGTCACCAAATCCGACATGGAAATCTGGGAGCGCTACGTTCAAAGCTACCAGACCCGCCGCATCGCGGTGCTCAACAAAGTCGATCTGACCTGGGACGAGTTAAAGAGCGAGGAGGAAATCCAGCAATCCATCCAACGCCAGATCAATCAAACCGCCGAACTCCTCAAGCTTGGCCGCGACCAAGTGATCGCGCTCTCAGCCCAGAAGGCGCTGATCGGCCGCGTGCGCAATGACCCTGCCCTGGTCAAGCGCAGCAACATCGAACAGTTGGAAACCCTGATTGCCCACGACATCATTCCCGCCAAGCAACAGATCGTACGAGATGCCGTATCCCGCGAGATGGGCGTCATGGTGGACGATTCTCTGCAGAGCCTGCGCGTGGAACTGGCGGCGGCACGAACGGAACATCTCGAACTCGCCAAACTCTCGGGAAAGAACCGGGACATCGCGCAAGCCATGCTCACGCGCCTGGAGCAAGACCGCGCGCAATACATGAAACGCATGGAGAGCTTGCGAAATTCCTACGGCACCCTGCTCAAGCAAGGCCATGCGCTCACGGCCGCGTTATCGGATGAAAAAATCGAAAAGCTGTTCGAGAAAAGCCGCAATGCCATCGAAGGCAGTTGGACCACGGCGGGTTTGATGGGAAGCATGAACTCCTTGTTCGGCAACTTCAGCTCGCAGGCCGATAGCATCCTCGCCTTCGGTAGCGAAACGCGCGCATTCGTGGAGGGTGTGTATACCGAATTCAAGGAGAAGTTCGGCATAACCAACGTTTCCTCGCCGTCCATCAACCTCGAGAAGCACATTCTCGACATGCAAGCCCTGCGCGCCGCCACGGAAAAGTTCTGCAAGGACCCCGTGAACGTGATGACCGAGAAGCATTTTCTGGTGAAAAGGTTCTATGGCGGCCTGGTGACCGAAGCACGCGAAGTGTTCCGCCAAACACGCAAGGAGCTGGACCACTGGGTGCGTAACGCCCTGCAACCCATCGCCAAGCATCTCAAGGAGCACCAGGCTCTGCTGGAAAAACGCGTGGAGAATCTCAAGAAAATCTCACAAGATCTTTCCACCTTGCAATTGCGCATCAAGCAAGCTGAAGCACGCAAGCTGGCCCTGGGCCAGCAAGTGGGCG
>JBJXGQ010000301.1:0-10926 GCA_046160525.1 Burkholderiales bacterium
GCGGCCCCGTGCATAACCCTGCATTGGGCTAGCATCAACAACTGAACCGCCCCCCGCTCAGACTCATACCTCGATTGGAATGTACTGGCCCTTCGCGGACTTTTCGGGACCGCCATTGGCGGCTGAAAGCGAGGCGGCAGCGTACCAAAAAAAACCGAACCGCTGGATGCGGTTCGGTCGTAATGGAACGTCGCTAGTCGTGGGGAGGAAAAGGCAACGTTCCGAGAGGAGGGGTTCGAAAAACCGTTTCAAGTCTCGCTGGGCGGTGAGCAGTTTGCGGCTCGGACATGCCGCGGTGATTTCACATCGCGTTCCGAATATTGCAAACGTAACCTCAACGCACCGCCTGTACCGCCGCGTTGAGCAGATATCCGGCGCCGCGCTGCGTGAGGATCAAGGAAGGGATGGCTGGATCTGTCTCGATCTTGCGCCGGAGCCTAAGGATTTGCACATCGATCGAACGATCGTAGACTTCGTCGTTATGGAGTCGAGAGGAGTCCAGCAATTGGTCGCGAGTAAGAATTCTCCGCGGAGCGGACAGGAACGCGGTGAGTAAGCTGAACTCCCCGTTGCTAAGAGGAATAGTGCGCCCGTCCGGGCTCTTGAGCTTACGAAGGCGGACGTTGAGTTCCCATCCGCCGAAACGGTAGGCGCGAAGTTTCGAAATCTCATCGGCTACCGTTGCTCGCGCCTGGGCACGCCGTAACAGTGCGCGGATGCGCGCAAGCAGTTCGCGCGAGCTAAAGGGCTTGGTCAGGTAATCGTCCGCCCCGAGTTCCAGGCCCATGACGCGGTCGGCTTCATCCGCCCGGCCGGTGAGCATGATGATGGGAACCGCGGATTGCTCGCGCAAGGTGCGGGCTATGGTCATTCCGTCTTCCCCAGGGAGGCGCACGTCGAGGACCACTAGGTCAATGGTTTCGCGTTGAAATACTTGCATCAATTCATTGCCGCTAGCCACTGCCGTGACCCGCAACTCGTTTTCCTCCAGATACTCCGACACGAGCATGCGCAGGGCTGGATCATCGTCTAGGGCAACAACGTGAGGGTTCGGAGGGTCATGCATTGGTCGTTAGTCCTTTGTCATGCAACATGTTCCGCGAAGCACCTTGTTCCGTCAACGGCCTTGCGTGTTTCAATCGTAATATTACGAACATAAGTAGAAACCCTGCGGTAACCACCAAGCTGTCTACTGGCGGCAACACTCATCGTTAGAGGTAACCAAGATAACGCATGGCATTGCTTCTTGATTCGATGCTCAGACAACGCATCCTGGGACTACCCCGGCCTCGGTACGGTTCCGTCGTGCATCTCTGGCTCGGCGGGGTTGCCATCGTTTCGGGACCAGTCATGGCGTTGGTTTGCACAGAGAAAGTCCGATGAAGGCGGATGCCGGTACGCCGCGCCTCGCCGAACTCATTCTGCCTGCCGGGGAAGTACAGGTTGCCGGTTCTATCAGGCGCAAGGCGCTTGTCATCGATGAGGATCGCTTCATCTCCTCGCTTGTTGAGGAGTGCCTGGTTGCGCTCGGTCTCGAAGTCATCAAACTACCTCCCACGGAGATCGCCTCCTTGGACGCAAAGGACATCGAGTTGGTCGTGGTCGATTTGAACCCGCGCCGGGACCGGGACAATTCCCTGCCTCACCTGATCGGAAGTAGGTTTCCGAGCGCCGCCGTCCTGGCGATTTCCGCTAACTTTTGCTCGTTGTCCATCGAATGCGCGGGGGAACTGGCTAAGCGGCTTGGGGTGGCTAAAGTGCTCTCCAAACCCTTCTCCTGCGAGGTATTCTCGAACACGGTCCGGGCATTGGTATCGCCTCTCGAATGACGCCAGACCCCCCGCTTTCCAGGGAACTGGCGCAGCGCTGGAAGATACGATGGGTTGTGCTCGCGGGCGGCGCAGTCATTGCCGCAGTGGCGGTGGCCGGGGTATACGACATCGTCAAGGAATACCGCCAAGCTTTGGACGAAACCGGCAGGCAATTGGAATCGCAAGCCCGGAGTTTGGCCGAGCAGACGGCTAGAACCATCGATACGGTAGACATCATTCTGCGTCATGCGGTTAGCCGCTATGCACGGATCGGAGTGCCAGAGGAGGTGTCACGCGAGGTGCACGAATACCTGGCAACGCAGGCCGACGGTGTCGTTCAATTGGACGCTTTGGCGATGCAACACGCGAGCGGGAAGCAACTTGGTGCGTCCTGGGAGCATCCCCCTTCACAACACAGTGTCGCCAGCCATCCAGCCTTGCGAGGCGGTCCCGGCGAGGGACTCTACGTGGGCGCGGCCGAACGCAATCCCACGGACGGCCAGTTGGTGTTCACGCTATCCAGGCGCTTGGATTCGGGTGGTAAATCCGCCGGTACCGTGCTCGCGCGCCTGCGGGTCGGATACTTCCAGGAGTTCTATAGCGCCATTCGAATGGGATTGGGTACGCATCTGACTTTGCTCCGCGAAGATGCCGTAATGCTTGCCCACTACCCCGCGAACGACAGCGCGCTCGGCAAGCCCTATGCGTCTCTTGCCAAGCTGCTGAGCGTAGCGGGGGAACCCGCGCTGGCACCCGTCCGGCTACGCAGTCCCGTCGACGGTGCCGATCGCATCTGGATTCCGCACAAAGTGGCGAATTATCCCCTTGTCGTGGTGGCCTCCAGGGAGCTCGGCGCAGCCCTTTCCGAGTGGCGGTCGCACAGCTTGGGTATTGGGGGCCGCACCTTGATTTTGAGCAGCGTCGCGATCTTGTTCCTTTACTTGCTCATCCGAAAGCTGGAGCAACTGGATAGGGCCCGCGAATCGCTGAAGATTTCCGAGGAGCGCTTCGCGCTCGCGGCCGCCGGTGCGGATTCAGGGATATGGGATTTGGACATCCATGGCGATTCGATTTACGTCTCGCCCCGCGCACAACAGCTACTCGGATTGGACGCCGGACCGGAACTTCGCTCGCGTGAAAAGTTCCTCGCGCAATTGCGCTTTCACCCAGACGATGAACGCCGCCGCCAGAACTCCCTCGAAGCTCATTTCGTGGGAAAGGCGCCCGCCTACGGTGGTGACTACCGAGTCGAAGACGGGCAAGGCGGTTACCGTTGGGTGCGAATTCATGGCCTTTGCCAGCGAGACACAATGGGCAAGCCGTTTCGCATGGCAGGCTCCATTGCCGACATCGATGCTCAAAAGCGGGCCGAAGCCGAGGTACGCGAGTCCGAAGCGCGTTACGAGCGCGCCATGACCGGCTCGAACGAAGCGCATTGGGACTGGAACCTGCAAACGGGCGAACAATACCTGTCCCTGCGCATGCGAGACATGTACGGGTTTCCCCAGGGCGTTGCAATCGACACGCGCGCCAAGTTTTCCCAGCACCTTCCTATCCATCCGGACGACCGGGCACGCTGGCAGGCGGCTATCGCCGGTCATCTTTCGGGCAAGACTCCTCGCTACGATATCGAGTACCGTGTGGTGCACCCGCCGGGAGAAGTTCGCTGGCTCCACGCCCGCGGCAAGTGCTCCTTGGATGCGCATGGAAAGCCCGCGTTATTCTCGGGATCCTCCACCGACATTACTGACCGCAAGCATGCGGAAATGGAGAAAGAGCGCCTCGAAGTTCAATTGAGGCAGTCGCAGAAGCTTGAGGCCATGGGCACGCTTGCCGGAGGCATTGCCCACGACTTCAATAATATTCTCGCCGCCATTCTGGGCTATGGAGAATTGGCGCAGAAGGAGGCTGCGGCCGGGAGTTCGCTGAAACGGCGTATCGACAACATCATGAACGCGGGACAGCGGGCCAAGTCATTGGTGGAGCGCATACTCGCGTTTAGCCGCAGCGGAATCAGTGCGCAGGTTCTGGTTCATGTGCAATCCGCTGTCGCGGAGACGTTGGATATTCTGGAAGCGTCACTGCCTCCTAGAGTTCAGTTCGAACGAGAATTGCTCGCAGGAAATGCCGCGCTCATGGGGGACGCGACGCAGATACACCAGGTCGTCATGAATCTATGCACCAACGCCATTCAGGCCCTGAAGCCCGGGGGAATGGCCAGCGTTCGGCTTGAAGTCGTGAAGCTGGATCACCCGGTGATGACGACGACCAGATTCATTTCAGCGGGCGAGTACATCAGGCTGTCGGTTCGCGATAGCGGTATAGGAATTCCCAAGGAATTGCTCGATAGGATCTTCGACCCGTTCTTCACAACGAAGGAAGTCGGTGTTGGAACGGGGCTCGGATTGTCGCTCGTTCACGGGATTGTTTCCGATCTGCGTGGCAGTATCGACGTCAGAAGCAATCCTTCCGGCGGAACGACATTCGTTGTGTACTTTCCATGGGACGGAAGCATTGCCGCGCCAAAACAAACAGATGAAACGCTGCCTGCCGGCAACGGCCAGACGATACTGTTCGTCGATGACGAAGAGGCGCTCGTGCGGGTTGGCGAGGAGATGGTTGCCGAGCTCGGTTATGAGCCCGCTGGATTTGTTTCCAGCTCCGCGGCGTTGGAGGCATTTCGCGCATCTCCCCAGCGGTTTGACGTGGTCTTGACGGACGAAACCATGCCTCAAATGACCGGTTCTGAATTGGCCAGAGAAATTCGTAAGCTCCGCTCGGACATTCCTATCGTTCTCATCAGCGGTTACGCCGGTCCTGCGACGGCGGAACGCGCTCGCGCGATGGGCGCCAATGACGTTCTCGCCAAGCCGCTCGCTTCAAGGGAGCTCGCTGGCCTTCTGGCAAGGCTTCTTTCAAATTGAGCGGCGGCTAGGGCCGTTTTCGTTTCATCTGTAATTTCCTGGCAAGCGCACGTAATGAAGTAATCACAATGCGCGCATAAAGTGAACACATCAATGTCGTGCATGGATGCGCGCATTGAAGACCTACCGTCACTTAACCGAATGGAACTCAAGATGAAATCTCTTACCAAGCTATCGCTCGCCGCAACCATGATCGTCATTGCAAGCCAGGCCATGGCGGTGGAATCCCTGCCCGTGGAAATTAACGGAAGATCGTGGTCTAACGCCGTTCATCGCCTGTCTGATTATCCACTGCGCGGTGTCACGATACCGGCCACCGTTGGGCCGAAGCCCGCGGTCGAGGCGGTTTTAGGACGCGCGGGAGTGGTTCCAGTTTCAAGCGGGAAGCTTATCGCGAATGGTGTCTTGGCCTCGGATACGGGACGCCCTTACGTCGAAGCGGTACTTGGGCGGGCTGGAGCTTCTCCGGCCAGCGCCAGCGGCGCGGTGCATACCGCGCAAATGGACCGAGGATCATGAGATGGGCGCAGAGTGGCGCAAGTCGATGACCGGTCATGCGCGCCAACCTGGCCTTAGAGGCATGGTTGGCGCGTGATACTTGGCGCGATTTAGCCGGTCGCCACCTGGCATCGAGATGTCCCGAAACGTTGTATCCGGCACCTCCGTATCCATCGTATTACACCCATCGATGCGGTGCGCCGAATCAGGATTCGAAGATCGATCTATTCAATGGAAAGGAAAGACAAGTGAGAAACTTAACCAAGTCGTTTGCCACACTGCTCATAGCCGCTTCCACCGTTTCGGCCACGCCAGCCCTGCAAGCCGCGAGCGAGGGTTTCGTGGCGAGATTGCGAGTCATCGATATCGAGCCGGACGTATCCAGCGATATCGGAGGGCTGGATGTCGATAACAAAGTGAGCGGGGAAGTGGGACTGACCTATTTCTTAACTCCGAACTGGGCTGCCGATCTTGGTATTGCCACCGCCAAGCACGATATCACGCTTAATGGCGCCAACATCGGATCGGCCAAAATTCTGCCCGTCAACTTAATTGCCCAGTACCACTTCGGTTCCGGTTGGCCTGTGCGTCCTTACGTAGGAGCCGGGGTGAACTACACGCGTTTTAGCGACACCGAGATTGCGGGCGGTGCGATCGGTCTAGATAGCAGTAGCTTTGGGCCGGTTCTTCAGGTAGGCGTCGATTGGCCCGTCACCGACGTATTCTTCGTCAACGCCGATTTGAAGAAGATTTGGATTGGCACCGATGCCACCGGCGCGGCGAGCGGAAAGATCGACATCGATCCGTGGGTGTTCGGTGTGGGGGTAGGATTTAAGTTCTGATGTCCCGAGCGCTACTCGATCCAGATCCGGGCCGAGTAGCTCGTGGGTTGCAAAGCGCACCATAGCAAACAACCCTTGTTGTAAATCCGCTTGCCAATGTGGAGGTGCCATCTGATCTGGCCAGCGCGCGATCCAAGTATCACGCATTCATGGTGCTTCAGCTCCTTCTTTTAGCGTTTTGGACTGGGCCTTTGCGCTCGTATGATTAATCGATCTCAAGTGACCCACGGCGCGCTGTTAGGGGCCTACATTTGCCGGAAGCGGTGTGCGTAGCTACGGCCAACCGCCACGGTACGCTTTGCGTGTTTCAACTCGATCACGTGGTTACCGCGCAGATCGTTCTTCACGCGCGCGATGGCGGCAACCCGGACGATGGCATTGCGGTGCACCCGCCAGAATTTTTCAGGGTCCAGCGAGGCTTCCAGTTCCTTGAGCGGCACGCGCAGCACGGATTCCTTCTCCGCGTTCAGTGCGAGCGTGTATTTATCCGCCGCCATGAAGCAATCGACTTCATCCACCGAGAGCAATACCAATTCGTCGCGTTGCGACACTTGCAGCCATTGGAGAAATGCCGGGCGAGGACGCAGCTTGGCTGTTAATTGGTCCAGAAATCCTTTCAAGTCCGGTACGGGTTTCTCCAGCGCTGCCTTTACGCGCCCGGCCGCTCCCGCGAGGCGTTCCGCGCTCACCGGCTTTAGCAGATAGTCGATGGCAGCGGCATCGAAAGCCTGGATAGCATACTCGTCGTACGCGGTGACGAACACGATGTGCAAGGGCTTTGCAGCGCGCCGCGCGACCTCCAGCCCGCTCAATCCCGGCATCTGAATATCGAGGAAGGCGACGTCGGGCCGGTGCGTGTTGATGGCATTCAGAGCCTCGCTACCGTTCACGGCCTCGGCGACGATGCCGAGTTCCGGCCATACCACCGAAAGTTGCCGCCGCAAAAACTGGCGCAACGGCGCCTCGTCATCGGCGATGATCGCGGTGGTCACGGCGTGGGAGCCTCGATGGGAATCACGAGCCGGATCTTAAGGCCGGCGGGCGAGTTCGGTTGCATCACGAACTGCGCGCGACCGCCGTATAGACCTTGTAATCGCGCTCGCACGTTTTCGATTCCCACCCCAGGAATGGAATTCAGGTTCATCCCTGTTCCGGTATCGCTGATCTCGATGGCCAACCGATCGCCCATATGGCTCGCCCGCACGCGGATTTCTCCGCCTTCCGGCTTTGGCTCCAGTCCATGACGCACCGCGTTTTCGGCAAGAGGCTGGAGCATCAACGGCGGCAGGCGCAGCGCATTGAGTTCATCCGGAACGTCGATGGTATAGCGCAATCTTTCCCCCATGCGCACCTGCTGTATGCCCAGGTAAGCACGCAGCAGCTTGATTTCGTCTCCAACAGTGACTTCGGCCGTGCGGGTTCGTTTTAGGGACACTCGTAGGTAGCCTGTCAGGTCCTGAAGCATGTGCTCGGCCTTCCCTGGTTCGGCCCGAATCAAGCTGAGAATGTTGGAAAGCGTGTTGAATAGGAAATGGGGTTCGATCTGAGCTTGCAGCATGCGCAGATTGGATTCGGCCAAGCGTTTCTCGTTCGCGGCGCGAGCCAGCGCTTCTTCGCGCAATGCCGCGTTCGCCTCCGCGATGGCTTCCCTGGAGTAGAAGTAGTACGAGAATCCCGTGCCAAAAATGAGCGAAACCACGAGGGTCAGGACGAGTTGGTTCGGGTGTTCCGCGAACACCCGCATCAGGTCATGGCCGGTGATCCAGGCGGCCAGTGAAACGCCGGCCGCGGTACCGGCGGGGATCGCGATCACCGCCGATTTCCAATCGGCGCGAGATCGGCCGCGCAGGCCTTCCACCACTTTCGAGAGCAGAAATATGGAGCTGCCGATCGCAAGCGAGTAGACCAGGTTCTTGTAGAACGATTTCTCCATGATCTGGGTGAGCCCAACCGCCAGCACGACCATGGTGGTCCAGAGTAGGGCCAATTGCCGGATCAATTTGCCCAGCGGCAGGAAGGGGTTGGTGCGCATAAGGCGTTTTTCTCCCTCTTCCGCTGGGACATGGGGATACTTGAAGCGGAACGGCGGTATCAAGGTTCAGGGCGATGCTTAGCTGTAATGGATCCGGCAATTATGCGTCGCCGCGTTGAAGTCCGCTCAAAAGGAAATCTCCAGGGCCAAGTAGGCCACACGATCCTCCGGCAGCAAGCGATAGGCCGAGTCCTTGGGGCCGCCAAACACCCGGTAGCCCGCGTCCAGCCGAAAGCGGTCGTCTTCGTAACTAGCCGATGCCGTGGCCACCCAACCGCCATCCGGGGGCGTGATGAGCAGGTCCAGCGCCGGGTCGGTAGCGCCGCTTGTTCCCCGGTGCGAGAGCCGGATCAGCATATTCTCGCGAAGAAGATTGGGACGGTTGAAGGCTTGCGCGCTCCAGGCGATGTTCCCCTCGATGCTGCCGGGCGGCACGCCGGACATGTCTTGCAGCGAAAGTTGCGCCCTCGTGAGTGCGGCGAGCGCCTCCCATTCGGCTTGGGTGTAGGCGCTGGCGTCATACCAAGCCTCGCCGATGAGCGACCAGCCGCCCGCGCTGGTCCAGGTGAACCCTGCGAGGGCCTTGTAGCCGTCGTGGACAGTGCGCGTTTTCACCGGATCGGAGCTTGCCAGGATTGTGGCGTTCTGCCCGGCGAGCGAGTTGATGTTCTTTTCGTATCGCCTCTGGTAGAGAGCCGATGCATGCACCTCGGTGCTCTCGCCTAACACTCGAGAAAATGCAACGCCACTTTCCCACCTGTAGCGCCGCGAAGCGCGTACCACCGCGTGCCAGTCGGTGGCCTCGGTGCGTTTGTAGTATTTCAGCGCGATAGAGCGGTCGTCTCGTGCTTCCCTCTCTTGGTTATTCCATGGATTGGCCAGTACCATCATCCAGGCGTCTTGCTCGCCGAAGCGCTCCCAGGAAACGTAAGGGATGCCTTCCAGCGTGGTGGTGAATATTGCCCTGCGGTCTTCCTGCTGGATCACGTCCAAGGGCCGGAAACCGAAGCCCACGTCCCAGCTCATGATCTTCTTGCCTAGCCCGGCGCGCTGGCCGGCGAGCGTGGTGTCGTAATACAGTTCGTTGAGAACGAGCTTGCTGTTCGTATCCTGGCCTTCGCGTTTGAAGCCGCGGCCGGTAGCCACCAAGTTCACGTCCCAAGGCTTGGCGCGTAACTCCAATTCACCCGTGGCTTGGTCGCGCCCCAAAGCGGTCTGGCCGTTGGAAATGGCGAAGGGGCTGTCCGCGCGCTCGCCGTGATATTCGGGAATGGCCCTTAGCTTCACCGCAATATCCTCGGACATCGAAGAAAGCGGAATGACCGCGAGAATCAGCCCTACTCGCCAAACGCTCATTCCTTCAGGTCGTTGCGAGTCAGGAACATCGGGTTATAGAACTCATTCGGAATCGCGCGCGATGTGCGCTTCAGATAGCGGATCACTGTCTGCCGCGCGGTCTGGATTTCGTCGGTGAGCGTCATGGCGGAGACCTGCGGGCGTCCCTCCACGTTTTCGACCGTGAACGTCGCCCGCTTCGCCAGTTTGTCGGATGCGACGAACAGATCTGCTTTAACCGGGCGCGAGTCCGCCTTCGAAAGATAGAGTTCCACACGTTGGTAACTCACGCCTTTGCGCTGCGCTGTCAGGGCGAGATGCAGGCATGGGATGCCACCGATGCTTTCCTCGCCCACCACGCTGCCGTCGTAGTCCTCGCTCCAGTTCATGGTCGCGATGTCGCCGGCCGACGCGTCGCCCAGCAGCTTTTGCAGCGGGGTGATGCGTATCGGGCGCTGGCTCTGCGGCATGATTTGCCAGAACTCGTCGGCCAGCATCAGCAGTTTCTGGCCTTTTTCGCTGGGCGATTGCATCAGCACCAGCGAGCGCCGCCCGGGCTTGACGTAGACCGTGTAGAGCCGGGTCTTGTCCAGCGTGCCGGATTTGTAGAGTTGAATTTCGGTTTCCACCCTGAGCGCGTCGGAGGGCAGACGGAAACTGTCGGCAGCCTTGAGAAGCGCGGGGACGTTCTGCGCGGCGGCGCCGCCAGCGATCATGGCTGCGGCGAGCATAAGAAGGAATCTAGACATGGGACAAAGCCTCCACGATGGGTTTGCGGGATGCCTTGCGGCTGACGAACCAAGCAGCCGCTACGGAAAGTGTCACGATGGTCGAGGCGGTGATCAGGTACAACCCGGATGACACGTTCACGAACAGCGGGTAGCCCACCGAGCGCCCCGGAGGCGGCGGCATTTGGAAACCCGCCACCGAGAAGAAAACCGAAGTGCCCAAGGCGAACAAGATTCCCACCGCCACGCCCGCAAGACCAAGGATGAAACCTTCGAGCGCGAACACGCGCACGATTTGGTGAGGAAGCGTGCCTAGCGCCCGCAACGTGCCGATTTCCCGGGTGCGTTCCATGACCGCCATCACCAACGTATTCGACACGGCGAACAGCACCATGATCACGATGACGATTCCAAGCAACCCGAAGATGCGGTTGTAGAGCCCCTTCACCGCCACGTAATAGAAAGCCTGGTCATGCCAAGTCTGCAACGCGTTCCCGGGATAGACGCCGGCCACGGTAGCGCGCATGGCATCCGTTTCTTCGGTGTCATGCAAATACACCGAAAGCGTGCTGGCCTTATCCGTTTGCAGCAGAGCCTGCGCCGTTGCCAGATCGGTATACACCAGCCGTTTATCGATCTCCGGTACGCCCAAGGTGACGATGCCCTTGACCATGACATCGAGGGCGTTGAGACTGCCCGCGGTGGTCGTGGAGAGCAAGGTGAGCCCAGTGCCCGGCACGGCCTTCATCATGCGCG
>JBJXGQ010000302.1:0-2709 GCA_046160525.1 Burkholderiales bacterium
GACCAGCATAGCCCCATGCGCCAAGAGACAACGCTCGTTCATAGGCCTGCTTTGAATCCCGCACACGGAAGGCGATGGCGCACACACTCGGCCCGTGCAAGCGTGCGAAACGCTGCGCGAAGGAATCCACCTCGGCGTTCAATATGAAGTTGATCTCGCCCTGGCGGTATAAAGTTACGTTCTTGCGCCGGTGGCGGGCGATAGCCTTGAATCCCATGCGCTGAAACACCGCCGCCATGGCTGCGGGATCAGGCGCGGCATACTCGATGAACTCGAATCCATCGGTTCCCATGGGATTTTCCGGTGGCGGTGTGGGCGTGGATAGCATCTGAGTTCGTTCAGCTTTGAAGCAGTCGATGATATCATCGACTTCGGCCCGATCTGGCCAATACCTACGCACCAATACCTACGCAACAGGAGGATGCAGGTAAGGCCACCATGGAATCCAACCGCAAGCTTGCCGCGATTCTGAGTGCCGATGTCTATGGTTACTCGCGCATGATGGGCGAGGACGATCACGACACGGTGGAGACCTTGAACGCGTCCCGCGAGGTCATGCAAAGGTACGTCGCCGATTACGGCGGGCGGGTGGTGGACGCTCCGGGCGATGAGATGCTGGCGGAATTCCCCAGCGCCCTGGAGGCGGTGAAGGCGGCGGTGGAGATCCAGCGCAACTTTACCGAGCGCAACGCCATGCGGCCGGAGAATCGCAAGATGCGCTGGCGCATCGGAATCAACTTGGGCGATGTGATAGACAGAAGCGGTGCGCTCTACGGCGATGGCGTGAACATCGCGGCGCGATTGCAGTCCCTGGGTGAACCGGGCGGGGTGTGTATCTCCGGAACCGTGTTCGATCAGATCGATGGCAAACTACCCTTGAAGTTCGAGCCCGCGGGCGAGCAACTCGTCAAGAACATCGCCAAGCCGGTGAGGGTATTTCACTGGTCGCATGGTAAAGCGCAGGCCGTTGCGCCCGCCAAATTGAAACCGCTCTTGCATTCATACCGAAGCCGGGGCGTAGCACTGGCCGTCGTTGCCCTCGCCATCATCGGGGCGGCGGTATGGCAATGGCAAAGCAATCCGACCACCCTTTCGATGCCTTCCCCTGCCGGGGCCGGCCTGGCCAACAACCGTCTTGCCGTGCTGCCGTTCGTGAACATGAGCGCCAATTCGGAGGAGGAGTACTTCGCCGATGGGATGACCGAAGAGTTGATCTCCCGGCTTTCCCGGGTCAAGGGCCTGGAGGTGATCGCGCGCACCTCGATCGCCACTTATAAAGGTACCAAGAAGAACATTGGCGCGATCGCCAAGGAACTCAACGTGGGCACCGTCCTGGAAGGCAGTGTGCGCACGGCAAGCGGCAAGGTGCGGGTCACGGCGCAATTGATCAACGCGACTAGCGATGCTCACCTGTGGTCGGAGGACTACGACCGCGAGATGAAGGACATCTTCACGGTGCAAAGCGACATCGCTCAGCATGTTGCGAATGCATTGACCGCGCGACTGGCCCCGGCACCCGCAGCCGTTCCGGCGGGCGATACCCATGTCCTGCAGCCCACTAGCACCGGTACCAAAAATCTCGCTGCCTATCACGCCTATCTGAAGGGACGCTTCTTTTACAACAAGGGAACCGTGGAAGGCATCCATAAGGCGATCAAGCATTTCGACGATGCTATTCGATACGACCCGTCGTATGCATTAGTCTACGCGGCGCTCGCCGAAACCTACGAACAATTGACCGGTTACGAAGGCGGAGCGGCAGATCGACTTCCAAAGGCACGCTCGCTGGCGCTCAGGGCGCTGCATCTCGACGACTCGGTAGCAGATGCGCACACTGCGTTAGGCGTGGCAAAGGCATTCTACGATTATGACTTGCCTGGTGCTGGAGAGTCTTTCCGGCATGCACTGGTGTTAAATGCGAACTCAGCGGCCGCGCACAATTGGTACGGCTGGTACCTGATGTATATGCGGCGATACGAAGAGGGCCTCACAGAGCTGCGCAGAGCGGTTGAGTTGGACCCAGTCTCCTTGATCATGCAGTCCGACCTAGGATGGGGTTTTTGGCTCACCGGGCGCTGGGATGAGGCGATCGAGCAAGGTCGTAGGACACTAGGGCTCGCGCCTGATAGTGCATGGGGACTAGACCTTCTTGGATGGGCATACATCGGCAAGGGGATGTACCAGCAAGCGGGAACAAATTTCGCGAAGGAGACTGCCGATCCGGGGCGGCTCGTCAATGCTTTGGCAGGCTTGGCCTCCATGCATGCGTACGCTGGGGAGACTGGGGACGCGCTGCGAAGGCTTGCAGAACTAAATGAACAGCTCAAAGCCGTACCAAGCCAACCGTGGCTTCTGGCGGCTGTGTACTGTGCGCTTGCGAGCCGGGACGAGCTTTACCGTGACAAGATGTTCCAATGGCTCGACAAAGTCTACGAGGAACGCTCTTTTCTGTTGGTGTTCACTAGTTCATGGTTCTGGCGTCCCTTTCATACAGATCCCCGCTGGATCGCGTTTCGCAAGAAGCTGGGATTGCCGCCTTGAGTGGCGTTCTGCCTGCTTATGTTTTCTTGACGACCGTAATAAGGTAGCCGAGAGCCTTCCCCGAGCCCCTAGCCTCTAGCCCCCACTCCCGGGTACGAAGATGCCCTTGAAATTAGAAACCGGCCACGCCACCGCCACGGGCGTTCGCCCCCATAACGAAGATTTCAC
>JBJXGQ010000303.1:0-4620 GCA_046160525.1 Burkholderiales bacterium
AGGGGACTTGCGGGCTCTCCACCACGGTTAGCAAACCGAGCGCATTGGATCGTTCGGCCACCACGCGCGTGCCTAGTACACGTAACGTTTGGGAGAGTTCCTTGTAGGGTGAGGGCTTGAGTTCCAATCCCAGGCCATAGGCTGCCACCGCCGCCATGCCGGCACCGCCAAGGGGCACCCACACCGCCCACCTAAAAGAAGCTCGTGACCACAAGGCGGCGGCGAAAGCGGCCAACGTGGAGCATCCCGCGATTCCGGCCAAGACCTGAAGGGGATGAAACACCGTCAAGGCCGCCACCACCGCGACGCATCCAAGCGCGGCGCCGCCGATATCGAAGCTATAAATGCGATGGGCTAAGCGCGGAAATGCCGTGAAGCTCAAACACACGCAGGTCGCCGCGAACAGGAAGGGCCACAAGAGCAGAAAATACATGAGCCCGAGATAGGCCCATTGCCTGGCATCCCACATCACCTCCAGCGCGTTGAAGGGCACGCGCTGGGCCAGCAAGAAACAAGTGAGCGCCGATACGCCGAACAGCGCCGCCGAGCCTGCAAAGACAAGAGCGAAATGCCGCACGAGACGCTCGCGCAGTAGCGCGACCAGCGAACCACTGGCGCCATAACCGAGCAGCGCCACGCTGATCACCAGGTAGGCGAAGTGATGCCATTGGACAATCGAAAACAGCCGGGTCAGCAACACCTCATAAGCGAGCGCCGCGGCGGAAATAATCGATATGGCCGCATAGGGCGGCACCGGTGGCATGGTTCGCATTGCGCGTCGCAGCCAGCCTGGGCGCTCAATGCCCGCCGGTCAGCGGGACGAAGCTCACCGGCAGCAACTGCCGCGTGGTGACGCTGCCATCGGGTTTTTTCTCCACCAGCATGAGGTGTTGCACCGTGAATCCGGTGCCCACCGGGATCACCATCCGGCCTCCCACCTTGAGTTGCTTGATGAGCGGCGGCGGAACATGGCTCGCCGCCGCGGTGACTACGATACTGTCATAAGGCGCTTCGCTCCAGATCCGGCGGAACGAATTTGTGGCGCGGCACTTTTTCGAGCACCTGTGTCACGCGCGGGTCCAGCCGGGGACGGCCCGTTTCCGCCCCCGTCTCCGATGCGATCCGCGCGATTTCTCGAACCATTTCCGTGCGCTCTCGCACGTATTCGCGGTCCTGCGCTGGACTAAGCGTGGCGAAGCATGAAAGCAACGCCGCGAAGATAGCGCTCGGGGCCCAGCCCGCACCGAAATATCTGGCTGTCCTCTTTCCCGTCATGACGTCCCCGGAAAGAAACTACGTTATGGCGCGATTGTCAGGCCCCGGCAAGCTCGGAGTTAATCTGCGTCTCGGCTTCCAGCCAATCCTCCAAGTCGTGGCCGGGCTCCATGCCGCGCCGCTGCGAAAGGTAGTAGGCCGCCACGGCAATCATTTGGCTGCGTTCTTCGGCCGTTGGCCTCACCCCACCCTCGGCCACTTCAGCTGGATCGTTTACGCGCTTGTCTGTACGTTCTCGCCCTCTATGTAATACGGTCTGGCTATGCTCCACTTGTCGTTACCTCCTTTTCCCCGCGCGCTTGGCCGGGGGCTAACTTCGGGGGTTTCCGAAGTCCCATTTACTTCTCTCTTTACGCCAATCAAAAAATCACCATACCTAAATCCAGGCAGCGAGATATTGATTTTCGTCAGAGTCCGTCCAAAAGGTTTCCGGAAAAATATGCATTCGTTATGAGGCAGATCAAATCGAATGCCGCACAAATGCTCTCTGATGTTGCATGAACTCGAAAGGCACGGGAGATACTTATGCTGACCCTTCAAGACTGCATCGAATTATCGGGGCTCACGGAAGAGGAGGTGCTCGCCATTGCCGAGCACGAGCACATCCCCGAGATAATCGCCGCCGAACTGGGCAATTACCTCATTCAGACACCGGCGGGGGAGAAACGCGTCAAGGCCATGATCGCGGACGACATGAGAGCGGCGCGCGAACGCGGCGATCACAAGCATCTGCTGGAGCTCAAACTCTGCCTACGGCATTACCTGGAACATCACACCAACGTGGCCAAAGGCGACGCCAACCTCACTAGGACCTCAGGGGAGGGGATTTGATACGCGGCTCTACATGGCCACGTTGAGGGTTAGATAACCGAAGCCAGCATACCGGCGAGGGTTGGGGTGGGGCTGCCGCCGCTGCCGTAAAGGGCATGAAGGAGGCGAATTTGCAATAACCGGCTCCTTGCGCGACCGGGCGGCCACTTGGACGATTTGGACAGCTATTTTGCCCGTTGATTTGAATCAATACGGATTGAAACCGGAGGAATAGGATTCAGCAAATTTCACCGGAGGCACGCCATGAAAATCCTTACCGTTCCACTGCTACTGGCGCTCACCCTATCCTCCCCCCTAGCATGGACGGCAAACGAAGAGGAGGAGCATTCCTCCCATCATCCCGAAGGGCAAGAAAGCAGCGCGGAGCGCTCGCATGGGGGCTCCCTTCACGCCAAGATGAAGCACATTGAAACGCTCATGGAGCGCATACGCTCCAGTTCCGATGTGGCGGAGCGAGGGCGCCTGCTGGCCGAGCACCTGAACGCGATGCGCGATCAAATGAAGATGGTCCGCAAGCTCGCCGGGGGTATGAAGATGGTCATGAAGAAGGGTGAGCCGCGGGGCGGCACCGAAGAGGAAGACGATGAGCATGCCGCTGACAAGGGCGGCGGCGATGCAAAAGCCGGCGGCATGATGAAGAAAAAGAGGATGATGATGGGAGGCGGCGCAATGATGGGCATGCACAAGAAGATGGAACAAAGAATGGAGATGCTGGAGCGTATGCTTCAGCAGCTCATCGAGCACGAGGCCGAGGCGGATGGCGGCGTAACCAAATAGCAGGAGGATTCATGTTCAAGCGTATATTGGTTCCTATCGACGGTTCGGAGTTGGCTGCGGCCGCGGCTCGCAAGGCGGTCGAGTTCGCCAAATCCATGCAAGCGAGCATCTGCGCGTATCACTCCATGTCGATGTTCGCCGGCGCGCCTGGCGAATTGGGATTTACCCCCGTTACTTCTGGCCCCGAGGCCGAGAAACAGGCACGCGCGTACTTGGCGGTGGTTGAAGGCTATGCGCGGGAGGCTGGCGTGCCCTACCAGTCTTTCTGCAATTTTCACGACTCGGCTTACCGCGCCATCATCGAGGCCGCCGAGGAGCACCAGTGCGATCTCATCTTCATGGGCTCTCACGGACGCGGAGCCGTATCGAGCCTATTCATGGGCAGCGTGACCCAGCAAGTGATGTCCCACAGCTACATCCCGGTGCTGGTGTACCGCGATGAAAAGATCGCGAGCAGGATGAAACACGTCACGCGGGAATCGAAGCAGTATCGTATATAGCGAGGCGTGTGAGGGCGGGCTATATCGCCTTCGAATACTGGGTGCGCTCACGCGCTTCTCTCAGATAGCGGTCGAAGACCATGCAGATGTTTCGCACGAAGAAGCGCCCCATGGGGGTCACGCGCAGCCAATCCTCTTGCGTCTGCACCAGGCCTGCGTCCTCCAGCTCCGCCAAGGCCTCCATTTCCCGGCTGAAGTAGCGGCGAAAACCGATGAGATGCATTTCCTCCAGCGCCGGGATGTTCACGGCAAAGTTGCACATCAAGTCTTGGATGAGCGCACGCCGGAGCAGGTCGTCGGAGTTGAGTTCCAAGCCTCGCACAATGGGAATTTCATCCCTGTCTAGGCGCTGGTAGTAGTCCTCCAGCTCTTTCGTGTTCTGGCCATAGGTGGGACCCACCTTCGATATGGCGGATACGCCGAAGGACAATAAATCGCAATCGGGTTGGGTGGAGTAGCCCTGAAAGTTACGGTGCAAGCGGCCTTGCTTCATGGCGATAGCCAATTCGTCTTCCGGTTTCGCGAAATGATCCATGCCGATGTAGAGGTAACCCGCCTTCGTCAGTTCCGAAATGGCCATGGAGAGCAGCTCGATGCGCTCTCGCGCGCTGGGCAAGTCGGCTTCGGCAATGCGCCGCTGCGGCTTGAACAGCGCGGGCAGGTGAGCATAGTTGTAAAGCGCCACCCGGTCCGGAGACAGTTCGGCCAAGGTCCGCAGGGTGCGCGCGAAACTCTGCGTGTTCTGCTTGGGCAGTCCGTATATCAAATCGAGATTGATGGAGCGCATCGCGCTCGCCCGCGCCGAGCGCATGACCGCTTGCGTTTGCTCCGGGCTTTGAATGCGGTTCACCGCTTTCTGCACGGCGGGATCGAAATCCTGCACGCCTATGCTCAAGCGGTTGAAGCCGAGTTCGCTCAGCTCCCCCACCTTTTCCGGAGGAAGTGTCCTGGGATCGACTTCTATCGAGTACTCCCCTGCTGGATCCAGCTCGAAGTTCTCCGCGATGAAGGCCTTGATCTCCTTCATCTGCCCCGTGGGGAAAAAATTCGGCGTCCCGCCCCCCCAGTGCATTTGCGTTACCTTGCGCGTTCCCTCCAGTTCCGCGCTCAGCAAGCGTATTTCCTTTCCCAGGTAAGGCACATAACGCCCGGCCCACTCGTGATGCTTGGTGACGATCTTGTTGCACGCACAGTAATAGCAGATGCTCTCGCAAAACGGCAGGTGCAGGTACAACGC
>JBJXGQ010000304.1:0-9769 GCA_046160525.1 Burkholderiales bacterium
TGAACGGTTGCGAAGGCACGGAGGTGATGTTCTTACTGCTGGCGGCCTTCGCCGCCGTACCCATGGCATGGCGGGATAGATTCATTGGCCTGGCGATCGGGATCGCCGGTGTATTTGTCTTGAACCAGGCGCGCATCTTGGCGTTGTTCTACGCCTTTCGCACCAATCGAGCGCTATTCGATTCGCTACACACCTTGATATTGCCCGCCGTGCTGGTGGCGGCCGTGGCCTTGTACTTCCATGCCTTCATTCGCAGCCGCGGCGCGCGCCTGGCCTGATCCCCTACGATTCGCGCCACGCTTCGTGCTGGCCTTGGCGCTCGCGTTATGCGCCGCCACGCTCTGGGGCAAGGAATTCATCGTGCTCCTTCTCCCGTACGTGCGCGCCGCGCTTCCCTGGCTGGACGACAGCTTCGCGATTACCTCCCTCGGTTTGCACCAGGCACAAGACACCGTCATCGCGTTGCGGGTCACCCTGGCGAAAGCGGTCTTCATCAATGGCCACTTCACCTTCACCGATCCGCGCGGCTGGCTGGAAGTCACCACCACCGCGGGCACGATGCTGCAACCCATGGTCATTGCACTCGGCATCGCTGCCGCGTGGCCCAAGACCGTATTCTCAACCCTTATTGCGTGCGTGCTCGCACTTCTGGGAACATTGCTGCTACTGCTCGCCGACTTGCCACTCACGCTCTACGCCTATGTGTGGGATATGTTCCATTTTCACTACGACCCGGACGGCTTTTCACCCCTCGTCGCCTGGCATCAATTCATGCTGTCGGGCGGGAGGTTGGGATTGGGGCTGGTGATAGGCGCGATCGCCTGCGCGCTTGGGTGCACTCATACGCCCAGATTCCGCCATGAATCCAAGAGCACAGGGAAAAAGATGCGATGGAAGCTTTGATTAATTTCTTCGTTCATGGTGAGCCTGTCGAACCATGAACGCACGACAGCGCATACGTCCATACCATAGGCACGTCATCAACTTGTCAGGGCCACGCGAATTGGCCGCGATCAAACAGACACGGATGCCATTCGGCGCAGTCTGGACTATTGGCTTGTCATCGTCCTGTCAGGGATAGATGCTACAACTTTGGGGACGACAAATGCTTGGCGATTTGGAGATTTCGCATGTCATTCTCTAGAGTTGTTTTCTTAAGTTTCATTAGTCTGGCCGGTATTGCGGTAGCGATCGCCCAGAGCATTAACGTGGATGAATTTGTGGTGCGATTTAAGCCAACGGCGAATCAGACGATGCCGGAGGATGCGGCAGGGTTGCAGCGGGCCTTAGCGTTAAGCAGCCACACCGGACGCTCCTTGCAACACGTGAGGACCATGCGCGACGGGAGTCATGTGTTCCGCGCAGACCGGAAGATGTCGAGGACTGAAGCGTGGGCGCTCGCCACACAAATGGTCAAGCATGGAAGGGTAAGTTTCGCGCATCCAGTCGACCCAGACTTCGAGCGTACCTTGCCCGCTCATCCGCCCAGACCGTAACGAGGAGCGATTCAATGCGAACCCGACTCACTACGTCTGCGCCACTCGCGCTGATCGTAGCATTCGCGACGGGCCTAACCGCCCAGGCTGAGGTGCCAGAAGTCCAGCGCGAGGCACCGAGGCGCTTCACGATGCCCCCGTTCGATCCTGATCGTGCCGACATTGAGCAGATAACTTTACGAGTCAAGGCGGTCGAAGGCCGGCCGGACGAGGCGCCCCTGATTAAGAAGGAAATTCAGGCTATTCGCAGGGCTGCGGGCATCGGCATTTCGTATTCCGGGGGAATAGGTGGTCGAATGCATTCCTTCAACTTACCCAGGCGAATGAGCTACCGTGAGGCGGAACGGATCTGCGAGCGGATTAGAACTTTGCCTGAGATTGAATTCGCGACGCCAAGCACGTGGCTTGGGCTACAAGCAACGCCGAATGACACCCACTTCAATCTCCAGTGGAACCTGAAGGAGGACGCCGGCGCGATTCGAGCGACGAAGGCGTGGGACCTTATCACAGGTAATCCCAACATTGTCATCGCGGCTGTGGACGGAGGTATCCTCGCTCTGCATGAAGACATAGTGGGCCGCCTCGTCAGCAGTAGTCCGGCCGGCTATGACTTCGTGAGTAACTCCACATTCGCCAATGACGGAAACGGCCGAGACAACGATCCGAGCGACCCGGGAAATTGGATAACAGCTGCCGAAGCGGCCACCGCGACTTTTAGCGGCTGCGAAGTCACTGCCAGCTCATGGCACGGCACCGCTGTGGCGGGAATCGCGGCCGCAGCAACGAACACGACGCCAGCGAAGGGCGTCGCTGGCATCAACTGGACGAGTAGGATTCTCCCAGTCCGTGTCTTCGGCAAATGTTCATCGAAGTCAGGCAATATCAACGATATCATCGCCGCAATCCAGTGGTCGGCCGGACATGCGGTTGATAGCGTTCCGAACAATCCCACCCCTGCGCACGTCATTAACATGAGTTTTGGGGGACCGCGCGCAACGTGCGACCCAACCTTGCAAGCGGCACTCGACGCCTCCTACAAGCGCCGCGCGGTTCTGGTAGCGGGTGCGGGTAACACGGCACAGGATGTCGCCGGGTTCCAGCCCGCCAACTGCAAGAAGGTGATTACTGTGGCCGCCGTCACTCGCCGAGGCGGTTTGGCGAGCTATAGCAACCGGGGCGCGAAAGTCACTATCAGCGCTCCGGGTGGAGGCAGCGAGACGGCGAACGAGGTCGGCGATCCACTCGGACTTCCGATCTCCGATCTCGTGCTCTATCCAGCTAACACTGGGACCACGGTTCCAGTGGCCGATACGTACAGAGCGGGTTCCGGTACAAGTTACGCAGCGCCGCACGTCAGCGGTGTGGTGTCGCTAATGCTCTCGGTACAGCCAAAATTGAGGCTGGAAAACGTCAAGGCAATCCTTCAGAACACCGCCCGGCCATTTCCCACGGGGACGGCCCGGGATTGCACCATCGCCGAGTGCGGGGCGGGAATTCTCGACGCCGAACAAGCCGTCAAGATCGCCAAGAGCGCGGAAAGTGGCGGCACTTATCACAGCGCTGCCGTGAAATCCGACGGCAGAGTGACGACTTGGGGTTTCAACGGTAACGGACAACTCGGCGGAGGCGAGGGCCTGGGAATCGTCCGAGCATCGCCGGGTGTTCCCATCGCCGGCCTGTTAGACGTGCGCGAGGTCGCCGCCGGGGGCTTCCACACGGTTGCGGCCAAGCGCGACGGGACCGTTTTCACCTGGGGCTTCAATGCCAACGGCCAACTGGGCGACAACACTCAAATCCAGCGCACGACGGCGGTGCAAGTCGCGGGGCTAACCAACGTCCTCGCCGTGGCAGCCGGCGATCGTCATTCGCTTGCGCTTAAATCCGATGGAACCGTGGTGGCCTGGGGCTACAACTTCTTCGGCCAGTTGGGTCCAGGCCCCTTCGATTTCACCGACCGCGTGACGCCGGTAGCCGTGTTTGGACTGACGGATGTGGTCGCCATCGCGGCGGCCGGCAAACGTTCGCTTGCGCTCAAGCGCGACGGCACCGTATGGCAATGGGGCGACGTGGCCAGCGTTTCGCCGAACGGAACCATTGGCACCATATCGAGCGTGCCTGTACAGGTCGCTGGGCTGGCGGATGTCATGACCATCGCCGCGGGCGGCGTCGCCGACACGGGCGTGAATGTGGATGCCAGCATGGCTCTGGGCTGGGACGGCAGGATTTACGCCTGGGGCTACAACGATTTCGGCCAGCTTGGGATCGGCAGCTTCAGCACCAAGTTTCTTCCGCAATGGGTTTCGAGTATCGGCGTTCCGGCGATTTCAATCGCGACAGGCGGCTATCACTCGCTGGCCCTACTGGAGGACGGGACCCTGCGGTCATGGGGAAATAACTGCGGCGGTCAATTGGGCAACGGCAGCCAAGGTACCTCCGATTGCATACCCCCGGTGTTTAGCACTACGCCGGTGCAAGTCCAAGGAGGTCTGAGCAAGGTTGTGGACATCGGCGCGGGACGCAATCACACATTCTCGTTTCACGGAGACTCCACGCTGCGAATGTGGGGCTCCAATCTGGGCGGACAGTTGGGCGATTCAACACAAACCAACCGGCCGCTTCCCACGCAAGTGCGCGGGCAGGGTGGCAGCGGTTTGTACTACGCCGCATTCGCCAGTAGTGCCAGCAGTGACTTGTCGGTTTCCCTCTCGGATACACCAGACCCAATCCCCCAGAATGGGGACCTCGCCTATAACGTGCTCGTCTCCAACAACGGCCCCGCTACCGCCACCAACATTACGACGGTAGTAACCGTGGCCAGCACCACTCAAGTCGTATCGGCTGGCAGTGGTTGCTCGATCACGGGAGCCACCGTTACCTGCTTAATCGCAAGCCTGGCCAGTCCTGGGGCAAGCGCGTTTCAGGTCATCGTCATACCATCAACCCCCGGGGTGATCGACGCATCGGTTTCCGCTAACTCGGATCTGTTCGACCCCAGCCCGAACAATAACGTCGCTGGCGCCACGACCGTGGTATCAAGCGCGCCTGCTGGCAATAACGCCGACGTTCCCACGCTGCCTCAGTGGGCGATGATCGCGATGGCCAGTCTGCTGATGCTAAGCGCGGCGGGCGTTCAGCGCAGGTCGCGCATCAAGCGACGATAGATTCACGTCGGCCGGCCCTCTACGCCTCGCACTACGTACGCTGCTCTCTCGCGCTCTTAGGAACGATATTGGTACTCCTTGCCGGCTTGCCGCTCACGCTCTACGCCTACGTGTGGGACATGTTCCATTTTCACTACGACCCGGATGGTTTTTCACCCCTCCTCTCCTGGCATCAATTCATGCTGCCTGGCGGGAGATTGGGATTGGGGCTGGTGATAGGCGCGATCGCCTGCGCGCTTGCCGGCTACCGCACTACCAGGTAATCATGAGTTGCCGCGAGACGGACCTTGCGCGATCCTCGGATCGAAGCGAGGCGGCCAGTCCCTACGCACTAGTCGGATGGGACTATCCGGCAGCGCCCGGCTGACTTAACGGAGTCATATTGCCGCGATAGCCTCGGGCACCGCGTTCTCGCTCCGAGAAGTCTTCAGGGAACGCGTTTTCGCGTCTCGCCTGCCGCGCGTCACATACACTCACCAGGCAGCGATTGCGGCACACGCCAAAGGTCCGGAAACATGCGACTCGCAAATGCTCTGATTGTTGGATTTCTTGCCTTGTGCCCGGTGGTTTCGATGGGTACACCCTTTCGCATCGACCCATTGCAAAGCTACATATCCTTCGATGCCCCCTATTGGCAACAAGTGGGTCCCGGCTTCATCCTGATTAACGAAGACGGCACGGAAACAATCCTCGGCTATCAATGGCAATTGCTAATGGGAACCGAATCGTATGCGATTGCAGGAGTGATCGGTATTGAAGAGGTGCCGGAACTGCTTCATGACGGACTTCTTGGCCTTCGCGTTAACCCACTACTCACTCATTCCGCCCCTGCGGAAGCTAGATTTAAAGTGCCCGGCGAACTATTACTGGATCCTGTCACCGGCGCACTGCATATAGCGCCTTACTCGGGGTGCCCGCCACTGCCTGGGGTAATCTATGGGTGCCTTACACAAAGAGACCCGCGCGTTAGCGTCCTGCAAGGATCGTTGATAGGCGAAAACCTTATCTTGGACGGCACCGTAGATGGGATCGGCACGGACTATACTGCTGTGATCGGTTGGACCTTGGAACCTCCTCCAACGCCAGCGGTCTCCTACGATTCGTTTACCTATCGTATCGTCGCGTCGATACCGGAACCTCCTACCGCGGCATTGCTGATGCTGTGTGCCATTCCACTTCTAGTGGCACGTGGCGCTAACGCGAGATCTGTTTTGCGCCGCACATTGAGGTTGTTCCGTCCAAGTGTACGAGACCCGATTTCGATTGCCGCCTGACCGGATTTTTCTACCCCTAAACGTCCCCGTAATCTTCTCGTCACCCTTGCATCACCGCACCGTCTTCGTTTCGTCTCCTTCGTGTCATTAACGCCTTCGTTCCAAGCCTCCTTCGCACCTCGCCCGCCGTTTGGACGAGCAGTGCCGCGGACAGTGTGTGCATCCATTGCGTAGTCTTTCGTGCGCCGCTTTACCTGCGCAAGTAATACCCTTGCAAGAGGCCGCCCCACGCCTCGAACCAGAACTCCTGCTTGACCGGTTTGGTGTAAGGATCGGATTTCGCCCACGCCTCCGCCGGTGTCCATCCTTGCAAGTGCTGATGCGGCCGCACGTGGTTGTAGAAGAAACGAAACTCCCCCAGCAGCGAATTCAAGGCAGTGCAACTGTCGATTTCCAGTTGATCGAGCTTCTGCTTGAGGGTCAGGAACAATCGCTCGATGCGCCCGTTCTGCCAAGGACAGCCCGGATCGCTTCGCTGATGGCGGATACCCGCCAGTTTAAGGACAGCGCGAAACACCCGGCTGGCGAATACCGGCTCGTTGTCCGTGCGAACCGCCTTGGGTTTGCCATATTTCCCGATGGCGAGGAACACGTGGCCAAGCAGCGTCCACGAAGATTTGCTGGGTAAGCTCACCAGCGCGAGCAGCGCACGGGTGCCGTGATCCATGACGCCGAGCACGGCGTGAAGGTTTCCGGATGAATCGCCTTTGCCGGTTAAATCCATCGCCCAGATGACGTTGCGCGGCAATGGCGGGGGTGGGCGATGTTTGATCTGGCGGCGTATCACCTGAATTTCGTATCGATGCTTGCGCACCGTGTCCGCAACGAAGGATTTGCCGACCGTCATCTTGCGATGCAGGGCATGCCGGCGGTTGAACACCAGCGAGAGCGTGCGGCAACCGGCAGCGGGCATCAGCGCCTTCAGACGCATGATCTCCTGGCGAACCCATAGGGGTTTGGATTGGCCGCGCCGGAATGTGGAGGAGACATCTTTACGCCGGCCGCCCCGTTGGCCCTGTCCGCCGTGGCGCCACCGACGCCAGCGCGTCCACAAGAAACACCACAACCAAAGCATCCATCTCCAGGCCATGACGCAGTTCCGCAAAGCTGGCCAGGCTATGCGTCATTCATGGCGGTGACATGAATGACGCATATCAAGCCACCACCTTCGCCTGGACGGTGTCCCGTCCGCCTGTCCGGCGAGCGAAATCGAGAGGAAACCGCCTCGTTTTTCTGATTCTTCCCCTGCCGATCGTCGCCTGAAGCGCCGATTATTTCAACCGCGTTGCGGCGCAAGCCGGTGGGTATGATCCGTTGGCGCTATCTTGTCTTGCCCATAGCGGCTGAAGCATCTTCGAGCACCAGCATGGCCGCGGACAGTGGCGCCGTCCGGATAGACGCGAGCGATTGATTTTTGCTCTCGGTGTCGCTCACCTTCGCAAGTAGTAGCCCTTGAGCAGTCCATCCCAAGCCCCGAACCAGTACTCGTCCCTGATCTTCGTGGTGAACGGATCAATGCCCGCCCAGGCTTCGGCAGGCGTGCGCCCCCGTACATGCTGGTGCGGGCGAACCTGAGAAGAGTCGAAACTCGGCCAGTGAGGTGTTCAAGACATCGAAGCCCACCACTTCCCAGTGATCGAGCTTCCACTTCAGCGTCCCGAACAGTCGCTCGATGCGCCCGTTCTGCCAGATGGTCAGTCTTCGTTCGCAGCAGCCAGCGCGGCATCGATCACCGTGGCCGATAGCCAGATTCCGCGCTCGCGCATGCGGCGAATAGCTTCGCGAATAAAGACCGGGAATCCCTGGCGCTTTGCCTTGATCAGAATACCTATTGATCCCGTGAGGTCCAATCCAGCCAAGCGCGCGACTCGCCGGCCAACGGTTTCGTCGATACAGACGAGGCGGATGTTCTTGAAAAGCGCGGTGGCAATGACCGAGGCTTCGCCGCGATCAAGCGCGTTGGCGAGATACATCGGAATCTCGGTGTACTCGGCCCGGACGTCGAGCTTCTCGGTCGCGGACAACTCTTGAACACCCAGCGCATGAGTACCGCCGGCACGTATCTCATCGGCCACCTCGCACGGCACGACGATTCGATCATAAAGTAACGGCAGTGCGTCGATACAACCGGCCGCGGAAAGCGCGATCAGCGGTGTAGTGTTAACGACGATCGCGCGCTCATGCATTCGTCACATCGGCCGAGATTTCCTCAGCCGTCAGATCGATGACCGGCACGCCATAACGATGTAGTTCCAGCAGGAACTCGGCGCGCGAGACTCCAGCTAATTGCGCTGCCATGCCCGATGAAAGGCGCTTCATCTCGTAGAGTTTGACCGCCATCGCCATCCTGGCCTCGCGAGCGAACTCCTCAGGCGTGCTTTGCATCGCGTCAGGGAGTGTTTGCGGTATGGGAACCACCAGTTCCATGGAAATCACCTGGGTGGGCTTGGGTCGGAGAATTGTACGCCAGACGGCGGTCGAGGCTGCGAAACAACGCACTTGCGCCCACGATCCCGCGCACCGGCTGGCCAGTGTCACCGATACGCGCGGAGGCGCGGGAACACCCAAGACCCTCACTTACACCTGGAGTCCGGGCGGGCGCTTGTCCCGCGTGCAGGACAGCGACGGCCACAGCGCGAGCTTCGCTTACGATGCGGTGGGAAGGTTGCAGAGCCTCACCGCCCCCAACGGAGAAACGATCGCCTTCACCTTCGACGCGGGCGGGCGCTTGACCGAACAAAAACTCGGCTCCGGACTCACCACCACCCAGAGCTGGTTCGAAGATGGGAGTTTGAAGAGCCGCACGAACCAATTCGGTGCCACCGTCCATTCCAGCCACACCTACGCAATCGATGCCTTCGGCCGGCGCGCCACGCATGCGGAGAACGTCGGCGGCACCACCAAGACCTGGAGCTACGGCTACGAACGCCTGGACCGGATACTGAGCGCCAACGATGGCACCAGCACGGAGACCTACAGCTACGACATTTGGGACAACCGCAGAACCAAGACCCTCGGCGCGAGCACGGCGGCATACCTGTACGACGCGGCGCAAAGGTTGAGCGAGGTGAGGGCAGGCAGCGATGTAGGACCGCTCGTCGGGGCGGCGGTGCACGATGCCGATGGGCATCTCACCAAGCTGTGCGAGGTGGCCAGCGGGGGCACGGTGACCCCGTCTACAGGCAATTGCACCGCTAGCGGCACGGGGGCGACCACCCTCGCGCTCGCTTGGAATGCGCTGGAGCATCTGCTCTCTGCCGCTAGAGCGGGCACCGGGGCTGTCAACGAGAGCTACGTCTACGACGACTCAGGCCGAAGGCTCGCCAAGACCAGCGGCGCGAGCACCACCCACTATCTCTACGACGGCGATGACATCTATGCCGAGTGGAGCGGCACGCTCTCCGGTGCGCCCGCCGCCAAGTACGTGCACGGGGCGGGGATCGACAGTCCGATTCTGAGACTCACGGGTAGCACCGCCACACCGGGTGCGGTGCCAAGCGCCTATCTGCAAGACGGACTGGGCAGTGTGATCGGCACGGTCAATCTTACTGGCACCCTTACCGCGAACCAGAGATTCGATGCCTGGGGCAACCGGCTCGCCACCAGCGGCAGCGTTCCACTGTATGGATTCACCGGACGCGAGCCTGATGCCACCGGGCTGACCTTCTACCGGGCGAGGTACTACCACGCCGGAATCGGACGATTCCTCTCCAGAGATCCCGAGGGCATGGCCGACGCTGTCAGTCCTTACGCGTATGTGGGGAACAATCCGGCGAACTTCATCGATCCGCTGGGGTTGATGGCGATGAGTCCGATTCTCCTCGCCGATGCCAGTGCA
>JBJXGQ010000305.1:0-3480 GCA_046160525.1 Burkholderiales bacterium
ACCTCGCCCTAAAAACTCGTCTTGGTTTTCACCAGAAACTGCACGCCTTTTATGGAGGGGTCGTGATTCAAGGGAAACGCAAAGTCCAGATGCAGCGTGTTGCCGAAAGCCGAGCGTGCGCTCAAGAAGCTCGTGCTCCGCCAAACTCTTGCTCGACAGAACCAATTGCACAATGGGGACCGTGGAGGCGTTGTAGCTCAACACCAGCGGCGGTGTCGCCCCCGGCGGGAACTGCCCCAGCACCGTTTGCGAGATGGCGACTACCTGTGCCAATCCAGTCTGAATGGAAGCGCCCGGATGGAAAAAAACTTTCACCACGCCCACGCCGTTGACTGTCTGGGATTCGATGCGCTCGATGTCGTTCACCGTTGCGGTGAGAGCGCGCTCGAAGGGCGCGACGATGCGCGCTTCCATTTCCTCGGAGGCCAGGCCCGTGTAGCGCCATACCACGCTCACCACCGGGATATTGATGTTGGGAAAGATATCGACGGGCGTGCGCACAATGGCGACGGTTCCTCCGAGCAGGATGAGCAGCGCCAGAACGATGAAAGTGTAGGGGCGGCGCAGCGCGAGTTGGACGATCCACATAGTTAAGGCGGGCGGTTGATGGGATGCTGGCCCGGCGCAATCCAGCGGTCGCATGTTAGTGGATTTGCGGGTTCCGTGGAGTACACTGCGGCGCCGCTAATTCGCCGTCCGCATTACTCGATGACCTTCTCCGCCCTCGCCTGCACGCTTCCCGCCGCAACCCCAAGCGTGATCGAACTGCGAGACGTACGCTTCGCCTGGGCGCAGGGTGCGGCACCCGTGGTGGACATCGAGCACTTGCATGTCGCCCCTAGGGAGCGCGTGCTATTGCGCGGGGCCAGCGGCAGCGGCAAATCCACCTTGCTCAGCTTGATCGGCGGGATCGTCACCCCCGCGCAGGGCAGCGTAACGGTGCTTGGGCAAAACTTGAGCAAGTTGGGTCATGCCGAGCGCGACCGCTTCCGCGCGGATCACATCGGTTTCATCTTCCAGATGTTCAACCTCGTGCCCTATCTTTCCGTGGTGGAGAACGTGAGCTTGCCTTGCGGGTTCTCGGCGCTCAGGCGCGAACGCGCCATCCAGTCTGGCGGCAGCGTGATGGCACAGGCGAAAAAATTATTGGAGCAGTTGGGCATGGCTCACCTACTCCAGCGCCCGGTGACGCAACTGAGCGTGGGACAACAGCAGCGCGTGGCGGCGGCACGCGCGCTGATGGGCGCGCCGGAAATCATCGTGGCGGATGAGCCCACTTCCGCCCTGGACGCGGAGAGCCGGGAAGATTTCCTCAGCCTTCTTTTTCAGGAGTGCGAACGCGAAGCCACGGCGCTGCTGCTGGTAAGCCACGATGCGGCCCTTGCCCCGGGCTTTCACCGCGACATCGCCTTCAAGGATATCAACCGCGCTGCACGAACGGGCGCCCTGGCAGTTGGGCTAGGCGCATGAAACTGGAAAATGCTCTTGGGCCACGTGGACATGGTCTCTCTCTGTGCCTCTGTGTCTCTGTGGTGAGGCTTTGGGAGTGATCGCGCAACTGGCCATCAAGAGCCTGCGCAATCGCAAGTTCACGGCGGCGCTGACCGCGATCTCCATCGCGCTGTCCGTGATGTTGCTGCTGGGCGTGGAGCGTATGCGCAACGAGTCTCGCACCAGCTTTACCGCCACCGTGTCCGGTACCGATCTCATCGTGGGTGCGCGCAGCAGCCCCGTGCATTTGTTGCTCTACTCCGTGTTTCACGTGGGCAACCCCACCAACAACTTGCGCTGGGAGAGTTATCTTTCCATCGCGCAACGCCCAGAAGTGGCGTGGGTCATTCCTTTTTCGCTGGGCGACACGCATCGCGGCTTTCGCGTGATGGGGACCACCGCCGCCTTCTTCGAGCACTTTCGCTTCGGCGGCAACAGATCGTTGAGCCTCGCGCAAGGGAATCCCTTCGCCAACGCGCAAGAGGCCGTGTTGGGCGCCGATGTCGCGCGGCGGCTCGGTTACCGTGTTGGCGAACGCATCGTGCTCGCCCATGGCGCGGGCGATGTGAGCTTCATTACCCACGATGAGCATCCGCTACGCGTGAGTGGTGTGCTGGCGCGCACGGGCACGCCGGTGGACCGCACAGTACACGTGAGCCTGCAAGCGCTGGAAGACATTCATGCGCGCGCGAGCACGGATGACAACGATCCACTGGCGGCGGCCACGCGTCACAATGAGGCGCAGCACGCGGCCATCTCCGCGTTTCTACTCGGGCTCAAGAACCGAGGCGCGGCCTTGGCGGTGCAGCGCGTGGTCAACGAATACGAGCCCGAACCTCTCACAGCGATTCTTCCGGGGGCAACGCTTCAGGAAGTATGGGAGATCCTGGGGACCGTGGAGCGAACCTTGTTCGCGGTGTCCGTCTTGGTGGTGATCGTGGGCTTGGCCGGTATGCTGGTGGCTCTACTGACGAGCTTGAACGAGCGCCGCCGCGAGATGGCGGTGCTGCGCTCCGCCGGCGCGCGGCCGTCGCACGTATTCGCCCTCATCTTGGGCGAGGCGGCTTTTCTCACCCTAACGGGCATGATGCTAGGGGTAGCGGTACTCTATGGCGGCTTGATCCTTGGGCGCGGATGGCTGGAAACTCAATTCGGTCTGTTCATCGAATTGGCCTGGCCCTCCGCTCATGAGTTAGGATTGCTGGCACTTGTCGGTATCGCGGGAGTGCTCATCGGGTTAATTCCCGCCTACCGCATTTACCGGCGCTCGCTCACCGACGGCATGACCATACGAATCTGAATTCATTTTTCCATCTCCGAGCATGCAGATGATCAATCACCGGTTACCGATAATTTGGGCAATCGCCCTCGCCGCGTTATTAGCGCCCCTTGCCCGCGCCGAGGCACCGCGCTCCATTCTGTGGAAAGACCTCGTGCCGGAGCTGCCAGGCGGCAATCCCTTTGGCAAACTCTCCAAGCAGCAACTCCTGCTCCTGACCGATATTGCATCGGTGCGAGAGCGCCAGGAGCGCAACGAAAAGATATCCCCCATCGAACTTGAAGATGAAAGAGCGGGCACTCGCAAGCTCGAACAAGCCGGCGTGGACGTCAATGCGCTGCTCGCCAAGCGCAAGGAAATCATGGGCCAGAAACGCGAGCGCGCCCAGTCCGTGAACGCCGAACTCGACGGGCAGTTCGTGCGCATCCCCGGCTATCTGCTGCCGCTGGATTTTTCGGGCAAGGAAATCACGGAGTTCTTGCTCGTCCCCTGGGTGGGCGCATGCATTCATACTCCGCCCCCGCCGCCGAACCAGATCGTGCACGTTAAAGCGGACAAGCCTTTCCAAAGCACGGGAATGTACGCCGCCGTATGGGTCACCGGCCGTCTATCCACCGCCGGGAGCAAGAAATCCCTGTACTTGGTGGATGGCGCGTCCAACGTCGATATCGGCTACACGCTCAAGGCGAGCGTCGTGGAGGCGTATAAGG
>JBJXGQ010000306.1:0-4827 GCA_046160525.1 Burkholderiales bacterium
AGCGTGCCACCAATCTGGGCATCTCGGCCTTCGAAGTGCGCGCCCAGCCGGCCGATGCACGCAAGCATGCCGCCTATCTGGAAGTGTTCAACGCTTCCACGGCCACGGAGCAAGCGGATCTCACCGTCACTGGTGCCCATGGCCGCGCGATCCGCCAGCATGTGGCGATCCCCGGCGATAGCACGGTCTCGGCGGTGATCGATGTTTCGGCCTTTCCTCCTGGGTTCGTGCGAGCCTCCATCGTGTCGGCATCGGATGCCTACGAAGCGGACAACACCGCGTTCTCTTTCGTGCCAGCCAAGAACGTGATACAAGTCGCCCTCGTCACGCGCGGCAATCCCGTCCTGGAGCGCGCACTGCGGTTGCAGCCGCGCCTGCAACTCACACTGATGTCCTCCGCCAAGTTCAGGGAAGGCGATGGTTTCGACGCGATGATTCTGGATCGCGTGGCGCCGGCGATGCCGTTGCCTTTTCCCGCATTGCTGATTCGCCCGGAGCGGGCCAGCGGATTGCCGCCGAGCGCCGGAGAGCTGCATGAAGCCACCATCAACATCTGGGACGAGGACCATCCGGTGATGGAGCATCTAAGTTTGCGCGACGTGGTGGTGGAGCGCGCCATGAAATGGCAGGTGGCGGATCTCACCAAGGCGCGTGCCGTGGTGCTGGCAAGCGACGCGGCCAAGGGCCCGCTCATTGCTGCAAGCGCGGGTGAGCCGCGTTGGGTGGCTACGACCTTCGATCTTTCGGACTCGAATCTGCCATTGCAAGCGGGTTTTCCGGTGATGTTGTCCAATACGCTGCAATGGCTGACGGGCGAACCGCAAGCCCTGGTGCGCTCGCCTGGTTGGGTGGAAGTCCCAGCGCCTGGGGCGCGGGTGTTGGGAATGGATGGAAAGGAAGTTCCCGTTCGCGCCATGGCCAATGGCATCGCCTTCGAATCGCCCGGCGCTGGGTTTTATACGGTGGTGACGGCCGATCGCGTACTGCGCGTTGCGGTCAATGTATTCAGCGGAGAAAACATCTCGGTTAACCGGTCGAATCTCGTCGCGCAAACAGAAAACTCCGAACAGCCAGCGTCGCGTATGCGCATCGAACCATGGGCGCTGCTGCTCTTCATCGCCCTGGTGTTGCTTAGCGCCGAGTGGATGACCTATCACCGAAGGATTACCGTCTAGGTGGCCGTTGTACGCTTCGAGGCCGCGTGGGCGGCCGTATTCCTGATTCTGTTGCCCGTGCTGTGGTACGCAAGTGCGCGCAGCCGGACCAACCTAAGTACCCTTCATCGCCATGTGGCAAACGCTTTGCGCAGCCTCGCGGTGGCCGCGGTGGTCATTGCGCTGGCACAACCAATCTGGATGGGTAAGACGCGCGAAGTGTCCGTCGTCTATGCCTTGGATATTTCGCGCAGCGTCTCCCTTGGCTTCGTATCCACCGCGTTGGATTGGATGCAATCCGCCATGGGCCGTGCGGGTACCGCGCGCTACGTGGCCTTTGCCGGGCAACCGAAGCTGCTCCGGGATCTCGATTCCTTGCGCGCCGTGGGTGTCACGGGCGAACGCGCCTCGGGCGATCTTATTTATCAAGGCGCGACCAATATCGAAATGGCGTTGCAGGAAGCCATGCTGGGGTTCGACTCCCGCCAACTCAAACGCTTGGTGTTGCTGAGCGACGGTAATCAAACCGCTGGAGATGTGTGGAAGATCCTGCCGCGTTTGAAAGAGGCGGGAGTGCGCGTGTTCACCATCCCGGCGAAACCGCGGGCGCAAAAAGACGTGTGGGTGGAATCCCTCCAAGCCCCCGATACCCTGCGCCGTGACGAACCTGGCAACGTCACGGTCCAGGTGGTGGCCCAAGAGCCAACGAATGCGATGGTTTCCATAGGCGCCGGTAACGAAGTCCTCGCCACCCGCGCGGTCGCCCTGCGTGCGGGGGCCAATAGCGTGAATATGCCGCTGCGCCTTGGCCGCTCCGGCAGCGTTACCTTGACGGCTACGGTGCAGGCCAAGGACGATGAGATCGCCGAGAACAACCGCGCGCAACAAAGCGTGTGGGTGGGGCCACGCGCCAAGATCCTCTATGTGGAAGGCCAGCCCAATGCCAACCAGTATTTGCGCGATGCCCTGGTGAGCCAGGGCATTGAAGTGGATGCCGTGGATGCGCAAGCGTTACCTTCAAACGTGGTGGGCCTGGACCGCTACGATGCGGTGATGCTCTCCGACATTCCCATCGCGCAATTGAGCGAAGAGAAAATGGCGGCGGTGAATTCCTATGTGCGCGATCATGGCGGCGGCCTGTTGTTCGCGGCGGGTGAATCCACCTATGGCGAGAAAGGCTTCGCGGGCACGCCGCTGGAACGCGCACTGCCCGTGGATTTCAAGGCGCAGGAAAAGCGCAAGGATTTGGCCCTGGCCGTGGTGCTGGACCGTTCCTACAGCATGAAAGGCCGCAACATCGAGCTGGCCAAGGCCGCCACCATCGCCGCCCTGGAAATGCTCGAAGAGCAGCACCGCTTTGCCGTCATCACGTTCGATTCCCAGCCTTACGAAACGGTGCCCCTGCAGTACGTGCGCAGCCGCAAGAAGGCCGAGGATCTCATCAGCCGCATTCAGGCGAGCGGGCAGACCAACATTTATCCGGCGCTTCAGATCACCTACCGGGTGCTGGCGAAGTCTGGAGCCAAATCCAAGCACGTGATCCTGCTCTCCGATGGCGATACCGCGCCGGCGGATTTCGAGCGCTTGCTCAACCGCATGACCAAGGAGCAGATCAGCGTTTCCACTGTTGCATTGGGCATGGGCGCGGACAAAGAATTGATGGGCAATATCGCCAAGTGGGGCAAGGGGCGCGCATACCATGCGCAAACAGCGCAGATGGTGCCGCAGATCTTCGTGGAGGACACGCAAAACGCCGTGCGCGCCAATTTGGTGGAAGAACCTTTCCGCGTGTTGGTCAAGCGGCGCATCGAAGCCCTGCGCGGCATAGATTTCAAGGACGCGCCACCGCTCAAGGGATTCGCCAGCACGCAAGCCAAACCGCTGTCGGAAGTGTTGCTCACTTCAGAATCGGGTGCTCCCATTCTCGCGCGCTGGCACCACGGCTTGGGCAAGACGGTTGCCTTTACCTCCGACGTGAAGAACCGTTGGGCCGCGGAATGGATCAACTGGAAGGGTTACGGAAAATTTTGGGGCCAGCTCGTGCGCGATACCATGCGCCGGGAATTGAACGAGGAACTGCGCTTCGCCGTGCGGCGCGAAGGCGATGAGGCCGTCGTGGAAGTACACGCGGCAAACCCCGATGGAACCTTTCGCGACCAACTCGCGCCGCAAATCCGGGTCCGCACCCCCGAAGGCGCAACCAGCGTGGCCGCCATGCGCCAGATCGCACCTGGGTTCTACCAACTGAAGATGCCCGTGGCCACCTCCACCGCCGCGCCCTTCCGGTTTGAACTGATGCCGGGCGGAGGCATCAGCGCGCAGTGGGCGGGCGCTACCGGCGTGCGTAGCTTGTATTACCCGTTCTCCGATGAGTTGCGTTCGCTGCCTCCCAACACCGAACTCCTGCGCGCCATCGCGCAAGAAACTGGCGGCAGATACGCGCCAACGCTGGAAGACATCTTTGCCGATTACGGCGAAACCGGCCAAACCGAGAAGCCTCTCTGGCGGTGGTTCGCGCTGGCGGCATTGGTCTTCTATCTGCTGGATTTGTCGGTGCGCCGCGCACCTGTTGCGCGCCGCTGGCTGGAGGCTTAGGGTGTGGACGGGCAAAGCTCCGCCGTGAGAGAGTACGATAAGATGCCCGGGCTTACTTGGTGTCCCAAGACGGCAAAGGCTCTCAACGCAAAGGCGCAAAGGGCGCAAAGAAAATCTAAAAGGGGTTTCTTCGCGTCCTTTGCGTCTTTGCGTTGAAGAAGGTTTTAGTTGGTTTTTCGGAGGAGAGATCGTGAAGGCAACTACATTCGTATTCGTGGCTGGCTGCATCGCTGCCAGCACTGCATGGGGTCAGGAAGACAAGCGGCTGGTCAGGCTCGCGCCGGATGAGATCAAGACCCCGCAATCGGCCACCACCCAAGCCGGTACGTCGGGCGTGGGCGGATTGCAGATGGGCGTGTTGTCGGGCAGCCCCAAGCAAGCCGGGCTCTATACCGTGTTCCTGAAGCTCGGCCCCAACAGCAAGATTCAACCCCATGCTCACCCTGATGACCGCGTGGGAATCGTCGTCTCCGGTACGTTTTACTTCGCGCACGGCGACACCTTCGATGAGACCAAGCTGAAGGCCTTACCGGCGGGCAGCTTCTACACCGAACCGCCAGGCGCCAATCACTTCGCGATGACCAAGGATGAATCCGTCACCATCTACGTGACCGGAACGGGGCCCACGGGCACCGTCTACGTGAATCCCGCCGACGACCCGAGTAAGAAATAGACCTGGTCTCGGCCGGTGTGCGCGAGCCGCGTTACTTCCCTTGGAAAACCAAAGTGGGAGAGTGACCTTTCCGAGTTGCGCCGCAATCGCTTCACGGATTGGACGTGACGCTTGTAGATTCATCGGTCTGGATTGGCCATTTCAATGGCCGTGAAACTCCGCAAGTCCATTGGCTGCGGAAGATCATTTCAGTCTCGGTGTGATTAGAGCGCTGGCCGGCTAACGGGGTTGTACATATGGCTTGGGGTGCGGGCCAGATCCTTGTGAGGATGGGTACTACAGGAGTAATCTGCATGGCATGACGTTGCCATTCGCCACACTGACTCCTGATTGCCTTCTAAGTGCCCTGGAAAGCATCGGTCTCCTTCCCGATGGAAGATTGCTCGCCCTCAATAGTTACGAAAA
>JBJXGQ010000307.1:0-8166 GCA_046160525.1 Burkholderiales bacterium
ACTTCTTCCACGTTCGCCAAATACCAGGCGATCGCGCCGTACACTTGCTCCAAGGTCAATGCCGGGTACTGTTGCTGAATCGTTTCGGCCGAGTAGCCTTGCGCAAAACTCGCGATAACCGAGTCGAGCATGACGCGGCTCTCGTCCACCCTAAGCACACCGTGCTCATCCGTTCGGACATACGCTTTAGAAGGCTGCATGGTCATCGCCCAATCTCCACTTAATTGCGGTTAGTTCCCGCTCATTCTATCCCGCGGCCCTTCTCTTATGTCGAAGGGATCCTCACCAAGACTACGCCTTCTTGACATTCCCCCTGGCCAAAGCACCCTCGAAGTGCAGACCAGCTATACGATTTCGTGAGTGGCGAGGTATCAGGTCTTTCATTATCACGGCAGAGCGTTAGACCAGCCGCTAACTCCATCCAGCAGTTGGGTCTTTTGACCCTAGCCCTTGCGCTCGATCCGCTCCGCCACCGCGAGAATGCGCTGCATGGAACGGATCACGGGAATCTCGATCAACTCATTGTCCACGACGACCAAGCCGGACAGATCTTGCTCGAAGGCTGCCACGGCCTTGCGGGCCTTGGCGCTCTGCGCCTCCGCGGGCGTGAATGCCTCGTGGATGATGGGCAATTGATTGGGATGGATCGAAGCCTTACCGGTGAATCCCAGTCTCGCGCAGCCTTGCGCTTCCTGGCGCAAGCCTTCGGGGTCGTCGAGATTCAGAAAAGGCACATCCAGCAAATCGATTCCCGCGCTCGCCGCGGCGTGGACCAAGGGCCGCGTATATAGCAATGGCTCCCAGGCTTTCGCGCAGCGCAAATCGGCCGGCATATCCACCGCTCCCAGGATCATGGAATCGATGCGCTCCGAGGAGCGCGCGATCTCGTGGGCACGCTCCAAACCCTGGTTGGTTTCGATGATGACGCAAAAGCGAATGTGCTTCGAGTTTTTCGCGGACAACAAGGTGTCCAGCAACTGCACCTCTTCCGCCGATTTGATCTTGGGGATCATGATGGAAGGCGGCGGAGTTTCGCACTCCATGAGCGCCTGGATGTCTTTCAAGCATTCCTAGAGACGAATTGGCGTGAGGTTTATCTGATTATATGATATTCTGACAAATGAACTGTTATCCCAGACCCGGACCATATATGGCAACCAAGCAAATCACCGCTACAGAAGCTGCACGAAGCTTTTCCGACGTCCTGAGCCAAGTACGCTACCAGGGTGCGGAATTTGACGTCGTGCGAGGAAAAGAAGTAGTGGCTCGTATCGTACCCGCTGTACCTTCCGGCGGCGTCCCGCTCGATCAACTCAATGCGCTGATCGCATCACTACCAAGGCTTGGCCCCAAAGAGAGCGATGCCTTCGCCCGTGACATCGAGCGTGGTCTTGCTCGAATGCGTCCAGATGTTATCGAATGGGATTGATCATTGACACAGGCGTATTGGTCCGCTTGGAAAAAGATCCTTCCGCCATAAATTTAGCGAGTTACAAATCGGCCTATGGTGAGGGGTACATTTCTGTTGCAACGTGTTCCGAGCTACTGGTTGGAGTCCACTTTGCCAACACCGAACAAAGGCGCTTACGGCGATCGGCATTCGTGGAAGAGATGTTCAAGCTATTTCGTCCACTGCCGTTCGATTTGGAAGTCGCAAGGTTCCATGCACAACTCGTGAGCGCATTACCCAAGGGTGTGACACTTGGAACCTTTGACCTGGTTATTGGGGCGACCGCCATTCGCTTCGGTTTTCCCGTGCTAACAACCAATCCCGCTGACTTCAAACGAATGCCAGGGTGTTTAATCGAGCCTGTGTAATCAAGGGATAATCGCCTCGAACTCGCTGAACGCATTCCAATTTTGGAGACCGCCATGAAGTTCCGAACCTTTCCCGGCACGGACTTGAACGTTTCTCAGGTTTGCCTGGGTAGCATGACCTGGGGCGAACAGAACAGCGAAGCGCAGGCGCATGCGCAACTCGATTACGCCGTGGCCCAGGGCATCAATTTCATCGACACGGCGGAGATGTACCCGGTGCCGCCCAATGGGCGCACGCAAGGGCGCACGGAGACCTATCTCGGTACTTGGCTCGCACGCCATCCCCGCGATGGCCTGGTGATCGCCACCAAGCTCGCCGGCCCCGGCCGGCGCGACTGGATCCGCAATGGCCGCACGGATCTCACACCCGCCGTCATCGCGGAGGCGGTAGACACCAGTCTGGCCCGGTTACAAATCGAGCGTATCGACCTTTATCAGATCCACTGGCCGCAGCGAAACGTGCCCATGTTCGGCGCGACGGAGTTCGATCCTTGCAAGGAAAAAGGCGGTCCCTCGATCCACTAACAAGTACAGGGGATGGCCGCCATGATCAAGGCCGGCTAAATCCGCTACTACGGCCTGTCGAACGAGACGGCGTGGGGCGTGTGCGAGTTTCGGCCAAGTAGCGCAGCACCACAGCCTTGCCGGATCGGGGCAGGCGGGCATAGCCAAAGCGGCCTACCAACTCTTGAATGTGGGCGTAGCGTTGGGCTTTGTCCTGACCCACGGTAGGGGAAAACTCCACCTCCAGCGTGCCCTGTAGAAACGCCCGCAACTGCTCCAGCGTCCTGAGTTTCGATTCGTTCATGTCGATCACCATAGCCACAATGATCGACCCAATTACCGCGCTTCAGACTCATTCCTCGTTGGAAACACGTACCCAAGTTCAGACTCATACCATATTGGATAAGACTGCTTATAATTGACCAATTCTTTGACCATAAAGGACCGGCCATGCGAATCGTCAGCTTAGCGGCTGCCAAAGCCCAGCTTAGCGAACTCATCCACCAAGCTGAGCAAGGTGAAGAGATTCTCATCACCCGGCACGGGCAGCCGGTTGTTCGGCTCTCTCCGGTGGAACAGCCAAAACGTGCCGTCGCCCCCCGCGCATCGTTCCGCGAGAAGCTCCCGAGTTGGTCGCAGGACAGCGCCTCCCTCATTCGCGCCGCTCGTGATGAGGCGCGATAAACGGTGCATTACTTCGATACCAGTTTCATCACACCGCTGCTGCTCGCCGAACCTGCGAGTTCTCAAGTCGAGGCTTACGCCGGCAAGCTTCCGGCCGGCGGCCTATTTATTAGCCACTGGACTGCGCTAGAGCTGGCCAGCGTGGTGGCGCGCGAAGTCAGGATGAAACGCCTCAATGAGGCGGACGCGCGGACCGTGCTCGCCGAGTTCGACAGCCTGGTGAGTGACTCACTCAACGTACTTGCGCCGACGGTCGCTGATTTCGGGCTGGCGAGGGAATACATCGAGCGATTTGCGACTGGATTACGTGGCGGCGACGCCCTTCACTTGGCCATTGCGGCGAACCACGGCGCCAAGAAGATATTGACGCTGGACCAGGGGTTTCTCGACGCAGGCAAGCTGCTCAAGTTGCCTGTAACGCGCGGCATCAAGACATAGTGAGGTTAGGTTGGGCTGAACCAATGAAGTGAACCGGATCGGTTATGCGAAACTCTGGCTTGGCGGGCGTGACCGGTTCAATTCGATTACCTCCCTAGCCACACGCTCCCGGTCCTCTTGGTTACGCATGATGGTATGGGTGACAACCGGTTCGATGCCTAGCTCAGCAATGGCGGACGACATGGTTCGATCCGCCTCGTCCACGACAAGGCTATCCACAAGCCCCCGATAAAAGCGTGCGACTTCGGTTACAGAAGCTTCGCGGCCCAATTCCTTGAAAATTTTCGCCGCAGGCCCTTTGATCGCATGACCGCCCACGATGGGAGACACCGCGATGATGGGAACTCCCCGGGATCGTAATTTTTCCCTGGCGCCGCCGGTGGCCAGCATGGGAGCGATGCTGAGAAAGGGGTTGGACGGGCAGATCACCAGGCATTGCAGATGGTCATCGCTCAATGCCGCCTCGAAACCCGCGCTCATGCGCGCACGGTCCGCACCCTCGTATTCGATACGATTGACCACGGGCTCGCAGCGCAGGCGCACGAAGTAATCCTGAAAAGCCAGAACCCCGCGATCCGTGTGCACGATGGTTCGCACGGGCTCTTCGCTCATAGGCACAACTCGGTGCCGCACTCCGAGCCGCTCGCACAAAGACTGGGTGACCGCCGACAGGCTCTCCCCTGCCTTCAGTCTTCGTGTGCGCTCGATATGGGTCGCGAGATCGCGGTCGCCCAACTGAAACCAGGTTTCGCCGCCCAGCATTTTCAACGCCGCCATGAAATTCCACGTCTCGCCCGCAATGCCCCAACCTAGTTCCGGATTGTGGATACCGGCGAGGTTGTACATGACCGTGTCAAGGTCCGGCGAGATGTGCAGGCCCAGGTGCTCAAAGTCGTCCGCCGTGTTGACGACTATCGTGAGTTCGGACGCAGGCAGTACGCGAGCCAAGCCCGTGGCGAGCTTGGCGCCACCGACACCGCCCGCCAGGGCGAGAATCACCCTTGATCGGCGGCGAAGAAGTTCAGCTCAATGGTGACGTCGCTCGGATCTTCCAGGAACACTTGGTGTAATCCAAGATCGGGAACCGTGGCCTCGCGGAAAGGCACTTCTTGCTTGCGCAGCTTGGTTTTGGTTTCCTCGAACCCCGTGGCGCGGAATGCCATGTGGTCCACGGTCCCGGTCCCCTTCAACATGCTGACATCGTAGCGGTCACCCATGTAGGCGTTGAGCTCTTCCTTGTTATCAGGATCGACGCCGATGATATGCACCACGCCGTAGGTCTCGGGAAAAGTGGTGCCGTTGTACATCCACAGCCCGGGAAATTTGAAGGGCGGGCGGTGGCCCACGGTAAAGCCCATGACTTCCGTATAGAACTTGCGAGAAGCCTCCAAATCCGTGGTGCGAATGGTGTAGTGATCGAGTTTTCCTATGGGCATGTTGCCTCCTTAATCTAAATTGCAAATGCGACAGCCGTTTCGCGCATCACCGACTCGGGCGTTCGGTACCGCTCGGCCATGGCGCGCTCTTGTTCCGTGCGAATCTGCGCCTGCATGTAGGCGCCTAGATGGCGTGCTCGGGCGATCATGGCCCCCCCCACATGCAAACGCTTGCGCTCAAATTCCAGCAAGGCTTCACTATACCTCGCCGCCGGGTTCGCCAGCGCTGCGGCAAGAGCCGCCGCATCGCTCCCAGCCTTGGTCACGCCCATGCCTACATGGGGACGAGCCACGAAGGCCGCATCCCCGATGAGCACCACGCGTCCAAACACCAAGCGCGGAGACTCCAGATCGTAGATGGGCTGAAAGAACGGCCGGGCCGTGCGGTCCAGGACTTCCGCGAATTGAGGGGCCAACAGGCGGTGCGCATCGGCTCGCACCTTGGCGATGACCTCTGGACGAATCAGCGGCGGCGGAATCCCGAACTCATGTAACTTGCCTTGAGCGTCCGTGAGCATATCCGCCATATCGCTTTTCTCGTCCGCCGGCCGGTACCACACGATGTTGTAGCGGCGCTTGCCCGGCTCGGCGCTGTTGCCATCGCCCGCGATGGGATAGCCCACCAACTGCTCTCCCGGCGGCAGACAAAAACTGAAACGGCCGAACAAATCCTCGTGGGTCTCAGGGCTCAGGTGCGGCTCCTCGGCCACGCCCCGCCACGCCACATAACCAGCGTAGAGCGGCGTCACCTGCGGCAAGAACTGCCCGCGAACGGTGGAGCGCGTGCCGTCGGCGGCAATGAGCAGATCCGCGCTGCGGCGGCTGCCGTCATCGAAATGGGCCGTCACTTCGCTGTCGTTCTGCTCCACGCGAAGGACCGACACGCCCTGGTGATAGTGTCCGGACGGAAACTGCGCCAGCAATAATTCGTATATCCGTCCCCAGGAGGTGAGAACCTGTGGATATTCCAGTTCGCCCACGATATCGCCGGCGGACCCGAACACCACCCGGGAGCGCAGGCTCACGCCCACCGTCTCCTCGGACGGGACGCCCACGCGACTCAAAAGATCGAGTAATTCCTTGTGGGTGGCAATGCCCGCGCCCCGGCTGGAGAGGGGCTCCGCCACGCGTTCATAGATATCCACTTCCCAGCCTTGCTGGCGCAGCAGGTTGCCGGCAAAGAGGCCGGCAACGGAGCCGCCGATAATCAGAGCCCTTCTATTCTTCACGAGATGCTGGTTTGCTTGATGGAGGGCACCATTATCCCTTGCGTTTCGGCCAGAGCCAATCCCCGCGGCAAGGGGCTATGCCTATATCGGAACTACCCCTGGGCCATCAAGGTTCGGCCCGCGCGTCCGATATGGGTGGAGCAAAACTTCCGGCTGGCGGAAAGTTATGCCCCATACGCCGCGCGGCCACGGCCCGGATGAGGTTCGCTCTCCTGGCTCCCGCGCTACGTCTTGCACCTAAGAGGAGAAACCCCTATGACCACCCATACGGCACCATCGATGCCTGTTGACTCCGCAGCAGTGAATTCCAGCGCCGCCGGCGGCGCTTGGGTGTGGCTGGCCCCATACATGGTCATCATCTTCGTCTTGCTATTACTCGGTAGCCTCCTGGGCGACCTGAGCCTGTTCAAGCGCGCCACCCTCGGCACGGATAAGCTCACTGCCTCGCAGCTGGTCAAGCTATTTTCCTACGGCGGTGCCTTGTTCATGGTCTGGCTGATCGCCCAGCGCAGCACGCTTCAGCTACGTATGCAAGGCGGCCGAACAGGCTTCCTGGGTAGCATTGTGGTGGCGGTTGCCGTCTTGACCATCGTCTCGTTTAGCTACAGCGTGCTGCTCATCGCGCTGAAGCCGCTCTTGGCTTCCGGGCCGCGCAAACTCTACGACTGGCTCTTCGTCCTGGGCATCTCCGCTTGCGCGATGTGGTTGGTCGTGGCGCTCTTCCGCAACTCCGATTCCATAATCAAGCTCTTCACCAGCAGCACGGCTGCACCGCAGGCCTCAGCGTGCGGCAAATGTAACCAGCCGCTCCCGGGCAACGCACAGTTTTGTTCCGGCTGCGGAACGTCCGTATCTTAGAGCGGGCTTACGGCTTCTCGATTGTGATCTCGTAAACCGCGCGCCCGGTCCGCACCCAGAATCGCTTTGTACCGGCATCAAGCAAGCGGTTGAGCTTCAAGCTGGTTCCGAAGTCCTGGTGCACGATGTAATCGCCCATGGACTTCTCGATTGCCTCGCCTGGTGCCGCGGTGGCCTTTTCGATGTCAGGAAATATGCCGAAGCGAAACTCCTCCGGCGTGATCTCCACCAAGGGAACGCCATCGTTCATTACCGCGTTGGAGGCTAATAGCCGCGCCGTGAGCGTAGTGGGCTTGCGATAATAGCCAAGCTTCTGCATTTCCTTGATGGTCTGCAATGCCGCGCTATGTTCCGGCACACCCTGAGCCTTTAGGCCGGCTTCAATACGTTCCTTTGCGGCACGCATTTCACGCAGGCGCTGCACTTGGGCGAACTGCGAAACGAGATCCAGTTCTTCCTTTTCGATGGCGCTACGGTAGCGCTCAGGAAAGTTGGATGAACTCACGAGTACATCGCTTGTACCGTTCGAATGGTCGTAGAGCACTACCCCGCTCGGATAAATCGTATTGCCGGGGAGTACAAGCAGTTCATGGGAATCCTTCACCATGGCGTCGTAATCCAGAGCGCTTCCCGTATAACCCTCCCGCCAGTCCGCCCCCTTGGATTGCGCTGCTGGCCATTGGCCTTGCGAGACGTAGTGCCGGGCCATGGGAACCCTGTGCAAGGTGATACCCAATTCGTAGCGCACGCCATCTTCCAGCGGCTTCAGGTGCGCAGCGAAGACGGCAAAAGCACCCCTGCGGTAGGCATCAAAGCGCCGCCCGCTTGCCGGAGTGCGATCCCAAACCAGTAATGTTTCGGTCTTACGGGAATCCAGCGCAACTCGCTCCAGCGTAACGTGATCGCTCAACAGAAAGACCGTGGCTGGAAGAGTGAAGAACTCCGCGCCGAATCCAATGACGAAGGCTTGGGCGCGGCGGCGCACGTAGTAAATGCTCTGCCCATCGGCGGCGAACACCGGCGCATGAAGACTGTGCAGGCGCTCATAGGTGGCATAGCCAATTGCCCAAGCGGCCGCGCCGGCCACAACGAGGAAGATGACTAGCGCGAAGGCGATAAAACGCGTGGATCTGGTTTTCATCCAATGGGGGGCTCGATGTCATGCAAAATTGACGTTTCCGCATATACCGGCTTCTCCT
>JBJXGQ010000308.1:0-7181 GCA_046160525.1 Burkholderiales bacterium
GAGACGCTGGAACACCTGAGCCGCAACGGCCCTGCCCACGCGGCCCATGGCTACAAGATGCAGTACATCAATCCAGCCACGGGCGGCTACCCCATGCCCTCGATCGCCACCTTCGTGCAATGGCTACCCAAGGGATTCGAGGGCCAAGCCTACCGTAGCACCGATGGCGCCGTGTTCAGCGTGATCGAGGGGGAGGGGGCGGTGAACATCGGCGGCCAGCGCTTCGAGTTCAAACCGCGCGATACCTTCGTGGTGCCCGCTTGGCAGCCCTATTCCTTTCACACCCTTGGCGGGACGGTGTTGTTCAGTTTTTCGGACCGCCCCTTGCAACGCAACCTCGGATTGTGGCGCGAAGAGATGCTGTAAGTTCCATAACCTCCAATTTTGGGTCTAAAGACGCTCCATGACCTGACCGTTAGTATCGGAGCTTACCGGTGCGTTGGGCCACGGGAGCTGTCGTTCCTCGGGCCCAATCGCTATTGTCTTCCGCGCCCAAGGGCGAATTACTAAAACGATGGAACAGGTCATCTACCACGCCATGCGGACCGCCGAGGACGAGCACTGGTGGTTCGTTGGAAGGCGAGCCATCGTTCGAAGCGTTCTTTCTCGCCTGTCACTTCCCGCCTCGGCCCGTATCCTCGATATTGGGTGTGGCACGGGGGGAAATCTTTCTCTATTTTCTGAGTATGGAGAAGTGGTTGGGATAGAACCGGAGGATCTCGCGCGTAAATTCGCGCAAGAGCGTTGTGCCGGGGTGATATACAAGGGCGGGTTGCCAGGCAATCTTCCTACTAACCTTGGTGCCTTCGATGTGGTGTTCATGCTCGATGTACTCGAACACCTGGACGATGACTCGGCAGCGCTTCGTTCGGTTGCCAAACTCCTTCGTCCAGAAGGCCGTATCGTGATAGCAGTGCCCGCCTTTCCTATTTTGTGGGGTCCGCACGACGAAGAACACCATCACCGGCGGCGGTACCGGCACGCGATGCTGGCGCGCCGCATGGCGGACGCTGGGCTTACCGCCGAGAGAATCACCTACTTCAACACCTGGCTCTTTCCCGTGGCCTGCATGGTTCGGCTTATTCACCGTCTTGTCCCTTCGCGCAAAGAGGCGGCGGGGCTGGACATTCCTTTCGCGCCGATCAACCGCTTCCTTGCGTGGGTGTTGGGGAGCGAGCGGCATTTGATCGGCAGGTTTGCTCTGCCCTTTGGCGTGTCGCTGCTCGCCGTGGCGCGCAAGACGTAAGTGACATCCTCGTCATTGCCTTGGAAGAACCCAATCTTCGTGCGCCGTGAGTTGCTTCTTTTTGCCCTCATTGGAATTGGCGCCGCTTGCACGCACTTTGCGATCCTCGTGGTTCTTGCAGAGGCCGTGAAAATGAACGTCATAGCCGCCTCCACTTGCGCGTTCTTGGCCGCAGCCGTGCTCAGTTATGCCTTGAACCAACGCTTCACGTTCACGAGGACCACCTCCCACGCCTCGGCTCTGAGCAAGTTCCTGCTCGTCTCCGCCTTGGGTCTCGCGCTCAATGCCGGTCTGATGAGCGCCTTGATCGCTTTGGCTTCGCTTCACTACCTCGTCGCGCAGGTCATCGCCGCCGGCGTGGTGCTCGCGTGGAACTATACGGGGAACCGGCTGTGGACATTTTCTTCAAACGAAGCCCGGAGGACGCTCGGATGACGGGAAGCAACGGGGGCTTTGGGAACCACCTGTCTGTGGTAATACCCGCCTATAACGAGGAACCGGTACTCGCTTCCTTTCATGCGCGATTGATGGCAGTCCTTGATGGGCTGGACATGCGGAGTGAAGTTCTCTACGTCAACGATGGCAGTACCGATGGCACGTTGAGCGTGATATCCAACCTCCGGGTTGCGGACCCTCGCGTCGGCTTGATTGATCTCAGCCGGAACTTTGGCAAGGAGATCGCAATGACGGCGGGGCTCGATCATGCGAGCGGTGACGCCGTGATTGTCATCGACGCCGATCTGCAAGATCCGCCTGAAATCATTCCGGCCTTGGTGGCTCACTGGCGAGAGGGTTTCGACGTCGTCTACGCGAAGCGCACCCAGCGGCGCGGGGACTCCGCGCCGAGGAGATATATCGTGCGCATGTTCTACCGAGTGATCCAGAGCACGGCGAAAGTGCACATACCCGCCGACACCGGAGATTTTCGGTTGCTCAGCCGGCGCGCGGTGGAAGCCATGACGCAACTGCGCGAGCAGCACCGTTTCATGAAGGGTTTATTTGCCTGGATCGGGTATGCGCAGAAAGAGGTGCGTTATGTCCGCGATGCCCGCTTCGCCGGCAAAACCAAGTGGAACTATTGGAAGCTGTGGAATTTCGCTCTCGAAGGCATTACGTCTTTCACCATCGCACCGCTAAAGGTTGCCACCTACATCGGTCTTGCCACCGCCTTGGGGGCCTTCGTGTTCGGTCTTTACATCGTGACTGACACACTACTGCATGGTAATCCCGTGGCGGGCTACCCGTCGCTGATGACCGTGGTTTTGTTCCTGGGCGGCATACAACTCATGAGTATCGGCGTGATTGGAGAGTATCTGGGCCGCATGTTCAACGAATCGAAGCGGCGCCCGCTTTACTTCGTCAATCGCATGTCCCTGCCTACATCGAAAGACGATATCTCCAGCGCTGCGGAGGTTGAAACCAGCCGCTTGCTTACCTCGGTGTCTCGTACGATCCAAGATTAATACTGGATATAACTCCATGCTCTTCAGGCTAATCCGCTGGCTCGATTTCCCCAAGCTTACATTCCTCATCCTCTTTCTGGTCTTGATCACGCTGGCCGGACTCGGCGATCCGGACTACTTCTGGCATTTGAAGTCAGGCGAATATTTAGTAAGCCACGGATTCCCCAAGGGAGACCCCTTCTCCTTTACCTTCGAGGGTAGACCTTGGATCCTTCACGAATGGTTGTTCCAAGTGGGATTGTTCGGCGTGTTCTCGCTGGCCGGGGATCTCGGAGTGCGCTGCCTTACGGCGCTGCTGAGCACTCTTGCCATATACATCGCCTACAGAGCCGCCGCGCGATTGCTCGGTTCCACCACGCTCGCCCTGGTGATTGCCCTGGCATTCACCATAACCACCAAGGGTGGTTTCACTCCGCGGCCGCAATTGGTTACTTATGTATTTTTCGCCTTTTTCATTTACTCATTGGTGGCGTTCAAATATCTGAATGAGGATCGCTGGCTGTGGTTCATGCCGCCGGCCGCGGTGCTTTGGGTAAACGGTCACGGCGGATACATGATCGGATTATTCGTGCTCGGCCTCTTCGTGGCGAGCGAATGGATCATGTATTGGATTCGGCCAATCAAGGATGCAACCTACCGGGGGCGTCTATCGAGACTGACGGTCATTGCCCTGGTATCGGGGTTGGCGACGGCGGTCAATCCTGAATTTTTTCGCCACTGGTTATATCCCTTCGAAGTCATGAAGATGACCACGGCGCTCTCGATGATCCAAGAATGGCAGAGCCCCAATTTTCACCAGACCACATGGAAAATATTTCTCGCCCTGGTGTTCGGGTATCTTGCGGCATGGACATACCGGCCGGCCAAGCCGGATTTGACGGAGTACTTGCTGCCCGCGTCGATGTTGTTCGCGGGGTTTGTATCGGTGCGCCATTTGCCCTTGGTAGCCTTAATTTTGGTCCCCTTCACTGCCGTGGCATTGCGCGATAGCCCCCTGCGTCCTATATTGGACCGGAGGATAAGGCAAGGCACCGACCTTGGCGTCAAGGGCTTCGCCTTGAATTGGGTGATCTTGATTGTGGTCAGCCTGGTCCTCTTACTCCCCTATCCCAAGCTGGTGGAGCGGTCAAATGCGAAAATCGAAGGACGTTTGCCGGTCAAGGCAGCCGAATTCGTACGCAAGCAAGGTATTGGCGGACGCATGTTCAACGGATACGCAGAGGGTGGTTATCTCATCCATGCGCTCTATCCGAACCCCCAAGTCTTTATCGATGGCCGTGCCGACTTATACGGAGATCAATTCCTCAGGGAATTTCTCGAAATATACTGGGGCGGTCCGTATTGGGAAACGCTCTTCGCCAAGTACCGCATCGACTTCGCTGTTCTACCTAACGAGGCACCCATTCGGCAGTTACTTCTTGCCCGGGGGGGATTCGACACTGCTTACCATGATGATCATCATTCGGTCCTCGTGCGCCGTGGCGCGGCCTTTCCCGCGGCGAGCGCAAACCAGTGACCGGTGCTGTGAATCAAAACAACCACTACTCTACGACGCGAGCTTTCCCTTCAGCACCTCGCCCGAGAAGGCACCCGTGGATTCTCCATTCTCGAAGGCCACGCGGCCGTTGACGATGGTGGCGCGGATTCCCTCCGCTTTCTGCACCAACCTACGCTCGCCGCCCGGCAAGTCAGTCTCGACCGTTGGCAAGCAGGGGCGGATTCGATCCGCGTCAAACAGCACGAGATCCGCCTTGTACCCTTCCTTGATGAGGCCCCGGTCTGGAAGCTCCCAAGCGGCGGCGTTATCGTGCGTCAATCTTTTAATGGCCTGTTCGAGCGTGAAAGCGCCGCGCTTGCGTACCCAGTAGTTCAAGAAGTGCGTCTGTAACGACGAGCCCATTTCCTGGCAGACGTGCGCCCCGGAATCCGAAAAGGTGACGAGTGTGTTCTCGTGCTTGAGCATGCCCAGAATGTCCTCGGGCGACTCGTTTACCAGGGGCTGAACGTAGATCTGGTTTTCGTCAGCCAGGCATAGATCGATGATGGTTTCCACGGGATGTTGCTCGCGTGCCTTGGCGATGTCCTCCACGGCGGGATCGTCCCAGTCCACGCCCTTCAGAGCGAATAGGTTGGAATAGTCCGGTTTGCGCGCGTCTGTTGTCGCGGCACCTCCGCCTTGCAGCGTGTTCGATTTCGGATTCATGGTGGCTTCCGCGGCCACCAACTCGCGGCGCACGGCGGGATCGCGCAGGCGGCGTTTTTGTTCCTCCAGCGGAAGTGCCCGCACCGCCTTCCACGCGGGCAGCACGTCGAAGGGCAGATAGGATTTGAGCGAGAAGATGGCGTTGATGGAGCGCGTAGTGCCTTGCCCGAACATGCGCCCGCCGGCGGCATTGGTGTCGTCGATGAAGCGCGTCTGATCCTGCCACGTGCAAGGATCCTCGCCCTGGCGGGTGGAAACCACGCCGAACATGATGGGGCGCTTATAGGTGAGGGCGAAATAACGCATGCGTTCGAGAAACGCGCGATTGACGGCCCGGTTGGTGATGTCGGGGCCCGTCTGGTAAATGCCGGCGCCCAGCTCGGCCATGGCGGCAATAATCTGTTCAATCTCGTCCCACTCCGCGATGCGGCTCGCCACCGGCGTGCCATCGGGAGTCATGTGCGTGTGGGTACGCGAACTGGAAAAACCCAGGGCGCCGGCTTTCAGCCCCTCTTGCACCAGGAGTGCCATACGGCGCACTTCGTCCGGGCTCGCGCTATCGGTTTGTGCCCGCTTGCCCATGACGTACATGCGCACCGCCGAATGACCGATGTACATGCCATGGTTGATGGCCTTGGGGAAGCGTTCGACCGCGGCCATGTATTCGGGAAAAGTTTCCCAGGTCCAGTCGATGCCCGCGGCCATCGCATTCACCGAAATATCCTCGACGTAGGAAAGGCAGCGCGCGTACCACTCGCGGTCGGCCGGCTTGCAAGGGGCGAGCGTAAATCCGCAGTTGCTCATCACAACCGACGTGACGCCGTGCCAGCAGGAGGAACTTCCCAGGGGATCCCACGCCACCTGTGCGTCCATGTGAGTGTGGCCGTCGATGAATCCCGGCGATACGATCAGCCCGTCAGCGCCGATGACGCGCTGCGCGGATTCGGTGATGCGCCCTATCTGGGCGATGCGTCCTCGCGAAATGCCGATATCCGCGCTGAAGCGCTTGCCACCAGAGCCGTCCACAACGGTGCCGCCGCGTATCAATAGGTCTAGTGCCATGGTCTTCTCCTGATCGCGCTGCCTACGATGATCGCACTTTAACCTTAAACGGCGATTCAGCCACGGAGCGGTTCAGCCAACATGCGGTATCAAGGCGTACAGCCATACGGTCACGGCCGTGGCGCCTGCGTCGGGGATGCCCATGGCGCGCGTACCCAGGTAGCTCGCACGCCCCAGGCGCGGCACCATCGCGGCGGTTGCATCGCATCCCTTTCGGCCGGCTTCGGTAGCCGCGGCCCAAGATTGCGCTACTGACTGGCCTGCACGCAAGCCGGTTGCAAACGCCTCGGCGGCCGGTTGCAGTGCGTCCACCATGGTGCGGTCACCGATCTTCGCGCCACCTAAATCGGAGATGGCGGAGACCGCCTGGGTGAATGCGTCGGCCCATTCAGCCGGCGCCGGATTCTTCTTGCCCGCGAGCGTGCGCGAGGCACGAAGCACGGCGGTGGCATAGAACGGACCGGAACTTCCCCCGATTGCCCGTCGCAGTGCGTGAGCGATACTCGAGAGTGCAATCTCGGGCGTTGCCCACGCCTCGGCGGGCAGGGCGGCGATGGCCGCGGCGCCGCGCGCCATGCTGAATCCGAGATCGCCATCTCCCGACAGCAGTGTTCCGCTCCAAGCGCGCTCCACCACGAAGCCACGCTCGCGCAGGTAGCGCAGCGCATCGCGCGCCACGATGGCAAGCTCCATCGGCGGTGTCGCTCCCAGGCCGTTCACGAGTAGCGCGAGGCGTGTACCGGCGGCAAATCCCTTGTCTTCAATGATGACGCTCAGCAGCCGCTCCACGAGGAGTTCGGCGCGCTCCATGACGGCCTTTTGCACACCGGGCTCGCCATGGATGCCCAGGCCAAGTTCGATCTCCATGGCGTCAAGCTCGAAATTCGGTTTGGCCGCTCCGGGGATCGTGCATGCACCGAGGGCCACGCCCATGGAGCCCAGATCGTCCGCCGCTTCGCGCGCGACTCGTGCAATCTCGCCGAGACTTGCCCTGCCTGCCGCAGCCGCCCCGGCGATTTTGTGCACCAGCACCGTTCCGGCGATGCCGCGCCGGCGCGCCGGGTCAACGGTTGGTGCGCCCGGCAGGGTGCATTCACTTGGAGGTGAAAGTCCTCTACTCACCCGGCAGGGGGAAGAGTTAGCCGAACGGCAAGGGTGTCGCGGGCGACTGCGAATCTGGAGGAAGCTGAAGGCAAAGCGCTGGCCT
>JBJXGQ010000309.1:0-3975 GCA_046160525.1 Burkholderiales bacterium
CACGTCATCGGCGGAATCGTTGTTCTTGATGAAGCCGCCGGTCCAGTCGTAGGTTTCGACGACGAAATCATCGCCCGGTTTCACCCACGCCACCATGGGCACGTCCGGGTGCCAGCGGTTGTGGATCATTTCGTTTTCGTAGGGGGAGGCGGAAAGGTCGATCTTGATTAACTTCTCTGGCATGGGGGTCTCCTTGGGTTTATGGGTCATTCAAAGATCTAGCCACCTGAAGCGGCGCGAGGAACCAAGCACTTCGTGAACAAGGCAGGTGAATCACCAAGGGGAGGAGGAACTCTTTGCCCGCCTCGCACGCCGTACTTGCGCTGACGCATCGCTCCAGGCCGCTAGACCGATAGGTACCGCTTGATTACTTGCGCGTCGACTTCCTCGCGCTTGTTCTCGTGAACTAGACGGCCGCCTTCGATGACCAGCAGGCGGTCCGCCACGTCCAACGCAAAACTCAATACTTGCTCCGATACGATGATGCAAATCTGGCGGATCTTGCGAATCTCGTTCAGCGCGCGCGCGATGTCCTTGATGATGGAAGGCTGGATGCCCTCAGTAGGCTCATCGAGCAGTAACACCTTGGGCTGGGTCACCAGCGCGCGGGCAATCGCGAGTTGCTGCTGCTGGCCGCCAGAGAGGTTTCCGCCCTTGCGGCGGCGCATGTCCCACAGCACCGGAAACAGGGCGTAGATTTCCTCTGGAATCTTCTTGACCTTGGCGTTCTCCAGCCCGGTCTCGATGTTTTCCTCCACGCTCAGGGTGGGAAAGATCATCCTGCCTTGGGGAACGTAGGCCAGGCCCTTGGCCACGCGCTCATAACTTTCCGCCTTGACCAAGTCCTTGCCGTCCAGTTCGATGCGGCCGGCGCGTGAGGGCAGTATTCCCATCAACGCCTTGAAGAGCGTGGTCTTTCCCATGCCGTTGCGCCCCATGATGGCAAGTGTCTCGCTGGATTGCGCGCTCAAGGTGATCTCCTTGATGGCTTCGCTTTGGCCGTAACTCACGCGCAAGCCTTCCACCGTTAGCATCGCTGTCATGTCAGTGCCCCAAATAGACTTCGATTACGCGCTCGTCGGCTTGCACTTTGTCCATGCTGCCTTCCGCGAGAATTTTCCCCTGGTGCATCACCGTCACCTTGTGGGCGATGCGCTTGACGAACTCCATGTCGTGCTCGATGACGATCATGGAGCGGTCAAGGCAAATGCGAGCGAGCAGCTCCGCCGTCAGCTCGCGCTCGCGCACGCTCATGCCGGCGATGGGTTCGTCGAGCATGAGCAACTCCGGGTCTTGCATCAGCAACATGCCGATTTCCAGCCACTGCTTTTGCCCATGGCTCAACAGCTCGGCTTGCATACTCAGGGAATCGGACAGAAAAATCTCCTCGGCTACCTGCTGCACGCGGTCAATCACATCCTGGGTGCGCTTGAAGCGCCAGCTCGCGAACACTCCCCGGCCACGCGGAAAGGAGACTTCCAGGTTCTGGAACACGGTGAGGTTTTCGTAAATGGAGGGGGTTTGGAATTTGCGGCCCACGCCAGTGCGCACGATTTCGTGCTCGGCCAAGTCCGTCAGTTCCTTGTCCTTGAATTTGATGCGTCCCTTGCTGGCCTTGGTTTTTCCGCAGATCAAATCCAGGAGCGTGGTCTTGCCCGCGCCGTTGGGTCCGATCACGACGCGAAGCTCGCCTTTTTCCACGTAGAGGTTCAAGGCATCGACCGCCTTGAAACCGTCGAAGGAGACGGTGAGGTCTTCCACTGAGAGAATCATTTCGTTGCTCATGATTGCGCGCCTTATGCCTGTTGCCCGCTAACGCCTGGCGGGGTCACGATATCCGTTGGGGAAGCGTCCTTTGAGCGCACGTTCACCGGCTTGGACTCCGCGGGCGCTGCGACGGGCGCCACCACCGCCAGGGCCGTTTCCTTGCGGGCTTTTCTCTTGGCTAGCCAACCCTTCACATGGCTATCCCACAATCCCGCCAGTCCGTTGGGGAAGCCCAGCACCACACCGATGAAGAGTGCCGCCATCAGGAACAGCCACAGGTCCGGAAAGCTTTCGGAGAAGTAGGTCTTGCCGAAGTTCACGAGTAATGCCCCATATACCGCGCCAACGAGTGACAACCTGCCCCCCACCGCCGCGAAGATGGTCATCTCAATGCTGGGCACGATGCCCACGAAGGAGGGCGACATGAAGCCCACTTGCAAGGTGAACATGGCACCACCCATAGCACTCAACATGGCGGCGAAGCAGAAGATGAAGATCTTGAAGTTCGCCACGTCGTAGCCGCTGAAGCGCACGCGGTCTTCCTTGTCGCGCAGCGCCAGGAGCAGCATGCCCAGCTTGCTCGCCAGTAGATGGCGGCATACCAGGATGGCACCGATGAGAAGCGCGCCGTTGGTGAAGTAGAGGATGTACTTGGCCGAGGTGGTGCGAATGTCCCAGCCCAACATCGTCTTCAGATCCGTGATGCCGTTGACTCCTCCCGTGTACCCTTGCTGCCCGATGATGAGCACGGAAAGAATCAGCGCAACGGCCTGGGTGATGATGGCGAAGTAAACGCCACCCACCCTGCGCTTGAACATGGCCACTCCCATGATGTAGGCGAGAAAGGCCGGGATCACCAGCAAAGCGATAAGGGTAAAGGGAAGACTCCTGAAAGGCTCCCAGTACAACGGCAACGAGGTGATCTGGTTCCAATCCATGAAGTCCGGAATGCCGGGCGTGGATTGGATCTTCGTGCTCACGGGGTCGGAGGCTTCGAGCTTCAAGAACATGGCCATGCAGTAACCGCCCAGCCCGAAGAACACACCTTGTCCGAGGCTCAAGATGCCGCCATAGCCCCACAGCAACACCAGGCCCATGGCGACGAAGGCATAACTCAGGTATTTGCCCACCAGGTTCAAGCGGAAAATATCGAACATGAGGGGAAACACCACGAAGATCACGGCCGCGAGAACGATGATGCTCACCAACCCGCGTTCGGCACTCCACAGACTCTTCACTTGCATTGCCTAACTCCCTAGCTTTGAATTTAGCGTCTGATCTTGCTGGCGAACAAACCCTGGGGGCGGATCATCAAGATAGTCACGATGAGCAATAAGGTGAGCACCTTGGCCATGGAACCCGTGAGGAAGAACTCCGTGATGGATTGCGTTTGCGCGATTCCGAAGGCCGAGGCGATGGTTCCAAAGAGGCTTGCCGCCCCGCCAAACGTCACCACGAGGAAGGAATCCACGATGTAGAGCGAGCCACTGGTGGGCCCCGTGGAGCCGATGGTGGTAAAGGCGGCGCCCGCGACACCCGCGATGCCGCAACCGATGGCGAAGGTCATGCGGTCCACCTTCTTGGTGTTGATGCCCACCGCGTTGCTCATGGTTCTGTTGGCGACCGTGGCCCGCACCCGCAAGCCCCAGCGCGAGCGGTACAACATCAGAAACACCGCCGAGGTGACGATCACGGTCAAGCCCATCACGAACACCCCGTTCACCGGAATGTCGACACCGGGAACCGGTTGGAAGGAACCGAGTAGCCATTCTGGGATGACCGGGCTTACTTCCTTGGCTCCGAAAGTTGTGCGAAAGATTTGTTGCATCCCGAGGCTTAAGCCCCAGGTTGCGAGCAAGGTATCCAAGGGACGGCGGTACAAGTGCCGGATCAGCAGATACTCCGCGAGATAGCCCGCGATGAAGGCGATGGCAAAAGCGCCGAAGATGGCGATCAAGAAAGCGTAAGGCGCCACCGCCGGCAGATAATTCTGCGTGAAGGTGGTGAACATGAAGATGGTGTAGGCACCGATGGTCATGAACTCGCCATGTGCCATGTTGATGACGCCCATCTGCCCAAAGATGATGGCGAGCCCCAAGGCCATCAGCAGCAGCACGCTGAACAAACTCAAGCCCGCGAATCCTTGCATCGCGATGATGCCGCTGATTTCTTCAAAAGCCATTGCAAAGCCTCTTCACGGTTGTGCAG
>JBJXGQ010000310.1:0-2533 GCA_046160525.1 Burkholderiales bacterium
ACGTGGGCGACAACGCCAAGCAGTTCACCACGAACTACGGAAACGTATCGGCCGCCAGCGTGGGTGCCATTCAGCGCGGTTTGTTGCAGATGGAACAGCAAGGCGCGGATAAATTCTTCGGTGAGCCGTCATTGAGCGTGGCAGACCTCATGCAGACCGAAGGCGGCAAGGGCGTGGTGAGCATATTGTGCGCGGACAAGTTGCTCAACCAACCCAAGACCTACGCCACCTTTCTGCTCTGGCTGCTCTCGGAGATGTTCGAGGCCTTGCCGGAAGTGGGCGATGTGGAAAAGCCCAAACTCGTCTTCTTCTTCGACGAAGCCCATCTCCTATTCAACGATGCGCCCAAGGCCTTGTTGGAGAAAATCGAACAAGTGGTGCGCTTGATTCGCTCCAAGGGGGTGGGCGTGTACTTCGTCACGCAAAACCCGCTGGATATTCCCGAGACAGTTCTTGGCCAGTTAGGCAACCGCGTGCAGCACGCGTTGCGCGCTTTCACGCCACGCGATCAAAAAGCCGTGAAGACCGCCGCCACCACCATGCGCGCCAACCCCAAGATCGACACCGAAAAGGCCATCACCGAGTTGGCGGTGGGCGAGGCATTAGTGTCTTTCCTGGACGAGAAAGGGCGTCCTTGCGTGGTCGAGCGCGCCTTCATTCTCGCCCCCGGTAGCCGTATCGGTCCCGCCACCCAAGAGGAGCGCTCGGCTCTAATCAAGAGATCCCTTGTCGCGGGACATTACGAGAAATTAATCGATCGTGAATCCGCCTACGAGAAGCTCAAGACCGCCGCCGGTTCCGGCGAGCCGGAACCGGCGCGCGAGAAGAGCGAAACGGGAGACGATGGAGGTGGCAGCGTGATGGGGACCCTCGGCGGCATCCTCATGGGCTCCTCGGGGCCGCGCGGTGGTAAGCACGAAGGCCTTCTGCAGTCCGCCGCCCGTAGCGCGGCACGCTCCATCGGATCGCAAGTGGGGCGCGAGATATTGCGCGGAGTACTCGGATCTCTACTCGGCGGAAGGCGCCGTTAGTTTTTCAAGGAGACCTACTTTACCTTGGTTAGGGTATTGCCGGGCATCCCAAGCTTCTTATTCGAAGTCCAGGGCGTTACGCGGTTTCTGCCTGTGCGTTTGGAGAAATACAAAGCCTCATCGGCTGGGCTGATCAGGGCAGCCAGGCTGGATGCCCCTTCGCGCAGGGTCGAAACGCCGAAGCTCGAAGTGATATGCATACCTTGCGTGCTGCGAACGGTTGTGCCCGCCTCGGCCTCGACGGCTTCACGTAAGCGTTGCGCGATTTCCATCGCCTCTTGCGTGGAAGCTCCCGGCAGCAAGATGCAAAACTCTTCGCCACCGTAACGGCACAGGAGATCTCCCTGCCTTAAGCCAGCTCCCAAGGTTTTGGCCACGGCGACGAGGACTTGATCGCCGACTGAGTGGCCGTACTGGTCGTTGAAGCGCTTAAAGTAATCGATATCGGCCATGACACAACAAAGCGGCCCACGCCGTTGCGAGGCCGCTTGGAACAAAGGTTCGGCCACCTCAAAGAAAGCGCGCCTGTTAAAGCATCCAGTCAGGGAATCACGCAGCGCCAAGAGTGTCAGTTTTTCGTTTTGCCGTTCGATCTCTTTGCGGCTTGCGCTTAACATGCTAACGGTTTTCATGAGATGGGCATTGGCCTGGTTAAGAGCCGTGACATCGTCCAGGGTAACCAGACATCCCCTCGCCGATCCCGTGGTGTCGAGAATGGGCGCGCAATTGACCACCACACGGCGAGGCGAGGCGTTCGCTTGCGGAATTTCCAGCTCTACCCCCGTCACTGCCTCGCGCTCCCTTACTGCTCTCGACCAAGGATGATCCGCGGCATCCTTGCTCAAACGCGAAGCCAGCCATGCCAACTCGGAAGGCTTGCGCCCGACAATACTCTCGTCGCTAGGAGCGATGTGCGAGAAAGCCCGGTTCACCATGACCACCTGACCTTTCGAATCCAGCACCATCACGCCCTCGGTCAAGACGTCGAAGGCCATGCGCACTCTTTCGGGCACCACGGATCCCGGATCCAGATGCTGGAGTACGCGGCGCAAGTACAGAAAGTAAGCCAGCAGGCCCAGCGAGACCAGCACCGCCGCGACCTTCAAGCTCGGGCTACTTGCATGAATTTTCCAAACGGGATCGAGCGCGGAGCGGTAGACGATTTCCATCTCGCCCCATAAAGAAGCTTGCCGGTACAAGGGAATGGAATAACGGCCGTGCCCGGCTTCCCCCGCTTTCAGGGGACGCCAATGCTTTTGATGGTCTCCCGCCTCGGCAACGAGTTCCCCGTTATCGTTGCGCAAGGCGAGGGACAATACCGAGCGATCACGGGCCGCCACCGCTCTTAACGTGCTCCCGAGGGCATCCGTATCGCCCGCGATCACGGCGACTTGAACAGCCAGCATTTCAGCCGAACGCAATTGGGCATCCCGTGTCCAGCGCGCTTCGTCTGGCAGAAAGTTCAACGCCAGATCGGCGATCAACACCAGGGACACCGCCAG
>JBJXGQ010000311.1:0-12671 GCA_046160525.1 Burkholderiales bacterium
CCCCCCCCCCCCCACCGCCGTGGCAAACCCAGTCTTACTGGGGAGCGAGCTTCCCCAGCGGCCACACACTGAGCACCGCCGCCGCGTTGTGCCTGGGTGTGTTCATTCCCTTGTCGTTCGGGTTAAAGTTTTGGAATGCGCAAAGTCTTGCTAATCATCAGGGTTCCCGACAACAGGAACAGTAGCGCCAGCGGATGCAGATCCCACGGTCCGATCGTCCACACACCCCCGTAAAGATTTTCGCCCAGACGATCCTGCCACGCTAGTAACGCCAATACCGCGACCAACGCCACGCTGGCCGGAATCGGCGTGCCTTCAAAGTAGGCAACCTTGCCGCCACCCTGGCTAAGATTCTCGGCGGTCACGTTGTAGCGCGCGAGCCGCCTCAACCCGCAGCATCGAGAAGTGTTTGTGCATATCGATCACCCGGTGCCTCTGAAACGATGCGCCACGCCGGCTGTCGCACGGTAATTACCGCCACGCTCCGCAAGGGGACTGCGCGCGGCATCGCCGCGCAGGTGGCGGCTCTCGATATTGCCGGGCGCCAGCCAACGCGGGTTCAGGCCAACTGACCACGGCAGTCCGTAGCTTGCAAACAGCAATCCGCTTCGGGCAGCGTAGACCGGCAAACCCGAGGCAGCGGATTGTTGCGGTGTGATCAGCGTTACCGGTACCGGGCCGAACTTGTGGTCCCACTCGACTTGCGCGCCGAGCGATGCGCCAGCATTGACGCTTGGGACATTACGGTTCCTGGGAAAATCGGATTCTCCTGTAGCGCGGCCCGGTTCGTAGGCAAGCTGCGCACCTGCGTGGAACCCGGGTGTCAGTACCATGCGCGCGCCACCTTCGAGCACCCCTTGAGTCGAACGCACGAACCAGGGCTGGCGCAGGTAACGGATGACCGGGACCAGCTCTGTGCCTTGCACGTCTGAGCCACCGTAAGCTGGCCGCCAGCGTAGCCCCGCGCCCAGCACGACGTCATTGTAGAGTTCCGCCAAGACTGGCAGCGGAAAATTCAGCATGAGAGCGCATACCGCGATGTTTATCCCGTCTGTGGTTGTGCGATGGGACGCAAGAGCATGCTTCATACGAGCCTCTGAGTGAGACAAGCCGCGGACGTGCGCACCCGGCACACCATTGCCATGAGTGGCAAAGGAATGCTTCCGATCATTTTGTATCTCCTGCGATAGAAATCGAGGTTAGGGCAGATCCCTAGATCTGCCCGGCAATCCACCTTTTCCGCTTTTCTAGGCGCCAATTCCGTGCGCTACCGTATATAACGCGCGCAAGCGCCCCGTTACCATTGCGCTTTGCGGCGCCGCCAGACTTGTCGCAAAAATACCGCGATATAGGACAATCATGAAAGCACGATTTGCGTAGTCCGTAAGAACGGTGTTCTTCGCTGCGCTAGTCGTGCTGGTCCCGGCCCGGGCGGTTGGCGAAGCTACGCAGAAGTGGGCGCCAGCGGCTGCATCATCCGGAGAGGGACTTGGAATACGCAAGCGCTATTCGATTCCGGCCATGGAGATGCTGGGCTTCGATTTCTTGCTGAATCGCGCCAACAAGCAGTTCCGTAGCGCCGGCGCCGGAGCCGGCGCCGTTAAGGGCGCGTTACTCCGCGCTCAAGGCGGACGCTGGCCCGCTCTTAGCCGCCGGGTCGTTCACCTGCCTTGGCGGCGGGCCGCTGAGATGAATTGGCGCAGTGACATCGGATATACAAGGAAATTTAGCCTACCGTTCGAGCCGCGTGCCGCGTTGGAAACCGCGCGGTAGAGCGTACTGAGCAGACGATGGAATCATGCGGGGACATCCTGGTGAGCAACGCGCGTGTTCGCCGAGCCTCATCCGAGTTCAAGTGGAGAAACGCCACCCCGAGTTTGCGTCAGGGTGGCCGCGCGTGCACACGCATTTCCAACGCAGGAGCTAATCATGAACTACGAAGATCGCGATCCCTTTGGCATGTACAAACCCCAAGACGCTCATGGAAAAACGCCCGGTCTAAACCAGGGAAGTAGCCCGAGATTGATGGGTGCCAACACGCTCGTTGGTAACGACGTCTACAACCGCCAAGCCGAGGATCGTGCTCGACGCGGATGAAGAGCGCCTCAAGGCCGCCCCGGGGTTCGACAAAGACAACTGGCCGAACATGGCAGATGAGTCTTGGGTGAAGCAAATCCATTCCTATTACGGGACGAAACCGTTTTCCGAAGGCCCGCGAGCCTAACTCCCAGGCGCCCCTAATTCCTGGTCGCTAAGTAAGCATGAGCGAATGCCCTGCGCACGGTGCGAATCGCGTTGTGGGCATTCGCTGCTATTCGTTGGTTTGCGCCGGTGCTGTTTGCGCGCACTCCGCGGGCTAACAACCCTCGCGAAGCGTATTGCTCAGCGTGACGAAAAGGAGTCATTCGATGAAGAAACGCCAAAGGCCTAAACAGTCTTCCGGCGTCCCGAGAGGTCTTGAACCACCACTGGCACAGGCGAACCGCTCGGAACAGGCCGCCTCGTGCCGGGCATCGATTTCAGCAACGATCCGTTGTGACAGGGTCTGCTGTTTGCCTAAATGGACACGCAGCTTTCCCAGCCAGTATTGACGGACTCGGAGAAGAAATGGCAGTGCATCATTGGTTTGATATTCAAACTCGCTCTGTGGCCCAGCATACAGACTGCACGACGAAGCGCGGCGTAATGTGCGCTCCGGTGATCTAGGCGCAACAACTCCCTTAAGCCAGGGGAGGGGCCGCAAGCGCATAGTCAGCCAACGGCACCTCGGAACGTTCAGCGGTTTCTAGCGAAGGCGCAGCTCCGCGGCACTCACTGATGTTTATCGGAAGGAACCTGAGAATGAAACGCACCATACTTTCAGTATTGATCGCCGGGGTTTTCGCCGGCGTAGGAACACCGGCTATGGCAAGAGACACTACGGCTGGAAACCAGCCAGTAGACAATCCGGCGAGCGCCACCGAGCCGGTCACTGCAAATCCTGCGACGCATGTTGAAGACGTCAAAGGGCGTGCATCTGACCTCCAGGCCGGTAACGTAAAGCCCGATTGGGCTCAAATACGGCGTGGCAGCAAGCTTACCAACTCGGAAGTGCGCTCGTCCCAAGGGCAAAAGCTAGGAACCATCCGCGATACGGTCATCGATCCGAGCACCGGCCGGGTTACGTACGTCGTTGTCGGAATGGGCAACAGGTACCACCCCGTGCCATGGAGCGCATTGCGTTGGGATAGGGATCACTATGTGGTGGCCATGGATGCGGAGCAAATGCGGTCGTCGCCCAGTTTCGACGGCCAGAAGTGGCCAGACATGTCCAATGAAGCCTGGCATAACGACAACTATCGCTACTATAACCAGCGCCCGTATTGGGGCGATCGCTCCGCCGAGAGCGACATCGGCCGCGATGACAACCTCAACACGAATCGCTAGGGCGCTTGTATTGAGCGAGTATCTACCTGGTAGATGCCTATAGCATCGCTACCGGCCAGCGCCTCACGCTGGCCGGTAGTTTTTGTTCCCGTGTGTTTCCGGTTTTTACTTCATCATAGAGCGGCGATCACGGCCTCTAGGTTGCTAGCCCGCATTCCACCAAGAACCGAAGCGCAACCGGCATGGATCATGGAACACCTGACGAAAACGCCGGTAAGGCATTCTCCCGAGCATCACGCTGCCAAGGTGCTTGTTCACGCTGATCGCCCGCTTTCGAGCAGCCTATTTGCCGTCTCTGAGAATGCGCGATCAAGAGTAGCCGTTGAGACAGCTATGGGGGGGTGCACCCGCTCCACGCTCAGCTCGGTGCAATACTGCTCGATCATTGCCTTGACCAGCGTGGTCGTTTTTGTTCTCACCGGCTGCGGCGCAGGCGCCAAGCTGCCGGTCTCGGCTGGCACCGGGCCGCAACCTGTGCTGCCAGCGCCACAGCGCACGCTGATTCCCACTGTTCACATCGCGCCCGCCAAGGGTTGGCCACCCGGCGCGAAGCCGCGGGCGGCGGCGGGCATGCGCGTGGACGCGTTCGCGAGCGGTCTGGACCACCCGCGCTGGCTGCATGTGCTGCCCAACGGCGACGTGCTTGTGGCGGAGACCAATGCCCCGCCCAGGCCCGGGCATTCCAAGGGGGTCAGGGGTTGGGTGATGGGCATGGTGATGAAGAGAGCGGGTGCCGGCGTGCCCAGCGCCAATCGCATCATGCTGCTGCGCGACACCGATGGTGATGGGGTGGCTGAGCAGCGCTCGGTGCTTCTGGAAGGACTGAACTCTCCTTTCGGCATGGCGCTGGTGGGCGATGGTCTGTACGTGGCCAACTCCGATGCGGTGCTGCGATTCCCCTATGCCACCGGAGACATGCGCATCACGGCGCCCGGCATTCTGGTTACGGTGCTTCCGGCGGGCACTATCAATCACCACTGGACCAAGAATCTCATCGCCAGCCCGGATGGCGCCAAACTCTATGTGACCGTGGGTTCGAACAGCAATGTGGCCGAACGGGGCATGGAGGCAGAGGCCGAGCGCGCCGCTATTTGGGAGGTGGACATCGGTAGCGGCGAACACCGAATCTTTGCTTCGGGCCTGCGCAATCCTAACGGCCTGGCTTGGGAGCCTCGCAGCAGTGCATTGTGGACGGTGGTAAACGAGCGCGACGAGATCGGTAGCGATTTGGTTCCCGATTACATGACCGCGGTGCGCGACGGCGGATTCTATGGCTGGCCCTACAGCTACTACGGACAGCATATCGACGAGCGTGTAAAGCCGCAGCGGCCCGAACTGGTGGCCAAAGCGATTACACCCGACTACGCCTTGGGCCCGCACACCGCCTCGCTGGGCTTGGCATCTTCGGCCGGCACCACGTTGCCCGCGGCTTTTACCAATGGCATGTTCATCGGCCAGCATGGCTCGTGGAACCGCCGGCCACATAGCGGCTACAAGGTCATCTTCGTACCCTTTGAAAACGGCAAGCCTTCCGGTGCGCCTGCCGATGTGCTGACGGGCTTCCTTAGTGAAGATGGCAAAGCCCGCGGCCGGCCAGCCGGTGTGGCGCTCGACAAGCAGGGCGCATTGCTCGTGGCTGACGATGTGGGCAATGTGGTCTGGCGCGTAAGCACCCAGCGCCGAGATTAAAAAATCGTCTTTGTGGGTTTGCGGACATACACCGGGCGGTGTCTAGCGTAATGTGAACTTTGGTGATCTAGGCGCCACGACCCCCCGCATGGGAAATGGGCAAAGCGCGTAGAAGCAAAGCGCCACCGCGGAACGTTTAGCAGTTTCAAGCGAAGGCGCAACTCCGTGGCACTCATGTATTTATCGGAAGGAACTTGAAAATGAAACGCACCATACTTTCTTTATTGATCGCCGGGGCCTTCGCTAGCATTGGAACACCTGCAATTGCACAAGATACGACGGCCGCAAACCAGCCTGCTGGTGGGAGCGCGCAAGTGGGAGGCTCCCCCGACACCGATTCAACCACCCAGCCGCCCGCCAAGAGCGCAAAGCAGGCCAACCCCGCCAACGCGGACGTCACTGCACAGCCAGCCTCGAAGCCTGACTACACCGCCGCCAAAGATAAGGCCCAGACAGAGTATAAGGAGGCTAAGGCGAAGTGCGACAATCAGACGGGCGAAAGCAAGCTTTCGTGTGTGACCGCGGCCAGGGCGACGCATACCGCGGCGTTGGCGCAAGCGAAAACACAATCGGATGCGCAAGGCGAGATGAATGCAAAAGACGGCGCGAAGCCTACCTCGGACGGTATGGGTAATTCCTCCTCTCAAGTAAAGAATCCGGAGTAACAACAGCCGGAAGTCTCGCGGATTACGGGGCAGCTTGGTGGTTGCCTCGTTTCTTAGTCTGGACCGAGAAAACATCCCGCGCTCCTGGGTCACAAGGAACGCAAGGCGGCTAGCCAAACGATAGCAACGCCAGGGTGCGGTTTCGCGAACAGAACAAGTGATTGTGTGTGGCATCGCACAGACTAATTCGCCGCTGTTGCGTTTAATAGCGCGTGTAGCCGTGCCGGTCTTCGCGACGATTCCTACCCAGTAAGCGAGGAGATAGCGAGATGAGATTGCCCACCCGTGAATATTAGGAGCCACACCATGAATGCCGCACGACGTTGGATAATTTGCCTGTCAATCGCGGCCCTGGTGACAACGGGCTGCGGCCTCCTGGAAACCGGCGGTGGTTCCACCGCACCGAACCCGGCGCCCAGTGCCGCCTCCGTGAGCGGCACCGTGCGCTCTGTGGATGCGCAAGCGCGTACGCTCACCGTTGATACTGGGAACGCAAGCCAGCACAACCTGCGCAATGGCGAGCGGACGGTTCTAACCTACGATGGCGCCACGGTCGTGGAGTACCAGGGACAAAAATCCTACAACCCTCAAGATCTCGAAGCCGGCGACCGGATCGAGGTGCAGGCCGAACGCAACGCAACGCTCCTGCTGGCGCGCCACATCAAGGTCATCTCCAGCGTGTCCGGTGGCAGCGGCCCGAGCGGTGCGGCCAATACAGCGTGGGAGGGGATCGTGCGCCTGGTGAACACGGGTACCCGGACCATCGAGGTCGCGCAACCGGGGCGGGAACAATACCCGGTGATCGTTTACTACGATGCGAACACCCGCGTGGATTTCCAGGGGCGCTCCTACCGGCCCGAAGACCTCGAGCGCGATGACGCGGTTGAGGTCACCACGCACCGCTCCGGCAATCAACTGATCGCGGACCAGATCGTGGTCCTGCGCGACGCCGGTAGCAGGTTTGGCGCAGCCGGCCAAAGACAGCTGCGCGGCACCATACGCAACGTCGACACTACCGCGCGCAACATCGTTTTGGACTCCGTCACCATGGAGCAAGTGCCAAGATTCGACACCAACGCGAATGGAAGTTTCACCATCGTTGCATACGACGCCAGCACGATCGTCGAGTACCAAGGGAAACGCTACGCCATCGTAAACCTCGAACGCGGCGACGTGGTGAGCATCAAGGCCAGCCCGCTCGGAGGTGGTTACCTCGCCAAGCGCATCACTGTCGCCCAGGCGCGCTGAAGGCGGGGCGTTTGCCGCGCGCCAACCCAGAGATCCGGCCATCCCTTCGTCCACACCCTTCTCCAGAGTGGCGCGCTTACAACTCGCCGTGCTAACTAGAGCGCATCCAGTGCTGAGCGCGTCATGATCAAACTCGCAATCCTCTTCTTCATCGTTTCTCTCATCGCCGGCGTGCTGGGTTTCACCGGCGTTGCGACCGGGGCGCGGGGCATGGCCAAGATCCTGTTCTTTATTGCCTTGACGGTCTTCCTCATTGTGGTGGTGTTTGGCCTGATGCTGGGCATGCTCGCGTTTTGAGCAACGCTACGCTAACCGGCCATCGATAGAATGTCCGAGGCGCAAGCGGCCTGCTGGTATGACCAGGACGATGGGGGGCCCGTCCTGCATCTTTCCGGTCAGTGGCGTCTGGCGCGCTTGGGGCCGATCGATGCCGGTCTTGCGAAACTGAACCTAGATGCCCAGCGGCTTATCGTCGATGGATCGCAACTCGCGATGCTCGACACGGCAGCCGCGATGACCTTACTGATCCGGCTCACGCGCTCCGATAATCGTCCCGGTACCGTGTCCATACGCGGTTTCGCAACGCATCACCAGCGCGTGCTTGAACTCGTGCGCCTGCGATTGAGCGAAAGCTCGGGGGGCGCGGTGCGAGTCCCGCGAAGCACAATAGGATCTCTTGGCTACGGCGCATGGCAAATCGCCACGCTCATTGCCGGGCACGTCAACTTCATCGGTATGATCGCGGTGGGGTTCTACTCGCTCCTGCGCCATCCACGAACCTTGAGGCTCAAAGAGTTCACGGTTCAGCTCGAGCAGGCGTGTTTGAGCGCGATTCCGGTCGTATCGCTGGCTACTTTTCTGATCGGCGTCGTGGTGGCCTATCTCCTTTGCCTGCAGGCTGAACAGTATGGGGTTGGCATATTCGTGGTGGACGGCGTGGCAATGGGTTTGACACGCGAATTCTCGCCGGTCATCGTCGCGGTGATCGTCGCCGGCCGCTCGGGGGCGGCCTTCACTGCGCAACTGGGTTCTATGCGTCTTGCGCAAGAAATCGACGCCATCCAAACTCTTGGGCTATCCCCGTTGGGTGTGCTGGTGCTACCCCGCGTCCTGGCGCTGGTTGCCGGGCTTCCGCTGTTGGTGTTCGTGGGCGATATCCTGAGCATCGCGGGCGCGGTATTGGTCACCGAACCGATGCTCGGGATCACTCCCGTGGTGTTCGTGTCACGATTGCGCGAAGAACTCGATCCGAGCCACGTCATGGCGGGATTCATAAAGGCGCCGGTATTCGCCATTGCGATCGCCGTTATCGGCTGTCGTATGGGCATGACGGCCGGGCGTGATACGCGCGCGGTCGGGCAGGCCACTACATCGACGGTTGTGCAGAGTATCGTGAGCGTCATTGTGCTGGATGCCGCCTTTGCCGTGCTCTTTCAGCAAATCGGGTGGTGATATGACTCCTGGCGATGAAGTGATTGCGGTCGGTAACGTGGTCACCCGCTTCGAAAACCAGACCGTGCACGACGGCGTGAGCTTCGTCGTGAACCGAGGCGAGCTGGTGGCCTTGATCGGTGCGAGCGGCAGTGGCAAAACGGTTCTACTGCGTGAAATCATCGGATTGGTTCGGCCCACCGAGGGGGAAGTGCGCTTGTTCGGAACGGATATCTGGTCCGCGTCCGATGATGAGCTGGCGTCGCTCCGGCGCCGCTTCGGCATGATGTTTCAAGATGGGGCGTTATTCTCTTCGCTAACCGTGGCGGAGAATGTTGCGGTGCCGCTGGCGGAGCATGCGAACATACCGCTGCATTTGCTCGCCCCGCTGGTAAGTCTGCGACTTTCTCTGGCCGGCTTGCCAGCGGACACGGGTGCGAAGATGCCCAGCACTCTGTCGGGGGGCATGCGCAAACGTGCGGCCATTGCGCGTGCTTTGGCCTTGGAACCGGAAATCCTCTTCCTCGATGAGCCCACGTCGGGACTTGATCCCAGCACCGCCCGCGAGCTCGATGCACTGCTCCGGTCGCTGTGTGACAACCTGGGTATCACGATCTTTCTGGTTACGCACGATGTGGATACGCTGCTCACCATCGCCGACCGGGTCATTGTTCTGGCAAGCGGAAAGGTGATCGCCGACGGCGATCTCAACGCGGTGCTGGCGGCCGAGGATCCCTGGCTGAGATCCTATTTCTCCGCGCGGCAGATGGTGCCGCCGCACGCTGACGTGGCGGGAGCCTCGGATGGAGTCTGAAGCGAAGTACACCTACGTGGGCACGGCCATTCTGGTACTCATTCTGGGATTGGTGTTCGCCCTCGTCTGGTTGAAGCGGGCGGGGGCTGGCGAACAATACCATTACTACACCATCTACTTCGAACGCCTGCCGCTGGATGGCCTGAATATCGGCTCGGAGGTCCTGATGCGCGGTCTTAAAGTCGGCCAAGTCAAAGACTATGCGATCTCCAGCGAAAATATCAACCGCGTGCGTGTCACCATCGCCGTCGACCGCCGCACGCCGGTGAGCCAGAATACCGCGGCGGGAATCGATCGCAACTACGTCACGCGCATTGCGCGGATCGATCTGGAAACCCCTGGGGAGCCAGGTCCTCCACTCACCGAAGCGCCCGCGGGCGAGACCTATCCTGTCATACCCGAGGGGCGCTCGGAACTCGCGGAGATCGCCGGCACGCTCAAAGGGCTGGGCGAACAGTCGGCCGAGGTGCTGGTAGCGTTCGAGAGGCTGCTTAGCGAAAAAAACCAGGACGCGTTCAGCGAGACGCTGGCGAACGCGCGTGACCTCACGGCGGGTCTCAATGCACGGCTCGCCCGCTTTGACCGCACCTTGGAGACCTTCGATTCGTCGATCGCGCAGATCGGCCGCGCCGGCATCCGCATCGAAACCACGGCCGGGCAGCTGGGCGCCGAGTTCAAGCCCACCATGGCGCAGGCCCGCAGCACGCTGCAAGATTTGTCGCGCGCGGCTAACTCGTTAGAGATCCAGAGCACCGCTCTGGGCCAACGGGCAACCCATGCGGCGAACACGGCCAGCGATCAGATTAGCGCAACGGCGCTGGAGCTGCGTAGAAGCGCCGCCGCGATCGCACAGGTGGTAGAAGGTCTGGAGAATCCCCGCGCGGCTCTCATGGGGCCGAACAAAGCGCAACTGGGGCCAGGGGAGAAGCGAAAGTGATCCGCAGGCTAGGCCAAGCGCTGGGTTTTGCGGCGGCGCTGTTAGTGGCGGTCATGAATGCGGGATGCCTGTCTTTTGGTGAGTCGCCCATGGCGCAGACGTACTATATCTTGGAGGACGCGCAGCGGGCCCAGGAAGTACCCGCCTGGGTGCCCATCCGGCGCACTTTGCTGATCGCGGCCTCCCCGGCGAATCCGCTGGCCGATTCGCGCGCGTTGGTGTTCTCACGAATCCAAGGCCAGCGCGCCCACTATCAATTCGCGGCGTGGACCCAGCGGCCTTCCCAGCGCATCAGCGAACTGCTGGCGCAGCGTTTTGCTCTGCAGGCAATGTTTACATCCACTGCGCTGTTGGGCAGCGGTGTTACCGGAGATCTTCTTCTTTCTCTGGGGCTCGAAGATTTTTACCACGACCTCACGGCGGTGCCCGGTGAGGCACGCGTTGCAATCGAAGCGCAATTGACCGATCGGGACACGCACACATTACTTGCACGCGAGCGCTTCACCGCCTCCTCCCCCGTCGAGCAGGAGAATGCCGCCAGCGCCGCGGCGGCGCTTGGTGTGAGCCTGGGCAAGGTTTTCGATGCCCTCGTCCCATGGGCCGCGAGGAGCGTTCAAAAGCAGCACGGACGCTTGGATGCGGCGCGCGTTCCGTAGCGCCTGTTCACACACGGCGCCTGGAAGTGAACGACCTCATCAAAACTATCTGCTCGGCACTATTCGTGTTCGCCGCGATAGCCGCACATGCTGGCAAGACCGAAAAACCAGATCCGGTGCAATGGCTCAAAGAGGCTGAGGCAGCTTACGACCGGGTCACCCGTTACACCGCCGTTATGCATAAACAACAACGAGTCGCGGGTAAACTCCTTCCCAAGGAAACGATACTCCTTAAGTACAGAAAGCCACTTAGCCTGTACATGAAATGGATAAAAGCACCCTACAAGGGGAGCGAGTTGCTCTATGTGGCAGGCTGGAATAAGAACCGGGCCAGGGCTCACCGAGGCGGGATACTGGGGTTCGTCACGCGCGATTTAGCTCCCACGGACCCGAAGCTCATGTCGGGTAACCTTCGTCCGGTCACCAGTACGGGGATTGGTTATCTTCTGGAAACCGTGGCGAAAAATATGCGCAAGGCAATCAAGGCCGGCGAACTGTCGTTCTCTGAGCGCGCAGTAGAAACGGTGTACGGCCGCAGGACGCAGGTGCTGGAAGTGATGTTTCCAAAGAACCGTTCAAAAAACTACGACGCTCACAGGTTTGTCATCAACCAGGATATCGAAAACAAGATCCTGATAAGGATCAGAACCTATGACCGAGATGGCCTGCTCAGGGAGAACTATGGATACGAAAACCTGGACCTTGGTGCGCCCGTCACGGACGCCGGCTTCGATCCGGAGAATCCGTTGTATCGCTTTTAAGAGCGCCATGGGCCGGTCTCGCGATCGTTAGCGCGCTCGAAAACCGCGCCCAATGCTGGTGGCTGGCATATTGGCGTCTCGCCTTAAGCGCACGTGGCGCCACGCATTGCGCGGATTCAGGGCTATTGTGTGCGGGATCGCACAGACCAATACCGCGCTAATTCGTTTAATGCACAGGCTAAGTGATCTGCAGGCCATCGCTACTCCGATTGCGTTTTTGTGCATCAGAGCCACTCAATCTCCAACAAACCTTAGACGGAAACGGCCGCATGGAACCCGAAACGAAGATAACGGAGAAATTCAGCTTGCCGTCCGGTAAAGATATGCAGGCCGCCGCGCTGCCGCACGCTGGCCACGAAGCCGCGGGCAGCCTATTTGCCGCGTACGAGAACTCGCAATCGCCCGCGGAAAGGGCGCGGATCGCCGCCCAAATCTGCATGGATTTAAGGGTGTACGCACAGGTCGAAGACGAGATTTTTTATCCGGCGGTCATTCGGGCCTTACAACGCAAACGCTGACCGATCGAGAATGGCACCGATGAAACGGTTGTCATGCACATCTCCCTGGCTGGCCTTTCGCCTGTTCTGTGTGTTCTGCCTGTTGTGCGCGGCCAGCTGCAGCACTTTGCCGAGAATCGTGCCGGACCTTGCCCGGCGCTCTGGTCCTCCCGTGCCGGTGGAAGGCGCGCGCGGGCCATTGTCGGCGGCGCAAAGCAAGGCCATCCTCGACGGCCTCAAGAGCCGCGGCCAGGACACCGGCATCTTTGACCGCCACCTGGCACTAGAGGAGGCCATTACCGGCAGCCCGCTGACCACGGGCAATAAGGTGCTGTTGCTGCAAGACGGTCCCGCTACTTACCAAGCGATGCTGGCGGCCATCCAGGCAGCCCAGGATCACATCAATTTGGAAACCTATATCCTGGACGACGATGAAGTAGGCCAGCGTTTTGCACAGGCACTGATCGAAAAGCAGAGCCAAGGCGTGCAAGTCAACATCATCCATGACAGCGTGGGTACCCTGGGCACCCCGGCATTATTTTTCAAC
>JBJXGQ010000312.1:0-22314 GCA_046160525.1 Burkholderiales bacterium
GCTCCGGCTAGCCCCGGTACATCGAGCGGCTCCGCGGAGATTGCCGCCAATTTCGCCGGGGAAATGGACGAATTGCTGCTCGCCAACCAGCCACGCGCGGCCCCTTGGATTAGCTTTGCCGCCAAGAGCCAGGAGGCGGGAAGCCAGATGATTACCGTGGCAACCGCCGAAACTACCGAAGGCGGAGGAGATTCCTACTTAGTCATTCTGCTCAGCGCCGTGACGCTCGATGGCTGGGTTGTGATCGGCATCCTGATGGTCATGCTGGTGATCAGTTTCGCCATCATGATCGGCAAGGCTTTGCTGCTTGCCCGCACCGAGAAGGCGAATCTCCACTTCGTCGGCGCTTTCCGAAAAATGACGGGCGATCTGACCGCGTTGTACCGCGCCTTGAGCGAGAACCCCCAGCACACGGCCAATGCCAGTTTCGCCGGCTCCAACTTGTATCGCATTTACCGGGTGGGCATGGATGAGCTGCTGGGACGCCTCAATCTCTATAAGGAGCGCGGGCAACAAGTTTCGCTAAGCCCGCAGGCGATCGGCGCCATCAAGGCCACGCTGGATGCGGGCTTGGTGAAGGAGATCCACCGTCTGAACAGCCAAATGGTGTTGCTCACCATCGCCATTTCGGGCGGGCCTTTTCTTGGATTGCTGGGTACCGTCGTGGGCGTCATGATTACGTTCGCGGCCATCGCCGCCGCGGGCGACGTCAACGTCAACTCCATTGCGCCGGGCATCGCGGCCGCGTTGGTGGCGACCGTGGCCGGGCTTGCCGTCGCGATCCCCGCGCTCTTCGGTTACAACTATCTGTCGAGCCGCATCAAGAGTTTGAACGCCGACATGCAGGTGTTCGCCGACGAGTTGATCACCAAGCTTGCCGAAGGTTACTCGAACTAGCCCATGCAAGTTCAAGATGACAGCAAACCCTACGACGACATCAACGTGACGCCCATGCTGGATCTGGCTTACGTATTGTTGGTGATCTTCATCATCATGACCACGGCCTCCGTCCAAGGCATCAAGGTGAATCTGCCCAAGGCGAGCAATTCGCCTAGCTTGGCCAAGCCTACGACCAAGGCCATCACCATTACCGAGACCGGTCAAATCTTTCTAGACACCTATCCTGTCTCCATGCAAGAGCTGGAACAACGTCTTCAGCAGTACCGCGCCACCACGCCCAACTTTCCCGTGGTGGTGAAGGGAGATTCCAAGGTCCAGTACGAAAAGGTGATCGATGTATTGGATTTACTGGGGCGGTTGGAAATTACCCAACTGGGATTGGTCACCCAGCGTATCGTCAAGTGACGGGAGAGAACCATGCTGCTCGATGACGATCCAAGCGCGCGTGAGACACCTCGGTGGCTCAAGCCCGTTTTGATCATCGCGCTCGCCGCTTTGCTAGCGGGCGTGTGCACAGCCTTAGTCATGGGCATGTTCAAGGACACCGGGCTCAAGAAGAAAAGATCGGTGCAGGAGATCTCGTTGGTGCGGCCTCCCCCCCCACCGCCGCCTCCCAAGCCGGAAGAGAAGCTTCCGGAGCCGGAGGTCAAGGAAGAAGTAAAGATACCGGAAGACCAACCCGAGCCCGAGAACCAACAGGCCGAGCAGCCTCCGCCAGGGGAGCAATTGGGTGTGGACGCACAAGGCTCGGGCAACGGGGACTCCTTCGGCTTGCTGGGGAAGCCCGGCGGGCGTGATGTCACCACTATTGGCGGGGGCGACAAGTTCGCGTGGTATGCCGGAGTGCTGCGCGCGCAGTTACAAAAAGCCCTCGCGCGCAACGACAAATTGCGTGGCGCGGAATTCAAGGTGATCGTGCGCGTCTGGGTTGAGGCCGACGGCACCGTGAAGAAAGCGGAGTTGATGGATTCCACGGGCGACAGCGAAAAGGACAAGAAGATCCAATTGGCCCTGGCCGAAATCCCGCCCCTGCGCGATACGCCGCCCGCGGATCTTCCGCAGCCCATTCGTTTTCGTCTTTCCTCCACCTACTAGGCCACGAACTCCCGGTGAGAATATTACTAAGCGCGCTAACCCTGGTGGCGTTTTGTATTGCAATGGCGCCCTTGCGTGCCGAGGACAACGCCGATATCGAAGCGGTGCGCCAGACCACCAATAAGCTCATCGAGCTATTGATCCAGAGCGGAATATTGAGCAAGGAGAAAGCGCAGGCGTTGCTCGACGATGCGCAGCGCACCGCGCGTGAATCGCAAGCGGCGAAGAAGGGTAAAGACCCGGTGGTGCGAGTGCCCTATGTGCCCAAGGTCGTGCGGGAGCAGATCAAGGAAGAGATCAAGCAAGAGGTGGCCGCCACCGCGCGAGAAGAAAAGTGGGGCCGGCCCGATGCCTATCCGCAATGGCTCGAGAGATTTCGCTTTTACGGCGATATAAGGCTGCGCTACCAACTCAACCGGTACGACGCCAATAACGCCACCAATTTCTACTTGAACGCCCAGGAAACCAACGTGGGTAGGGGAGCTGTATTTCTCAACACTACCAAGAACGACGACCTATGGCGTTATCGGTTTCGCCTCGGATTGGACGCGAAGCTGGCGGATTGGTCCATGGTGGGGCTTCGTCTGGCCACGGGCAGCGGTTCGAACCCGGTGTCGGACAACCAGACCCTGGGAACGACCTTTAACCGGAGTACTTTCGCGGTGGATCGCGCCTTCTTGAAACTCGATCCGGTATCGTGGCTGTCCATCCAGGGAGGACGCATCCCCAATGCATTTTTTTCCTCCAACCTGGTGTGGGATGAGGATCTCAATTTCGAAGGCGCGGCTCTTAGCGTCACGCCAAAATTCGCAGGCAATATGCAGGCTTTCGTCACGGCGGGCGCCTTTCCGCTGGAGAAAATAGATTGCACGAATGCGACGCAGACCGCGAACTGCGGTAAAGACAAGTGGCTCTACGGCCTACAGGCCGGCGCGGCAAAAACCTTCGGGGGCGGTGCGCGCCTGAAGGCTGCCGTGGCTTATTACGACTACAAGAATATCGCCGGTTCCTTGAATGACGCCGTGGTGAATGCAAACGATACGACCAGCATTCCGAAGTATCTGCAAAAGGGTAACACGCTATTCAATGTGGTCACTCAAGGGGCGCAACCCCCGTTGCTCGGACTGGCGGCGGACTATCGCCTGCTCAACTTCACGGGGCAACTCGACCTGGCCAATTTCGCGCCGTACCAGGTGACTTTGCTCGGCGATTATGTGAAGAACCTGGGATACGACCGGCAAAAGATCCTGGCGCGAACCGCGGGCCAGGTCAACCAGGAAGGGCGCACCAAGGGATACCAGGTGCGGCTCACCGCGGGGCATCCGAAAGTGGACGCAAAGGGGAATTGGCAAGCCTTTGGCGCGTACAAGTATCTACAGCGGGATGCCGTATTCGATGGCTTCACCGATTCCGATTTCCATCTGGGAGGTACCGATGCCAAGGGCTGGATCCTGGGCGCGAGCTACGGAATCGGGGAGAGGATGTTCGTGCGCGCGCGCTGGTTTTCCGCCAATGAAATCGATGGCCCGCCGCTATCCATCGACGTCTTTCAACTCGATTTGAGCGCGGAGTTTTGACAGTGGCCGTGAATACACGAGGAAACTGGCGCCTTTCCGGGAACGTCCTCGCGGGGCTGGTCCTGCTATGCATCTTCAATTCAACCGGGTGGACGCAGCAGGACGCGAAGAAGACCTCGCGCGAGCGCGAAGCCTTGCGCCGCCTGCAAGCCGAACAGCAACAGCTTTCCTCGAAAGTGCAAACGCTGGAATCGGAGAAAGCGAAGCTGGCGGGAGACACCGCCGCCAAGGAGAAAGAGCTCGGCGGGCTGAAGTCTCAGCTTAAGAAGAAGGAAGCGGCCGAGAGCAAATTGCGCAACGAGCTGAAAACCCGCATCGCCCAAGTGCGCGCGGATTTGGACAAGGTGGAGGCGCGTTACAACGAGGTGTCTGGCCAGCTGAAAGACATGACGCAGACCAACAGGAATAACGAGGCGGTTATCAAGGCGAGAGATGGCCAGATCGCGGACCTCAACGCCAAACTCGGTGCCCAAAGAGAGGTGATCGCCCGGCAGACTCAACTCCTGTCGGCGGCCGATGAGAAGAACAAGGCGCTGGTGAAAATTGGCCGTGAATTGATGGGCCGCTACAAGGACAAGGGGGTCATGGATGCTCTGATGCAAAAGGAGCCCTTTACGCAAATCGAGAGAGTGCGCTTGCAAAACACTTTGCAGGAATACGACGAGAAATTGGAGTCCCATCGTATCGCGATGCCGGATCTAGGAGGGTAGTGCAATGAGAAACAAAGCATCTATTTATGGGTTGGTGAGCGTTCTAGCGCTCGCCGCGGGCGCGGGGTTATCGCCGCGGGCGGGGCGCGCACAAGGCGCGGAGAATGTCGTGGCGCGGTTGGGAAACGCGGAATTGAATTCCGCCGAGTTCAAGCGGCTGCTGGACGCGCAACCGGCGGAGGCGCGCACGCAACTGCTCTCAAACCGGCAATTGCTCGACCGCTTCGTGCGCACCGAGATGCTCAAGCGCGCCCTGGTTGAAGAAGCGAAAGCGAAGGGCTTCGACCGCAGGCCGGATGTGGCGGAGGCCATGGAACGCGCGCGCGATCAAGCGCTAGTCACTCAGTACGTGAGCGAGCAAGCGCGGCCCGCCGCGAACTATCCTTCCGAGCAGGAAGTGGCCGAGGCCTACCGGGCGAACAGCAACGAGTTCACCGTTCCGGCGCAGTACCGTGTTTCGCAGATTTTTTTGAGCACGGGCGAGGGTGCTCAAAAGAAGGATGCCGAGGCCGTGAGAAAGCGCATCGATGAGTTGGCCAAAATTGTTGCGCAAAAGCCGGCGGAGTTCGAGTCCGTGGCGAGGCGGCAATCGGAACACAGCGCCAGCGCCGAGCAAGGTGGCGACATGGGATGGGTGCCTCTTGAGCAAATGGTTCCCGAAGTCCGTGCGTTAGTGGCGGAGATGAAAAAAGGGGACGTGGGTAAGCCTGTGCGCACCGTTTCGGGCTGGCATATCGTGAAGCTGGCGGATATCAAACCGAAGAGCCTCAAGCCAATGGCCGAGGTGCGCGAATACATTGTGCGAGCGCTGCGCCTGCGCAAGGCGCAAGAGAATGAGCAGAAGTACCTGGACGATATGGTCGCGCGCACACCTCTGGGGGTAAATGAAATCGCGCTCAACCGCTTGATCGCCCCGCAAGTGAGCGCGGCGCCCGTGCCGGAGAAAAAACCGTGAAGCATATTTTGCGAGCAGTGTGCGCTTGGTTTTGCGTAGCCGGGTCTGCCACCACGGAGGTGGGTGCCGCGCCGGTCACCGAAAGCACCGGCTCCGATTACAGGATCGGGCCGGAGGATGTGCTTGAAATTTCCGTCTGGCGTGAGGAAACGTTGCAAAAGCAAGCGCTCGTGCGCCCTGACGGAGGCATATCGTTTCCGCTGGTGGGGGGAGTGCAGGCCGCGGGACGCACCGCCGAGGAGATCCGCCAGGAAATCGCCGTGCGGCTTAAGAAGTTTATTCCCGATCCCGTCGTGTCCGTGTCGGTGGTGAAGCTCTCCGGCTACAAGATCTATGTATTGGGCAAGGTAAACCGCCCCGGAGAATTTGTAGTGGGCCGTTACGTCGACGTGCTACAGGCGCTTTCCATGGCGGGCGGTCTTACACCCTTCGCCGACGAAGGCGGCATCAAAGTCGTTCGCAAGGTGGATGGTAACGACGTGGTGCTTCCTTTCAATTACGCCAAGGTGCGCAAGGGAAGGGGGCTGGACCAGAACATCCAACTGCGCTCTGGCGATACCCTGGTTGTGCCTTGAGCGCCCGGCGCTGGGCTGGCGTGGCCGTGACCGGCGCAGCGCTGCTGCTGCCCGGTCTCGCGGCGGCCGCCGCCTGGTCCCTGGAACCCTTCGCCGATGGCCGGTTGACCTACACCGACAACATCGCCATGAACCCCAATACGAAAGACTCGGTCTGGGGGTATCAAGTGGCGCCCAAGGCGGTCCTGTCCTGGCGCGAGGAACTGAGCGAGATCGCCGGAGAGGCGCGCCTCGGGCTAAACCGCTATCCATCGCGTTCCGAGTTGAACACGACCGACTACCTCGCGGCTCTTCGAATGTCCACCGCTTCGGAGCGCAACGGCTATGGTTTGAACGCTTCCTACATTCGCGACTCGACCTTGGCTTCCGAGGCCCGCCAGACTGGCGTGGTGCAGTTGCGCCGCCAGCGTAGCCAATTCGGCCTGTCGCCCAGCTACCAGCGTGTACTGACCGAACGCAGTTCCGCCAGCGTGCAGTACTCCTTCAGCGATGTAGGGTATGAAAGCGGAACGGGACTGCGGGATTACCAGGATCATCAAGTATCGGCCACCTACACCTTCGCGTGGAGTACGAGGCTAAAGTGGGATGCCTCCTTGTCGGCGAGCAGGTTCAAGACTAAGGACCGTGCCGTTCGCAGCGATACCAATAGTGCGAATCTCGGTATGACCTACGCCATGAACGAGCGCGCCAACTTGGGCCTGAGTGCGGGGTGGCGGCGTACGGAAACGAATATTGTGTCCAATTTCCTGGTGTGCCCGCTTGGATCCCAATTCTTTTGCGACGTGTTCGGCATCGCGCCGGTTCTAGTTACCCAGTCCTCCTCTACTCGCGAAAGCAGTTTGATGTTGAATGCAAGATCGGACTTCCAACTCGAAACCGGGCGGCTTTCCTTGCAAGCGAGCCGGGGCACCTTTCCTACCGCTTCGGGACTGACGGTTCGCACCGACCGCATCGGGTTTGAGTGGCGCGGCGAACTTACGGAACGTTTGTCCGCCACATTGTCATCGGCATGGCTGCACAGCGTCTACGATGGAAATCTGGGACCCGGTTCGCGCTACATGACGTTCGAACCGTCGCTTTCGTGGAAATTCGCGGAGCAGTTAACTCTGGGCGTGGGATACAGCTACGCCTACTCGAATACGGATAACTCGCCAGCAAGTGCCCGCTCGAACGCCGCCTACGTCTCGGTCAGCTATCAATGGCCGCCGCTCAACTTGAGGTAGGCGGAAAATCGATTTCCATGTAAAGGGGTTTCTCTCACCCCTCACCCACACCGCCTTGTCACGCAACCGACACGCGCTTGTAACCAATTGGCAAACCGGCACGCCTAGCATTACCTGTCCCGCGCCGTGTGAGCTGCGACCACTATTTCAGTTGATCCGATGATGCAAGAGGCCTATTTCCCGCAAGAAGAAGGCAAGAGTTTTCGCGAGTACCTGGAATTCATCGGGCGCCGCCGCCTCCCCATCGTGCTGACGGCTTTGGTGGTAGCCGTGATCGCCGCCGCGGTCGCCCTTCTGTTGCCCCCGGTATTTCGTTCCACGGCTACCATTCTCATCCAGGAGCAGGAGATTCCGCCGGACTTGGTGCGCACCACCATCAGCAGTTACGCCGACCAGCGCATTCAGGTTATCAGCCAGCAGGTAATGACACGCAGCAACTTGCTCCAAATCGTGGAGAAGTACCAACTCTATACCCATGAACGCAAGCGCGAGACCAACGAGGAGATCCTGGAGCGCATGCGCAAGGATATCAAGCTGGACTTGGTCACCGCCGACGTCATCGACCGGCGTAGCGGCGCCAAGGGCAACGCCGCCATTGCCTTCACGCTCTCCTTCGATAGCGAGCACCCGGAGAAGACGCAAAAAGTCGCCAATGAATTGGTTTCCTTGTTTTTGAACGAGAACCTCAAGAACCGGCAGCAGAAGGTGGCGGAAGCCACGTCGTTCCTGAGCGAGGAGGCCGCGCGGCTTTCGCGGTATATCTCCGAAATCGAGGAAAAACTGGCGCAGTTCAAGCAGCTCAACATGAACACGCTGCCTCAGTTGGCTCAACTTAATCTTCAAGTGCACGAGCGCACCGACGCCGAACTGTCCGATGTCGAGCGGCAGTTGCAAAGTACCGCCGAACGCCGCTTGTACCTTGAAGCGCAGTTGTCGCAAATCAAACCGAATTCACCGATCGTATCCGCCGGTGGCGAGCGCATTCTGGATGCCGATGAGCGGCTGCGTGCGCTTGAATCCCAGTACGCGGCCATCGGTGGCTCCTACGAGCCTGACCATCCCGACGTGAAACGCATGAAGCGCGAGATGGAAGCCCTGCGCCAGCAGGGCGCCCAACCGGAGGGCGAAGCGAACGAGGTGTGGAAACAGCTCGGCAAGCTGCGTACGGATCTGCAGGCCTTGCGCGAACGCTATTCGGAGGATCATCCCGATGTGATGGCGCTCTCGCGCAAGGTCAACGCCATCGAAAAAGCCCTGGCTTCCGCCGAGCCCGGTGCCGCGAGCCGAACCCTGGCGCGCAAACCGGAGAATCCCACTTACATTACTTTCCAGGCGCAACTCGACGCGCTAAATAACGAAGCGCGTGCCCTTGTAGCCAAGCGCGGGCAACTCCAGGCCAAGCGAACCCGCTACGAGAACAGGCTGGAGCAAAGCCCGCAAGTCGAAGCGGAATATCTGGAATTGTCCCGCAATCACGAGAACGCCGTTGGGCGCTACCGCGAACTCAAAGCCAAGCTCATGGAGGCTGAGGTTGCGCAAGAACTGGAGAAGGGTTCGAAGGCCGAGCGCTTCTCGCTCATCGATCCGCCCCAGCTCCCGGAGAAGCCCCGCAGCCCAAACCGTCCCGCCATTCTTCTGATGGGGTTGGTGCTGGCCATGGGCGGTGGGTTTGGCTATGCGGGCGTGTTGGAGGGGCTCGACGGTTCCATCAAGGGGGCGAAGCAGATCGCGCGCGCGATACCGGTGCCGCTGCTATCCGTGATCCCCTATTTGGAAAGCGATGCCGAGCGCAGCCGTAAGCGGCGCACCAAGATGTTTTCATTCCTTTTATCCGGCGCCATCGTGCTCGCGGCCTTGATGGCGATCCACTTTTTCTGGATGCCGCTGGAAGTACTTTGGTACACCATGGGCAGGCGCCTGTGGTTGTTTTGAGGGTAGGGAAATATGCAGAAAATTAGCGACGCGCTGGCTCGCGCCAGGCAGGAGCTCGACCACGGTTCACGCGTTACCCACATCAGCGAGCGCGCTGGGCGGTACGCCGAAGCGCCGCCGGTGCTCAACGCCGAAAGTATTGTCTATCACCGCACGCGCAAGGTGGATGTCTCGCTCGATTTGTTGCGCGCGCGCCGCGTGGTGAGCGCCCATCTACCCGGACCCTATGTGGATGCCTACAAGATTCTGTGCACCCAGGTGCTGCAAAAATTGCGCGAGAAGGAACATCAAATCCTGGCGGTAACCAGCCCAGGGCGCAACGAAGGCAAAACCCTCACCGCGATCAACCTCGCCTGCTGCATGGCCTCGGAGATCGACCAGACCGTGCTGCTGGTGGACGCCAATTTGCGAAACCCCGGCGTGCACCGCTACTTCGGATTACCCTCCGAACCTGGGTTGTCGGAGTACCTGACGCAGGGCGCGCGTATCGAGGATATCCTGGTCAATCCGGGCATTGGCAAGTTCGTCATTCTGCCCGGGGGGCGTCCCATTGCGAACTCGAGCGAGTTGTTGGGCTCGCAGCAGATGATGCAGTTGGTGCGGGAGTTGAAGTCCCGTTACGCCTCGCGCATCGTGTTGTTCGATTTGCCGCCGGTGCTCACCGCGGCCGACGTGCTGTCCTTTTCTCCCTTTACCGATGCCGTGTTGCTGGTGGTGGAGGAAGGCATGACCGAAAGCGACCGGCTGCGGGAGACGATGGATCTGCTGGCATCCACCCATGTAGTGGGAACTGTTCTGAACAAATCGCGCGGGATGAAGTCCGCGGACCCCTTCGGCGTGACGATACAAGAGCACGACAGGCCCTCCCGCCGTTGGCTCTGGAAGAGGTGATCCATGTACGAGGCACACTTCGGCTTGAACCGGCGGCCCTTCTCGCTTCTACCTGAACCAGGCTTCATCTATTTCAGCCGGCAGCACCGCATTGCCGCCGACATGCTCGAATATGGCCTGGCCCAAGCATCTGCCTTTTCGGTGGTGACGGGTGCCATCGGTACCGGCAAAACCACGTTGCTGCGCAATCATCTGCGCAAGATCAAGCCTGGCACCGCCGTAGGCGCGATTGCCAGTGCTCACCCCACTCCCGCTAACTTGTTGCGCAGGGTTTTGCATGCGTTCTCCGTGGAAAACAGCAGTGGAGATGAGCTGGCGTGCCTAGGTTCCTTCGAGAAATTCCTGGCCACCCTGGCGCGCCATGACCGCCGCGCCTTGCTCTTGATCGACGAAGCGCAAAATTTCAGCGTGGAAGGGTTGGAAGCATTGCGCATGCTGACCAACGTCAACACGGACAAGACCACCTTGCAGGTGCTTCTCATCGGGCAGCCCGGCCTGCGCGATATGCTTCGGCGCCCGGAGTTGGAGCAATTGGCGCAGCGCGTGCAAGTGGATTACCACATCGAACCCTTGGATGGCGCGGAAACCGACGCTTATATCCGGCACCGCTTGGGAGTCGCGGGGGCGAACGGTCATGAAGTGATTAGCGAAACCGGGCGCCATGCGATATTCGAGCACAGCGGTGGCGTGCCGCGCCTGGTCAATATCCTGTGCGACACCGCGCTGGTCTATGGATACGCAGCCGGAAAGAAATGTGTCGACCGCGAAATCGTGCAGGAGGTGGCGGGTGACCGCCGCCGCGGCGGGATTCTTCCCTTGGCCGCGAACGCCTCTAGCTGAGCACCGCCGCCTTTAGCCAGGGCGCGCGCCGGGTGCGGCCGTTTGCGCGGCTATTTCAGGGGTGCGAGCAACGGATGGCCGAATAGTATCTTTCCCACGAATCTGGCTCCGTCCTTCGTCAAGTGATTCTTATCCTGCGAGATGATTCTTCCCGCATCGGTAAACACCGGGACACGGCGCTCGCTATCGGCAAGTAGCGCAAGCAGATTGACGAAGATCGTGTTCGGAAGCGCGTTGGCTAATTTCTCGTTGTTGTCCCATACGGACTTCAATACCTTCGCGCGGTAGGTTTTTCTTTCCGCGGCATTCAACCGCATATAGGCGTTGGGGTTCCAGCCAAAATTCTTCGTCCCGATCACGATAATCCTCCTTGCCCCAATTTCCTTGAGAATCTCGAAGTCCCTTTGCCAGCATTGCAAGGAGACTGCGGGCGTACCGTAGATCAAGTAGTCCGACTGGGCGATAAGCCTCCTTAGCCCACCGCCTATCTCTTCTTCGCCACCGATACAGGAAGGCATACTATCGCTATAGGAAATTTGCCTGCCTGAGAAATAGGCATTCTCCAACCCGGAATTGATGAAGTCCCTGGCGAAGCTATCGCCCAAAACCAGGATCTTGCTTTTTTCTTCCTGGCTGAAACTTCTGTTCAGAAATGCGTAGGGCTTTTCGTTGTATGCGGCGTTAAGGTGGCGGCCCGCCTCCTTGATGCCCGAATCCAACTCGGTACGAAATCGAACGAATCCAGAATTCGCGTGGATCGTCCAACCCACGGACGCAATGATGAGTCCGCCAGCCGCCGAGAATACGAGGATGCTCTTGCCGCCGATGAAACCTTTTCGCCGGAAGGGTGTTTCCACGTACCTCCAAGTCAGCCCCGCTAGCAGGAAAGTTACCGCGATGCAGACTCCATAGATGGCAACGGACGGTTCGTCCAGGCTCGCAATTCTTGCAAATGCCAGCAGAGGGTTGGACCACAAGTATGCGCCATAACTGATGAGGCCAATACTCGCCAAGGGCTTTACTCCGAGTAGCCGGCCAGCTAGCGTTTCTCCCGTGGCGAACAAGAGCACAAGGGCCGCTCCCATAGTGGGCACCAAAGCGTGGAGGCCCGGAGTGGGGGTGTTCTCGTCAAACGCAAGTACTGAGTACGCGATCATGAGAAGCCCGAGCAGGCTCAATGACTGGCGCACGCTGTTGCGCGCATTTTTCCCGCCCCTCTCCGAAGCGTTTTGGCCAAAGGTATGGAGCGCGATCAAACACCCGATTAGAAGCTCCCAGCCGCGTGTATGGATCAGGTAGAAGGTTGCCACCGGTGCGTGGGCGCTACCCCAGTGGGCAACGCCCAGACTCATTAGGGCCAGCGCGGCGAGGCTCGCCTGCGCAAAACGCTTATTTATGGTTAGCAGCAACAAAAGCAGCGGCGGATACAGTAAGTAGTATTGCTCTTCGACGCCTAGGCTCCACGTGTGAACCAGGGGTTTGAACTGGCTGTGCAATCCAAAGTAGTCGGAAGTGAGGTACAGCAAGACGTTGTTCGCGAAGAGCGATGTGGCCACCAGGCTTTGGCCGAAGTTCTCGAAATCGTCTGGCACCATGAGAAAGAAGGCGAAGGGCAAGCAGGCCAGCATCACCAGATAGAGCACGGGCAGCAGCCGTCTTGCCCTGCGCTCGTAAAAGTTCAGCAGCGAGAAATCGCCGGCGCGCTTTTCGGAAAGAATGACCGATGTGATGAGGTAGCCGCTTATTACAAAGAAAACGTCCACGCCGGCATATCCGCCGGGAAATACCTGAAAGCCGGCGTGAAAGAAGATGACCGGAAGTACGGCCAGGGCGCGTAATCCATCGATCTCGCGTCTGTACTCCATGCCCATGTGTGGATTGCCGAGAAAGCCGGCGATTCTCTGGCGCCATTGTTACCGTTGAATGACTGCCACTGGTTTAGACGGACTAGGCGGTCAGTTCGCCGGAGAGTGTTATTGCAACATTTGGGAGGCATCATGGCATGCGCGGCGCTAGGCATACCGGCAACCGGCGGATCACAATCTATCAGTCATGCACCAGACCTCTTGGCCGGAGCCACATCACACCGAAGCCTTGGCGGGAAAAATTTCAAGGAGCCGCCCATGGTGGATCGCGGTACTGTTGGCTGGATTGGTGGGAGTCGAGGCCATTGGCCGCTTACTGGGGTTGCATACGCCGGTACTCTACGAACGCACGAGCTATGGATTTCGGCCCGCGCCCAATCAAGATATCAGACGTTTCGGCAACCGCATCTTCTACGATAGTTTGGGATTGCGCTCGCCACCGGCATCACAGCGCCCAGGGCCCGAAACCTTGCGCATCCTTTGCCTGGGCGATTCGGTCACCAATGGCGGAGCGATCACCGGGCAGGCCGATACATTTCCCTACCGTCTGCAGCAAGCGTTGAGCGTTGCGCCGCTCAAGACCGAAGTGCTGAGCGCATCCTCCCCTGGGTGGGCAATTGGCAATGAGGCCGGTTGGTTGAAACAACACGGTACCTTGGGCGCGAAGTACCTGGTGCTCACGCTAAATAGTTACGACCTATTTCAAACGCAGGCACCAGCCTCCGTCTTGGGCCTCCATCCATCCTTTCCAGAGCGCCCTCCTTGGCTTGCCACACAAGAATTGTTCTCGCGATACATTCTCCCCCGTTTAATGGATGCCGCCGCCCAGGACGATCCAGGGGCCCGCGCAAACACGGTGTCCCTCAACACCACGCGTGACAATCTGTCTGGCTTGCGTGAGATCATATCGCGTGCCCGCCAGCAAAACACCGAAGTCGTGGTGTTATTCGTGGATGCCTTCGCGGTACCGGCTGCGAACCGTTCATTGACCGTGGAAGCTAAAAAAATCGTGGCGGAGTTTTTGATGCAAATGCACGTACCGCTGGTAGAGACCTCCGATGCCATTGAGGGTGCCGGCGGGCGGGCGCTGTTTCGCGACGCACTGCATCCCAATCCGAAGGGCAACGAAGTGATCGCCAAGGTTATAGGACAGTACCTGTTGTCGGCGCACCAGGCTGGGCAGCGGCCGTGAGGAACACTTGACCATCGCGATCGACCGGGCACGTGGCAAGACTTATTCCGCACGGCCCCCGCGTTCGTTCACCGCCGAGAACGCGGCCGCTGTTCTTTGTGGTGCCGCCATAGGCATCAAGGCGGATTTTGTCGGCGAGATTTCCCTGCTCGAGCCCTTGGCGGTTCTGCTTGCCCTTTACTGTTTCCTGGCGCGAGGCCTGGGTAAGGGTTTCGTGGCGGCGGTGTACTTCGGTTTCATAGGCGCCGGATTGCTCACGCTGTGCGGTTACTTGTTCGCGGATCTCGTGGCGGCCAACGAACCCTGGCAATATCTGAAGGGCTGGGGCCGCGTCGTGTTTCTCGTCATTGACTGCGCCGCGCTGATGATCCTCGCGGCGCACGACCGCAAAAATATTTGGTGGCTCGCCCTGGGCATGGGTTTGGGCGGAGTCGCGGCGCTCGCCGCGCAGGGGCTGCCCCTTTCCACATGGAAACTCGGGTACGGCGAGTATTGCGCATTGGTGGTGGTTGCCTGCGCGGGGCTGTTTCCACAAATGCTATCGGTGCTGGGAATCGCCGCATTTGGCGTCATTTGCGTTTTTACCGACTATCGAAGCCTTGGCGCGGCAAGCCTCTTGGCGTCCGGCCTGTTGTGGTATGGATCGTTCCGGGCTCGGGAAAGACGCCATTTGCTAGGCCAAGCGCTGGCGTTGATCGTACCGGCCGCGGCCGCGGCCAGTCTCTTGTATGCGGCACTGAGCACCACGGACGAACGAATCATCGAGCGCCGGCAACTCTCCAACAGCGGGCGCTATATTGGCCTTGTGGTGGCATGGCGCGCGGTGTTGGAGTCGCCCGTCATCGGTTACGGCTCCTGGGCTGCCGAGAAAAGGTTTGGCCGCATGCTGCGTGACGAAGCACGGCAATTCGAGCAGGAGTTGAATGTTCCCATCGATCTTGGGCGATCGTTGATCCCGCATTCGCAATGGCTGCAGTCTTGGGTGGAAGGCGGCCTCCTCGGCCTGTCATTTTTTCTGGTCTATGCATGGGGGTTGGTCGCCGCGCTGCGATGGTTCGTGTGGCATAGAAAGACCGACCGGCTGCAGGCTTTGGGCTTATTCATCCTTGTAATGGGCGCATGGAATCTGGTGGCGAGCCCGTTTCTTGGCTTTACCCGAATCCACATCGCGCTTGCGGTCGCGGTGATCGCGATCGCCTATCATGAGCGCGCGCTAGCCAATGCGCTCGCGCGAAATGGTTTGCGGCGCAGGCGGCAAGTTGCGCCGCGCCCGGCACCGGCACCGTTAGTGCGCCGCGCGCCGGATGGCCGTTTGCGAACTTCTTAATTGAGGTGGGCAAGTCCGGGCGGAAAGCGGCCCAGCTTGCGGTAGACCGGAATAAGCGTGTGATGTTCGCTGAGCGTGCGTGCCCGCCACAGGTGGCCGAGGCCGAATTCGGTTCGAGTCTGCTCCGCGGTTTGCATTAACCGGTTCAATTGTGTCTTGTTAAGAACGCTGAATAGAGATTCCCGTTCGCTCTTGGCGGCCTCCTCCAGCCATTGGGTTCGTGCCGCCACCAGCGCGCGCGCTTGAGGGGGAATATCAGTGCGCACGGAGGCGATGGATACGGAAGGCGCGCTCTTGTAAGCCAGCACCCGGTAAGGCGCCAGGACAATGCGCCGTGCAACTCCAGAGGGGAACACCTCGCCGCTCGCCAAATGTACGACGTTGCCCGGCCCGCTCAGATCCAAGGTAACGGTGAGCGCATAGGATTCCCGGTTCACAAGGTAGAACCAGAAGCCGTCCTGCGTGCGATGCTCCCAGACCGCGACCGGGTCGCGCGCATCGGCGCGAGGGCGAAATGCCACCGCGGGAATCTGCCGGTACTCCTTCAGAAAATCGCGCAATGGCTCTTGGCCTAGAGAATAACCGTTGCCACCGTCTCCGAGAAAGCGAGCGTCGGTTTCCGCCAAGGCCAGGGCAAAGCGCTCGGCACTGTGTTCGCCCGCCGGATTGGCGGCGGCGCTCATCCACGTCTGCTTGGTATTCGGGCTCAAGCCAATCTGCGCGGGTGGCATCACCGCTTCCGTGGCTTCCAAATAGCGTGCATAGGCCAGGAAATGCGCGCCGGAGCCGGAGCCGGACATCGAGCGTAGCACCGCGGGATCGGTCAAGTTGTCGCGTGCCGCCTGCGTCGTCTCGCGGTCGTAGCGCCGCCCGTAGGCATGCAACCCATTGATCAGGACGACACCCTCGATCCGGTGCAGCCGCCGCGGACAGATTCCCGCTTCCTCCAGCCAACCCGCGCCAAAGCCGGAAGGATAGGCGTCGAATGCGCTGGCATAGACCACGAGATCCGGGCGCGCGGAGCGTACACGGTCACGGATGCGCTCGAAAAGTTGCGCGATTTTTTCGCAGCGCCAGCCGGTCCATTGTGGCTTGGCATTGGCCATCAGCCACCGGTACCGGCCGCCGAAGCGGTCCTTATTCTCCGGGTCACCCAGGGGAACCGCGACATTGGTTTCGCGCCGAAATTGCGTGACCGTGTAGTCGTCGTAGCCCCAGTCGAGGGAGTGGAAGTTGTTGAGCGCCGGATTGGCCCACTGCATGAGCCGCAGGCTCACCCCCATCAGGGCAGGATAGGCGGCGTAGCGTTGCGCAAGCTCACCGATCATCCCTACGTACCAATCCTGGTTCGCGGGCAAGATGGGGTTGTACAACGGGGGAAGCGAGGTTGAAGTGGTCCCGTCCTTGGATACCAGCAGCCGCGCCTTCGCATCGGGCACGGAACTCGTTGCCCAGGATAGCTCGTCGGCCCGGGGATGCAATTCGGGAAGCACGCGCAGGCCGTGTTTCTGGGCGGTGAGCACCAGCCGCATCAACATGTCTTGTTCTTGCGGCGGGCTGAAGCTCAAGTTAAACCGCGATGGGTAGAGTACAAAGCTGTATACCGAAACAGTCGGCATCAATACATCGCCTCCCATCCAGGCCACCGCGCTTGCCCACCGCTCGGCGGCGGCCTGCAGGCCCAACGCAGAGTCGTCCCGCAATCCATACATGCTCAGGAAGTTGCTGCCCTCCTCGTACCAGTTGGCGAAGTGGCGCCTGCCCTGGGAGGGCTTTGCCATGGGCGGCAGATCGCCCTCCACCCGGTACACCCGCGCACGCGCCGCCGCCGCGCTGCCCCCGTCATGGGCATTGAGCAAGGCGAGGCGGACTTCCTCGCCGCGCGGCCAGAACAGCAGGCCTTGGGTCTGGGTTGCGTTCGATAGCGCGAACTCGCCGCCACTATCCACGCCGCCCGCGATGGGGTAGGACAGCGGGTTGCCCTCGCGCAAGGCGATGGCGAAGGTGCGCTGGGCGTCATCGGGGTAATCGACCTCGACCCAATAGGGATTCTGCGCAACCAAGCCCGGCAGCTTGTAGGCGAACCAACTCGGAGCGGGCAGAAGTTTACGAAGGCTCGGGTGCGCGGATTGGAAGCGCAGCCAACCGTCGCTGCCCGATTGCCGGTACGCATTGGCCCCCGTGCCCGCCACGGGCGTTGGGCCGGAGGCGTAATCGGGCGCTGTGCGTACCATGTCTATTTCGTATGCGAGGGATTTTCCGGGCCGCGCCGTGCTCGCCGCCTTTTGCGTGCCGATGACTTCATAGCCAATGTCGCGCAGCACGCTGGGATCGATACGTTTGCCGTCTTCGCCGAACCCTATCCTGAAGTAACCCTCTTGCTCGCAGGGCAGGGCGAGTTTGCGAGTAACCACTTGCAAACCCTTGGGGATGTCAAGGTGCGATGCACGCACGGCAGTACCTGAGGACCCATTCCAGATCCAGGCTGTCAACTGCGCCGGGCCCTCCCGGCCACCGGACTGCACCAGAAGATTGCCGCATTGGCCCTTGGCAAAAATAGGCGGCGAATTCTCGAACCAGATGCGCACGGATTGCCCCAGGGAATCGCTGGAGCGTTCGATCACGATGCGCGAAATATCTGGGAAGCCCGTCCAGAAGTAGCGCTGCAGCCTAAGGGTGTGGCGGCCCGCGCCAAGCCAGAAATTTCCAACTTTCTCCGGCTGCTCCTGAGTACCATTCGTGCCGTAAACGCGAATTTCCGCTTGCACGGTGTCCGGCGCGTCAGCGTCCAGAATATAGTCCACGCCCGCGCCCTTTCCGTGAACCTTGATTTGATACCAACCTTGCGCGGGTACCTCGAAATCGTAGTCAACCCATCCGGCAATTCCCCAACTGCCCGCGCCCCCTGACAGGGTATGCGATGCGCGGATCTTTTTCTTCGCATCCGGCTGTGTCAGATAGTGGCGGTCGAAACTCTCCGCCGGGCGCACCAACGACCAATCCGCGCTCGGCGAAGCACTTGGGACGCACAAAAGGATGGCAAGGGAAAGAACGCGCAGCACAGCGCGATTAGAGGCGCGGCAAGTTACAAAGGTATGACCCGGTCCCCTGTCCCCTGTCCTGCGCTTGTCATATTCGGCCATTAGCCTTTTGCACATGGAAAGACCCGCCGTGCCCCCCTTGAAGCCACTGGGTCATCGTCTCCTTGCGAGCGGGGCATGGGTAACTGCCGGCCGGATCGGAACACAGGTCGCGGGCTTCGTGATCAACGTACTCATCGTGCGCCTCCTCGTTCCGGAAGCCGTGGGGGGGTATTTCCTCATCGTGAGTTTGGTTACCGTTGCCGTCTCGGTGTCCCAGGCCGGGCTCCAGTCGGGCATCGTGCGGCTCGTCGCCAATGCCACCGCGCTTGGGGAACCGGATCAGGCCGCGCGCATCGTCGCCGGGTCCATTCGGCTGATCGCGGGGTGCGGCGCAGTTGTCGCCGGATTGCTAGCCTTCGCGGGGCCATGGCTCGCGGATTCGTGGTTGGGTGCGCCCGCGGCGGCGGGAAGCATGCGGCTCGCGGCGTTGTGGATGCTGGCCTTGTCCCTTGGCTCGGTCATCGCCGAAGGCTTTCGCGGTTACCACCAGTATGCCGCCGCCGCCCTATTTGGAGGGATGTTCACTAATGCAATGGTTCTCGTCTTCTGCTTGGTTGCCACCAAGGTGAAGGGTACGATCATGCTCGGCGATGTGCTGGCGATGTTGGCGTTTGCATCCCTTATCAACTTGGCGCTTTCTTGGCGGCGCATTGCTGTCTTGCATGGTGTCAAGGCGCACCTGCGCGGAACCAGTGCTCGCCAACTATTACGCACGGGATTGCCGTTGATGGTGACCAGTGTCGCGCTGGTATTCATCGGCCAAGCGGATCTGTGGATCGTCGGGCTCTCCGGCACGCAGGCGGACGTGGCTCTGTACGGCAGCGCGATGCGCCTTGGCCAATTGGTTTACATGCCACTGCTCATCAGCAATGCCCTGCTATTGCCCTTCATCGCCGAACTGTTTGCGCAAAATCGCGCCGCGGAACTCGAACGCATGACGCGAGGGATGGCATCGCTCGCGCTCATTCCGGCGGTGTTTGCCTTCTGCGTGATTCTGTTCATGGGCGACTCCGTGCTGAGCGCCGTATATGGCGCTTTCTACGCACCGGCCGCGTCCGCGCTCGCACTCCTCACCGCGGGGCAGCTCGTCAACATGTGGGCCGGTTCCGCCATCGTCACGCTCATGATGACGGGGCACGAGCGCGAGGTCATGTATATCACGATTGGATTTGGCTGCTTGCTGCTGGTTGCCGCCGCGGTAGCGATGCCGCTTGCGGGAGTGAATGGGGTTGCGGCGGCCTCCGGAGCCGTAGCCGCCGCATCGGGCGTCTTCTCCTTGTACCGGGTCAAGCGCTTGGTGGGAATACGCACGAGCGCGAACATACGGCATTTAACCGGCGCTTGGCGCGAGATAGTCGCGCGGCTCGCGGGCCAGCGCACCTGACCGGCACAAGGCCACCGAATGCAAAGTTCAAAAAAGGCACCGGCGATTTCGATCGTGACCCTGTCCTACAACCAAGGCAAGTTTCTCGAAGAGTGCATCACCTCCGTGCTCGGCCAAGATTGCGAAGGCGCCGAGTACATCGTGGTCGATCCAGGATCAGCCGACGATAGCCGGGACATCATCGGCAGGCACGCGAGCGGGATCGCCAAGGTTTTGCTCGATCCCGACGACGGGCCAGCCGACGGGCTCAACAAGGGCTTCGGGTGTGCCACGGCCGGCCTATTCGGATACCTCAACGCCGACGACCGCTTATGTCCGGGAGCGTTGAACTTTGTCGTCCAGTATTTCGCGGCGCACCCGCGCGTTGACGTATTGTGTGGCTCGATTCGCATCATTGGAGAAAATGGCAAGGCCTCCTTGCGCCGGCGAACAGCGGATGCGTTCGATGTACGCCGGTACGTGGCGGGTATTTGCACCGTTGGCCAGCAAGCGACATTTTTCCGCAGAAAGGCTTTTTACCGCGCGGGCGGTTTTAATACCGCTAATCGGATCGCATGGGACGGCGAGCTTCTTGTCGATCTGGCGCTCTCGCAAGCACGCTTTGCGACGACCCGGCGGGTGCTTGGAGATTTTAGGATCTACAACGATTCCATAACGGGCTCCGCAAGCTACCGGCAGCGTTTAGATGCCTACCAACGCCGCCTCGAGGAGAAACTCCGTGCCAGAAGAATAGACCTGTATTCTCCCGCGCAGACCGCCCTATTGCGCGTGGCGTACAAAGCCGATCCAATCCGCCATATAGGGTATTTTCTGGCGCGATGACGGCAGCTAACAACCCAGTTCCGGGAAGATTGGCCGCGGGGCGTAAGGAGAGAATGACGCCCAACTTGGCCGCGCTCGCTTCGCTACTTTGCGGAGCGATGGCGTTATACAAGATCCAGTTCATCGGAGAAGTCTACGTAGCCGAATTGCTTCTCCTCCCCGCGGCGCTCCTCGCGGTGCTTTCGGGGGGCTCCGCACGCATGCCGGGGCATAGATTGTTCGGTTTGTTCATGCTGTCCTTGCTCGTAACTTTATGCGGATATATTCTTTCGGATCTTCTGCGGGGCAGCGAGCCAGAGCAGTTTCTTCGCGGCTGGGCACGCATTGCCTTCGTGGGAACGGATATCTTCGCGTTGTGGCTTCTAGCGGCGCGCGACCGCCGCAATCTCTGGTGGTTTGTCCTGGGGCTAGGTGCTGGCGGGATGATCTATCTTCGGCTATCCGGCGTACCGGTGTCGAATTGGAAGTTCGGTTATGGCGTGCCGGTCATGCTGGCTGCCGCGTGCATGGCCTTCAAGCTATCTCCGAGATTCGCGGCATTGCTGGTTGCGATGGTCGGTGTCCACAGCATCCATGTGGACTCTCGCGTGCAAGGCGCGGTGTGTTTGATGGTGGCCGCGGTGGTGTGGGTGCGCGGGGTGAATCCGCGCCTGCGGCCGGGGAGGATGGGGCGGGTCTTGCGCCTCGCGGCCGCGCTGGGATTGGCTGGGCTGGTGGTGTCGGCACTATTAACCAACACCGATGACAAATATTCCGGGCGCCGCGATGCCTCCAACTTTGGGCGCGCGGTAGGAGTGCGAGCGGCTCTGGCCGCGATCGCGCAGTCGCCCCTCATAGGCTGGGGGTCCTGGAGTGCCAGCAAAGATCTCGTGCGAATGAGCCGCGACGCCATCAAGGAAGAGTCGAAAGCCAGCGGCATCGAGTATTACGGTCCCGATGGCCTGATATTTGGCGCCCACTCTCAGATCTTGCAGTCATGGGTTGAAGGGGGGGTGCTCGGCATGGCGTTCTTTGCGTTCTTCGGATTTCAGCTTCTGCGTTGGTTGCGCTATACGGTGTTGGAGCGGCCCGTGGATGTTTATAGTTGTATTTTCCTGCTCTATCTAACATTTCAGTTTTGGCATTTGATTCAAAGTCCCCTTGGCCAGAACCAGCGCATGCATATCGCCACGGCGGCGGTCATCATGATCCTTCTCTCGTCGGAGAAAACCTCCTCCGCCGCGCGCGTGACAAGCCCGAAAACTCGCGCATTCGGTAACCGGCTGGCCGCATGATTCCAATACTGAAGCGCGCGACAAGGCGAATCATGCGTGCCGCGGGTTACGATCTTGTCAGCTACCGTCCCCTTTCTCACGCGCTGGCACGGCGAGCGAAGATTCTTTCCCATCAGCGTATCGATTTGATTCTGGACGTGGGCGCCAATATTGGCCAGTACGCGCGGCAGATGCGCGAGATCGGCTATGCTGGGAGGATCGTTTCTTTCGAACCGGTGACCGGTGCTTTCGCCGAGCTTCGCACCGCCGCCCGGCACGATCCATCGTGGGAAGCCGTGAACATCGCCTTGGGCGATCGCGATGAGGAACAAGAGATCCGAATCGCCGGTAACTCCCAGTCGAGTTCCTTGCTGGACATGCTGCCCGAGCACCTGAAGGCGGCGCCCGAATCCGCGTATAGCGGCAGCCAATGGGTGCCGGTTCGGCGCCTCGACGGCGTGTTTGGCCAATACTGCAAGGATGGCGAACGCGTTTTCCTGAAGGTCGATGCACAAGGATTCGAGCGCAGAATCATGGACGGGAGCGCCGCGTGTCTTGGCCGCATCCAGGGCGTGCAACTCGAAACCTCCTTGGTTCCCCTGTACCGGGACGAGACCTTGTTTCCAGAGA
>JBJXGQ010000313.1:0-3118 GCA_046160525.1 Burkholderiales bacterium
CTGAGCCATGCGAATAGACTATCGCGATCACCAGGATCCGCAAACGGTGGAGTGGGAGGTCTGGAGAGGCGCTCCGTCAGTGAAAAGACCGGGGGCAATTCGTGCACTTCGTGGCATCAGAGCTCCGCGTGAAATGGGGCTTATCCCCTTTTTGGTGAGGCGGTTGTCAGTGGAAGGAACGATCCAGGCTCCGGTACTGGATCGCTTCGGCGACATGCGGCGCGCTGATCTCGGTGCTGCCGTCCAGGTCAGCGATCGTCCGCGCTACCTTGAGAATGCGCGTGTAAGCCCTGGCGCTGAGGCCGAGCTTGGTCATGGCGCTTTCAAGGAGACGCTCAGCAGCGGTATCGACGTGACAGTGTCGCCGCAGGTCCCGCGCCGTCATTTGCGCATTGCAGTAGATGTTACGTCCCGCGAACCGCGTGAGCTGGATCTTCCTGGCGCGCTCGACACGCGTGCGAATCTCGGGCGACGATTCGCTTGGACTGTGGTCGGCGAGTTCGCGGTACGCCACGCCAGGCACCTCGACCTGAATGTCGATGCGGTCGAGGAGCGGTCCCGACACCCGCGCTCGATACCGCTGCACTTCTAATGTCGAGCATGTACATTCCTTTTGCGGGTCGCCATAGAATCCACACTTGCATCCCTGCGTTGCCCTTTTGCCACCTGAGGCTAATTGCCAGAAAACCTGAGAAACCGGGGTTCAGAGGCGAGCCGAACACCTTGGGAGATCATCTCCGCAAGCGCCGGCTTGAACTCGGACTCCTCCAAAGGGAACTTGCCGAACAATTGGGCATTAACGTCCAGAGCCTCCGGAACTGGGAACAGCACCGCTCGAATCCGAAGGTCTACCTAATCCCCAGGATCGTCGACTTCCTCGGCTACGCCCCTCTCGAGACGCCTCGCACCTTCGCCGAGACCCTCCGAACCTACCGCCGAGGCGCCGGGCTCTCCCAGGAGCGCCTGGCGAAACTGGCGCGGATCGACGAGAGCACTATCGCCAAGTGGGAACGGGGTGACACCCGGCCGATGGCCTCCACGCTCCGGCGGCTTCGCCGGTTCTTTGCGCGAAGAGGGGTGCCTATGCCGGCCGGCACCGGCCCGAAATCATGTTGACTTTCGGGCCCGACTGCTCGATCTCTTATCCGTCGTTTTTCATGAGTTGGGGCCAGCCCCAACTACACCGCGGATCGGGGGTGACCAGTGCACAAGCCGGGATCGCTCTGCTCGCTGGCGGTGGCCGGCTTGCTGCTCGTCGCCGGTCAGCTCCCGGCTGTCGCTTTCGCTCAGAACCCCTTCGGGCGCTACCAGGAAACGCCGACGGACATGAGCGGTAAGGTCCTGGGCGGCTACGTTTCCGTCCAGCGCGACTGGCGCGGGCATCTCAAGCGCTGGGTGTTCTTCCCGAACTGGCAGGATCTCGATTTAGGCCCGCCGATGCCGACGGCCTGCCGAAGACGATCAAGCGTGGCGACCTCAGCTTCACGCGCGCTCTCGGCCCTGCAACGCCGTTGTGGACGCGCAAGCTTTCCGGCGATCACATCAAGTACGCGGGCGACGTCTATGGCTGGGAGGACATCGACGGCACTTGGATCGAGTTCGACGCGCAGGGGCGCATGACCAGCTTCGGCGACCGCAACATCACCATGGCCACGGCGGTGCGCGACGGTCAGGGGCGGATCACCCGCATACGCGACCACAACGACCTGCAGGTACTCACCTTCGAGTACACCGGCGCCAACCGTGATCCGTTACAAGCCGAGGGAACCCCGAGAGTAGCGGGAGGGTTGGTCAGGAATTTGACAGTGTAGGCGCAAGATTGTATTAGCCATTTGGAGGGGGAAGCACTTCTGTGAGATCGTCCAGCCAGTTTCGCCGACCGCGGATGCGCGCGGGCATTCAAAATGCGTTCATTGCGTGCGGGATGCTGAGTGCCATCGTGTGGTCTATGCCTCTCTTGGTGTTAGGGGAAGCTAGCGATGCTCAAGTCGATGCGGCCGCTCTCAAGAATCAAATCGAACAGTCGGTTCAATCTAAAGGTTTCACGGTCGACCGCGTCGCCGTCAGGGCCGAACAAGCCTCACTTTCGGCTACTATAGAGGGGACCATCGCCCCTGGAAACCTTTCTGCTTCTCGCGAAGAATTTCGGTCCGCACCGGAGCCACGGCGATCAGCAATAGCTGGAGAGCTTGCAACCCAGTCATTCCGGGCTATCAGCGATGCACTGCCGTTGAACGTCGGTGAGGAATTGGCTCAAGAATCGGGCTCTGCGACATCCTTGGGCGCATCGTTCAAGTATCGTCGACGTCTATCTGGCATTGAAATAGAAGATGGCGTCGTCACTGTGAGTCTTGATCAGGAAGGACGGCTGAAGCAATTGGTGTTTACCGGACCGGGACACCTTCCTCCGTCTGCAATTACGGCGCTCTCCGAGCCTCAGCTCGACGAGCCTGCTGTCGACGACATCCTCAACGAACATTTCGCCGAAGTTGCACATCTCCCTACTATACAAGTGCAGCGTGAATCGAACGGTGGTCGAATCTGTCGGACCCGCAAGACGCTCGTGCCTCTCGATCCATTCTTGCTTTGGCTGGCTGATTGTGGAATGGCCGTTTGCCGGATTGACGCACGTTCTGGTGTCATAATCTCTTGCGAGGCCACAAGAGTTTTCGCCCCAGGGTTCTAGCGGAAGGCGTCGAGGGGCGGGCAAGTGTCGGCGCGAAATCGTTTCGTATATCTTCTTCTCATCGTATTGCTCCTCTGGGAGCACTCTCCGGTTTCAGCCGCACCGTGCCAAGCTCCTGCGGCAGGCAACAACTGCCCACCTGCGCCGAGCTTTGGTGATCCGTACTTTGTGACTGTTCCGTCAATAACGTCCGGAATTAGGAACGGCAACATTTTCTTTCGCTTCGGTTACCTTACTTTCAATACCGTTCCAACGCAGTGGGTATTAATAGAATATCGTCATGAGAGTGAGGACTTCCGGTTCCCATTATTTCAACGAATGGACCATTCTACTGTGGAGTGCACGGGCTTCCAGGGTGCTGTCTGCGACGAATGGGCGGTTGAATTTCCGTTCCCTACCAATCGGGAGCACTTTCCAAACAACGGCGATACC
>JBJXGQ010000314.1:0-2686 GCA_046160525.1 Burkholderiales bacterium
CGACGCGGTGGTACCGCTATGCGATAACGCACGCGGCGTCCTCCTGGATGGGTGCGGGCACTATATACCGGAGGAGGTGCCGGAACGGCTCGCTGGGTTGCTTGAGGAGTTCTTGGATCGCGGCTGATAGACACGAATCCCTCGCTAGTTCATAGGTGTCTGAACTTAGAAAAATCTTTGAACACGAAGGACGCAAAAGGACGCGAAGGAAATCAAAAACGCCACAAAGACACTTACCGGCGCCAAAAAAAGGAAATTGTCAGTGCCGGGCATCCGCGTAATTTCTACGGAATTGCTGAATAAGCCTTCCGCTCGTGGTGAGCTTGTCGAACCATGAACGGAAGCCCCCGGCTCTTTACCGGGCATTGGTTAGTTGATTTCCCTGGAAACCGAGAGCCCAGGCTTGTGGTTGAGCGTTTGAAAGACCACGCAGTAGCGCTCCGTCAGGCGCAATAAAGTGTCGAGTTGCTCCGGTGTGGCATCCGTCTTGAGTTTGAACTTTAGGCGAATGTCGCGAAAACCGACCGGGGCGTCTTTCGCGATGCCTAGGGTGCCGCGAAAATCGAGGTCGCCTTCGGCAATCACTGCGCCGTCGCGCACATCGATGCCCAGTGCAGTCGATACCGCGCTTAGCGTCACGCCCGCGCAAGCCACTAATGCTTCGAGCAGCATGTCCCCGGAGCATAGTGACAGGCCATCGCCGCCTGTAGCCGGATGCAACCCTGCTTTTGCCAGAGCGCGGCCCGTTTCGACATTGCAAGTAATCCCTTCCCCAAGCCGCCCGCTTGCCTTGAGCGTGATCTGCGCCGACTCGGGGGCCGATTTGTAGCGTTCTTTCAACGGGGCTTGCAAGGCACGCAATGTTTCGGGATTCAAGGATGTAGTCATGGGAGTTCTCGCCGGGTGGAAACCCCAAATGCTACACGTAGGTTTGGTGGCGGACTCTACAATGGAGATCCACTCTCAACAGCTGGTCTGTCTGGTTGGGTGCCGCCCAATTGGCGAGCCGGAGCACACTGCATGAACGCGGACCTTTTGTTTCAGCCAGTAGATCTTGGGGCGATTCGCTGCGCGAACCGGATCGCCATGGCTCCCATGACCCGTAATCGCGCGGGTGCGAGAAACGTTCCTACTGAATTGAACGCCCTCTACTACGCGCAGCGAAGTTCGGCGGGGTTCATCGTGACCGAAGCGGCGCAGATTTCGCAGCAGGGCGTGGGGTATTCCCGTACACCGGGAATTCATACCGCGGAGCAGATTGCCGGTTGGAAGAAAGTGACCCAAGCGGTACACGAGAAGGACGGCAAGATCGTGTTGCAGCTGTGGCACGTGGGACGCATCTCGCATTCTTGCTTTCAACCCGGCGGACGCTTGCCGGTGGCGCCTTGCGCCCTTACGCCGGCGGGCAAAGTTTACACCCCCAAGGGCTCGGTTCCCTACGAAACACCACATGCATTGGAGCGTTCCGAGATCGCTGGCCTTGTGGAGGGGTACGCGCAAGCCACGCGCAATGCGCGCGCTGCGGATTTTGACGGTGTGGAGATTCATGCGGCGAATGGGTATTTGATCGATCAGTTCCTGAGGGACGGCGTTAATAGGCGCACCGATGTCTATGGCGGAGAGCCCGTTAACCGGTGCCGGTTTCTCATGGAGGTGGCCGAGGCGGTGGCGGATGCCTGGAGTGCGGATCGCGTGGGCGTGAGGCTCTCTCCCGTGAATCCCTTCAACGACATCGCCGATAGCGATCCCCCGGCGCTTTTTGGGATTGCGGCGCAGGAACTCAACCGTCTGCGGTTGGCCTATCTCCATGTAGTGGAGTCCGGCGGCGATCGCCAGCCCTTCGATTTTCTTCGATTGCGCCAACAATTTCGCGGACCGTACATTGCCGCTGGTGGATACACGAGGGAGCGTGCCATCGATGCGATTCAAACCCCGGCGGCGGATGTGGTGGCCTTTGCTACGCTATTTCTCGCCAATCCCGATCTACCGGAGCGGTTTTCGAAAGATGCTGCCCTGAATACGCCTGAGCGCAAGACGTTTTATGGCGGAGATGCCAAGGGCTATACCGATTACCCGTTTCTCGGGCCGGTGTAGCAAGGTAGGTTGGGCTGAACGCATCACCTGAAGCCCAACGGCCCGTTGAGCAACGCAGAAATCCGCGGATCAATCCAGGAGTGAGACGGGCAATCATGGGTGCCGGTATGTTGGGCTTCATTACATTCAGCCCAACCTACGAGGTAGTTTCGTCTGGCCCCGCCAAGAGTTTTGCTCCGGGTAGGGCGCGGTAATGGTTCCTCCGCCTTCAGCCAAGCCTTGCGGATGCCGCATAAGCCGGTGATTGACGAAATGAACAACACCGCCGCTCAGCAGCAGCGGCGCAATACGGAAGATCAAAGAATACTAGCCGAGGACGCACGTAAAGCGGCGGAGATGGCGCGGGCCGCTGCCGGCAACGCATACCGAAATGCCATGCAGCTCGACCCGGCGCAGTTCGTCCAACTTGAAGCGATCAAGCGCTACTCCGACGCGTGCAGTAAATCGCCTTGCACCATCATCCAGGGCTCGGTGCCGATTGTGGTGGGGAAGTAGGGTAAGGGCAGACGATCCCGCCTGTCTGTGGCCCAACCTACGTGGCGGATCTCGTTCGTGTACTGTAGTGTCCATTGTGCCCAATAGAATTTCTTGC
>JBJXGQ010000315.1:0-2916 GCA_046160525.1 Burkholderiales bacterium
CGGTAGGTTGCGGCGCCTTCGCTCGCCACCGCGGTTTGTAGCCATTCCCATTGCAACGCGAGGTCGTGCAGTTCGCTGTTGATTGGTCCAGTATTTTCCGGACGCCCCATGAGCAGGGCCAAGGCGGCGTTGAATTCGTTCGCCGCGGCATCCATTTCCTCGCGCACGGCGGCCGATTCCACGCCCCAGGAGCGCAGCATATAGGCCTTCGCCAAACGTTGCGATAGCATGCGCTGGCGGCCGGCAAGGTTGATTGCCCGGCTGGCCGGCTGGCCGGAAGCGTCTTCCATCGAGCGCGTCAGGCGTTCCGCGGCGGCGAGCACATCCTCCGCGTGCCTCGCCAGGACAAGGGCCGATTCCCGGCTTGCCGGGATCGCGATGGCGGCACGCAACGGCCCCCATGCTTGCGCCAGGCGCTCGAATGCCTGTGCGGTTTCCGGAGTAGTCGCGGCCACGGGCTTGAGCGCGGCGAGGTTGGCTTCGAAGCGAGCGATGGAGTCCTGAAGTTGGATTCTCGAATGCAAAGGCATGACGTCCATGCCAGTCTGGCAATAGAACTTGACGGTGCGCTGCGAGAGCATGCGCTGCTCGCCGGCGCGATTGACGGGCGACATGGGCTCGGAGGCATGGGCCACGATCCCAGCGATACAAAACAGTCCAACGATTATGCGAAACATGGCCTATCCTCTTTTAGAAAGCCGGAACGCCCAGGACCTGCAGCGCGCGATGGAGTTGATCATTGGCTTGTTCCATCAAAGACACGGCGTCCTTGTGGTTGCCCGATCTCGCGTGGGCACCAGCTTGCTCCTTGAGCTTATTGCCTTGGCTTACGAACGTATCGGCTAGTTTGCGCCGGTTACCCTCCGCGCGGCCCTCGTTGATCATCATATCCACCATGATCTCGTTACTGTTGAAGCGCCGCTGCTCGTAAGCGAACTCTTCGGCGGGCGTGTCGAACTTGAGCGAAAGCACAATTTCTTGGCCCGCGCGTAGCCGGGAAATCTCCCCGACCGTGAGCTTGTAGGTTTCGGCCAGTTTCTTGTTGGCATCGCCCAAGCGGCCCGAATTGGCGAGCGCTTGCGATTCCCCCGTGAGAACGTCCATTCGCGCCAGCAAGCTTTGGGCGGCGCCGCTTAAACGCGCATCTTGCGTGAGTTCGGCCACCGAAGCGCGATAGGCGGCGATTTGCCCGCTCAAATCCTGGAAATTCTTTTGCTGCGCGCTGTCCGGCAGACCGGCGCCCTGGGCGGATAGCCGCCGCGAAGCGGAGGAAGCGGACTTCAGCGCTTCATCGGCCGCTTGGCTTGCCTCGTCGAGCTTGTTCTGCGCGAGGGCGGCCTTGGCCGTCTCGACCGCCCTGCGGCTGTTCTCGACCAACGCTGATACCTCGGAGTCGCTCGTTCCCGCGGAACTGCGCGCGGCAGGCGAATTGACCAGAGTTTCGATGAGCCTGATTTTCTGTTCGATCAGACGGCGCTTCTGTTCCGGGTCGCCGGGCGCACGGGTCTGCGCGTGTCCGCCGGCCGTGAACGCCGCGTAGAGAAATACGGCAAATAGAAACCGGTTCACCCGAATCATTGCCAGCATACCCGCATCACCGGTTCTCGGTCATACCGAATGATGCACACATCATTCATGTCTGGCCCAGCCGGCACCGGGATTGAAGCTGGTGATTTCCGCGGCGGCCGCGGTGGTTTGCCGGCCCAGATCCTTTTCGTAGACTACGCCGTCATGATTGACCATGAAGCTCATGATCCCGATGCGCCGTAGCGCGCGGGATAGGCAAGGACCGCGAACCCGCCGGTCATCTTGCCCTTCACCATATAGTCGTAGGCGCCATCCGGTGCATCGCGGCCCTGGCTCGTGAGAATCTTGTAGTAATAGCCGTGATAGGGCGCGAGAGCTTGGTGCTTCGTATAGCCCTCGTTCGCTGCCGCCGCGAGCAACGGCCCAAGGGGGCTTGGCGGCTCGCCGGGCTGTGTTTCCCAGTAGAGCCCATCGCGATTGCCTGGCGTGCTCACGAAACTGGCCGCATAGTGCGGGACATCATCGCTGGAACGATTCTGTGCGGCGTATTCACGCTGGGCATCGGCGATCGCGAGGCATACCTGGATTGCCGCCAGTTCATTGGCGCCGATACGGCGGGTAAGAATCTCCCTTTCGCCTTGGCTGGTATCGAAACGCCAACGGCCGCCAGCTTTCACCAGCGGAATCGGTAGAGGCCATTCGTCATGGCCGATGACCAGTGTCGCCTTTGCGCCGCTTTCCACTACGATCTTGTTGGCCTCGTCGTAGGCTTTTAGAAATCTTTCGCGTCTGCGCGCATCGGCGACCTCGTCCCCCGATCTGACAAGCTTGCGGCTGCGAGGACCCAGGATCGAACGCAACTTGCGTGGGTCATTTAGCTTGACCGCTTCGGCCAGGGCGCTGGCAGCGGCTTCGGGGGACTCGAAGTGCGCCGAAGGTCCGGCCATCGCCAGCGGTGCAATAACGCTAAGAGCGATGGCGCTCAGCGTCCTGCGAAGGCTTTGCCAGCTCTGCATTTTCCAAATGGGTAGCTCGGGCATGGTCACCATATTCTCCTCGGTGTATTGTAATTGTTGGAGGGCGGCCGGAGCGCTATCGCTGCTGTTGGCGCGGTTGCCTGCCTTCACCATCCTTGGAAGGTTGCCGGGGGATGGCCTTACGGTCCTGCTGTGGGGCGGGAACAGCGCTATGGGGTTGACGGCGAGGGCTGGCCCCAGGAATTCTCTCGGAACTGATGTGTCCCCGAACGCTGGAATCGCGCACCGCCGCTCCTCGGCCGATGCCCTCGAAAATATGAGGCCGGGGCTCGGCCGCGGGCGGGCGTGGTGCGTGAGGCGCGGACCGGCGCTCTGGAAACCGGCGCTGCTCCAAGCGGGTGGGGGGGGGGGG
>JBJXGQ010000316.1:0-9201 GCA_046160525.1 Burkholderiales bacterium
CCCACCAGGCTGGTCGCGAGCAATGCCGCGCCGGGCGTGGACCAAGCCGTTACCACTGGGTTGCGGTAGCGCAAGGACAAGCCAATGCAAGTGAGTCCCATCCCAAGACCCAGGGAGCCGATCCAGGAACTTACTTGTTCCGCGCTGGCACCGGCCGCCGCGGCCGCTTGGTACACCAGCGCCGCGGAGCTGGAGAAACCCACCAAGACAGTGATGAATCCGGCGGCAACGCTGGCGGGGGAGATGACCTTCACACCGAACCAGAGCGGAAGGCGGCGGCGATTTTCTCCATACGCGCACGGTTCACCCCAAAGTCCGCATAACCCGTGCGCGCGCCACTGCGAAAATGGATCAGCCGGGCGCTTTCGTCAAAGGAAAACTCGGCCTCGTCCACGAAGCGAAAGATCAAGGAGCGAAATTCGGCTGAGAAATATCCAGGTTCGCTGAGGACGATGGTTGCGCGCGGTATGAGGCGAACGATGTGCTCCAGCCTGTGCTGCGCGGCGCCGCGCTCATCCGTGTAGGAAATAGGCTGCATGCGCTGCTGTGAGTTCTGTGCTTGCGAGCAAACGCAATTCGGCGAATCCGGGCAAGGCCTCGGTGACTTCATTTAGTTTTCGCGCCACGGCGCGGCTTCGGAGAGCCAACGCTGGCGCTTTCGGCAATTTGGCAAGCGATATCGATGGAGTTGCGAAGACGCTGCAAATCCCCGACATATCCGGCCATTGCCTCTTCGGCCCGGCGCCGCATCGGTCTGCTACGGACGAGGCCATGCTTGGAAAGTGTCGCGATGTCGGCGAAAGCGCTTACATAGCCCCCCTGGGCGTTCGGGCTAGGCTTCATGCGGCAATCGCGATTTCATGCGGGCGCGCAAGGAAGGCACGAAGCGCGAGGGACGCACGGGGGATCGCCGTAGCCAAAGTGCGAACACTTCGTGGGTGGAGCTTCCAGGGTGAAGTGCTTCGGCAAGAGTTAGGTAGCGCTGGCGGTCCATATCTCTGAGGCTGGCCAGCATCACCGCGATGCCCGCCATGAAAAAAGACGGCCCGAATTCGTTCCAATGCCGGGGGTTCAAATCTCCGGACGCACACAAATACAGCAGCCGCTCTTCCGCATCGCGGCCAAGGTGCAGGGGAAAGTGTTCATCGGCCGTCAAGTTGTCCATGGGCCGGCGAGATCGGTGGGCATGTCTTGCATGCCAAGATTCTTCCTGCTGTTGCGCATCAAGTCAACAGACAGGCCTGAGACAGACAGCCTTGGCGCTTCACCGAGGACGGCTACGCCGGCTCGATCCAGTTATGCAGCGCAATCCCGCCATCCACCACCACGGTGGTACCCGTCACGTAGGAGGAGAACCGGTCGGCCAGCAGCGCCAGCGCCATGCCGGCTATTTCTTCCGGCTTACCGAGGCGTTTCAGACTTGTGCATTGAGTCAGGCGATCGAGGCCTGAGCCTTTCGCGTCGAAGCCACCACCCGGTATCGCACCGGGTGCTATGGCGTTCACCCGAATGCCGTGCGGCCCCAAGGCACGTGCCAATTCCTTCATGAGCATGGTCTGCCCCGCCTTCGCGGCGCTGTAGTGCGGGAGATTGCGTGGGGACTCCGCGTGCAAGGAAGTAATGAAGAGCATGCGCCCCTTGATGTTGTTCGCGATCATGTCCTTGGCGACTGCGCGCGATAGGGTGAAGCCCGCGTGAAGATTGACCTCCAGCATTTCCCGCCAGATGGCGTCATCCACGGCAAGAATATGATCGCTTTCCTTACGGCGCGGGCTCGCACTGTGGACAAACACCGAAGGCGCGCCGGCCAAGGCGCGCACTGGCTCCATTAACTCCAAGGCTCCGGCCGGCGAACTCAGGTTTGCGAATAGGAATTGGACATCGCCTCCTTCTTTGCGCAGAAGCCCCGTGATCTCCTCGCCGGGGCCAGCGTCGCTGTCACTCAATAGGACGCGGGCTCCTTCTTTTGCCAAGGTTATAGCGATGGCTCTGCCGATGCCTGAGGCGGCACCGGTCACGAGCGCCGTATCGCCCGCGAGAAGCCTTGAGTTGGAGGTCATAAATTGGAGTGCATGGCTAACATTCAAGGGGCTCCAAGGAAATCCGAGGGAGCGAGTGTACCGGGTAATCTTTCGTTCAAGCCTGCGGTGTTGGGAGTAAGCTAACGTACCCATTTGGGGCAAGAAACCCATGTATTTTCTTTCGGCTTGTAGGTCATCCCTGACCGGTAACGTCTTTGTAACCGCATTGGGTCGGGCGCTGGCATTGGCCCTTGCCTGCTCGGTTTGGAGTGCGTGGCCGGGGGGTGTTGGTGCCCAGCCCGCCATCAAGCGGATTGCGATTTTCTACCAGGACTCCGGCCTTTCTCCGCGCCTTGATATGTTCAAGGAGATGATGCACGCACAGGGGCATGTGGAGGGGAAGGACGTCGAATATGTCTACCACCTTGCATGGCCCGGCCGGGATGATATCGATCTTGCCGCCGAAAGATTGGTGCGGGAGGGCGCGGATTTGATTTTCGCGGTGGGTACGCCCCCCGCGTTGGCCGCGCGCAAGGCGAGCACCACGATTCCTATTTTGTTCTACGCCGCCGATCCCATTGGCACGGGCTTGGCGGAAAGTCTTGCGCATCCTGGCGGAAACGCCACGGGAATCGCTTCCCTAGCCGAGGAACTGAGTAGCAAACGCCTGGAAATTTTGACGGAAGCCGCTCCCAAGGTGAAGCGAATCGGCGTATTGGCCAACACCGGCAATCCCGCGACGCGCAGGCAACTCGATGCCATGGAGCCCGCGGCGAAAACCTTGGGTGTCACGCTCAGCATTTTTCCGGTATCCAATAATGTGCAGTTGGGGCGTGCCTTGGCGAGCCTGGCGCGCAAACGGGTGGATGCGATATTTCTCACTGCCGATGTGGTGCTGAACGTCCATCAAAAGCGGATCGCTGGCCACGCCCTTAAGGCCAAGCTGCCAACCATTTCGCCCTTCGCGGAGTTCGCTCGCGCGGGTGGCTTGCTGTTTTACGGCCCGGATTTTCGCGACGTACTTCGCCGTTGCGCCGCCTATGCCGGTCGTATGTTGAAGGGCACGGCGGCAAGCGATCTGCCCGTGGAACAGGTGTCCAGATTCCGTTTGGCAGTGAATCTCAGGACGGCTAAAGTCTTGGGGCTTGCGATGCCCGAAACGATTATGGTGAGGGCGGAGGAGGTGGTGAAGTAAAGTTGCGCCCGTTTGCGCGACTCACACTATTCGTTGGGGGCGGGCAGCGAGGATAAAGTGGTAATGCCAAGGTACCCGCTTGTTTCCCTCCCCTGCTTGCGGGGGAGGGCTAGGGTGGGGGATAGAGGAATCACAACATGAAAGTTCTAGTAACCGGTGGCGGCGGGTTTGTGGGCGGCGCGATCGTGCAATCCTTACTGGCTCGTGGCGACCGCGTTATCGCCTTCGACACGCATTTCCCGCCGCAATGGGCCGCGCACGAAGGCCTTGTTTGCCTGCAAGGCGATATCACGGACATGGCGGCCGTGGCCCAAGCCATGACGCGGCACCAGCCCGGTGCGGTGATCCATGCCGCGGCTATCGTGGGTGTGCTCACCTCCATTGGCAGCCCGCTCAACGTCGTGCGGGTCAACATCGAAGGGTCCCTCAACGTCTTCGAGTCCATGCGCCTGGCAGGAGTGAAGCGCTGCGTGCACATTAGCTCGGAGGAAACCTACGGCGTCTTTCAGGCGGACAAGATTGGCGAGAATCATCCGCAGAATCCCGTGTACCCCTACGGTATTTCCAAGCTTACCGTGGAGCACTTGGGCCGCACCTACCGGGAGGTGCACGGGATTGAAGTGCTGCACGTGCGCACCTGCTCTGTCTACGGCGTGGGGTTGCCGCGCGAACGCATTCCGAAAAACATCGTTGAAGCGGCCTTGGCGGGGCGTAAGTTTCATGTTCCAAGCGGCGCAGATACGGCTATCGACCACACCTATATCGGCGATACGGTGAGCGGTACGCTGGCCATCCTGGATCATCCCCAGCACCGCTACGATGCCTACAATATCGCCAGCGGGCGGACGGTCACCCTCGGCGAAATTGTCGCTATGGTTCGCGACTTGATTCCTGGGGCGCAACTCTCGATAGGGCCCGGGCCTGCGCGTCACGGGGATCAAGTCGAAATGGTCCGCAAGGGCGCCTTGGACGTAACGCGTGCGGCAACGGAGTTGGGCTGGCGTCCTAAATACGACATCCGCGCGGGCCTGGCGGCGTACATAGAGGAATTGAGGAGAAAAAGTGCCTAGGAAGAACGACGGTACAGGGGCGAAGGCGTTGATCCGCCCGGCGGCCGCCGTCATGTGGGAAGAGCCTACCGAGCATTACGGCGGCGCATTCTCCAAGATGCTGGTGCGCCCGGAACCTTGCGGATCGAAGATTCTGGATTACCGCGTTTCGGTCTACCAGCCCAGGGCCTACGTGAAGCCTCACAAGCACCGTATCCAGGAGCAGATCTATCACGTGCTCGATGGCGAGGGCTTGATGGAAATCGAAGGCGAACGCACGGTCGTGCGCAAGGATGATGTCGTGTTCATTCCGCCTGGGGTGATGCACGCGATCTACAACACGGGGATGACGGACCTGCGATTTATCGTGGTGACTTCCCCGCCCGATGACGAACCTTCACAACGCAAGGAGTAGACATGGAAGACCACGCGACACACATGCGCGAGATTGGTGCCAGCGCGCGCCGAAGTGCCAAGACCATGGAAGACGAACCGGTGATGCCCGCGCGGCCCACTCTGGCGGATATTCTCACCAAGCGCTTGCACAAACCACGCTTCGGCTTACCGTTTGCCGCTGCCCATCACGGCGCCCAATGCGCCGCGCTTGCTCTGAAAGCGGGCGTGGATGAGGAAACCGTGCTTGCCTGCCTGCTGCACGACATCTCCATGGGGCTCAACCGTTCCGATCATGGCTGGTGGGGCGCACAGTTGATCGAGCCCTATGTGCCGGAAAAAATCTCCTGGGGTGTACGTTATCACCAAGCGCTGCGTTTTTATCCCGATGCCGAGGCCGGTTACGAATACCCGCAGATGTACGTCACCATGTTCGGCCAGAACTACAAACCGCCTGAATACATCGAAGCCGCCTACAAATTTGCGCGCAATCACAAAATGTACATGGCGGCGCGCATGATCACCGTGTACGACGATTACAGCTTCGATCCAGGGGTGCCCTTCACCATCGAGCCTTTCATGGACATCATCGGCCGCCACTTCCGTCAACCCAAAGAGGGATTGGGCAACGACGGCAGCCCGACGGCGCACATGTGGCGCACGATGATCGACCCGACCAAGCCGCTGTGACTTGGGTCCTGCTAAGAGGGCCGAGGAACATGAAGGAATTCGCGCCCCGCCATTTCCCTCACCCTCGTCCCTCTCCCGGAGGGCGGGGGAGGAGAAGCCCTTCGCCCTCCGGGACAACACGCCGCGAAGCGGCTTGTTGCGGCGCAGGCTTACCTTTAGGTTATGCCGGAGCTACAAGGGCGGGGATGAGGGAAAATTGGTGTTAGGAATTCAGGAGTTCACTCTCGCCTTGGAGAGGAGCGCAAGCCCATGAAATGTGCGGCATTGTTTTTGGCTCTAATCAGTCCGCTTGCCATAGCCCTGGAGCCCAGGGAATGCCTCAAGTTCGAGGTGGCGGCCAATGGTGACGCCACCTTCACCAACATCTGCGGCGACGTGCTCAACATGCAGTATTGCGTGGATAGCGCGCAGAGTAAGAAATCCTGCGCGCGTGCCAGCATTCCGGTGGTCACCTTCCATCATGGCGTGAGCGATCTGATCCCCGCCTATGCCAGCAACGGCAAGCCGCCAGTGCATTCCGCCATCTGCGTCTACCCGGAGGCTCCCGTGGGATGGAAGCCGGAGAAGGATAGCCCGTACACCTGCAAGAAGACTTGTGTGATGTGCTGACGGGTTCGGTCTCGTGAATGGGTGCCCCTATGGCCAGTGACATTCTGCACATCGTAGCCGATGACCGAGAAGCGAGCAGCGGGGTAATCGATGTTTTGATGCGTGATCCCCAATGTGTCGTGCGCGTCACACGCATGCGGTTGGGGGACTATCAAGTTGGCGGCCGCCTGCTGTTCGAGCGCAAGACGTTGCGCGACCTCGCCGAATCCATAGTCGACGGCCGCTTCCTTAGCCAAGCCCGCAGGCTCGCCGCCAATCCCATAAGGCCGGTAATCCTTCTTGAAGGCACCGCGCGTGACTTAGCGGGTAGCGGGATGACGCGCGAGGCAATCCAGGGCGCGCTGATTTCGGCTACTGTCGTGTTTGGAATTCCATTGTTGCGTTCGCTCGACCCGGAGGAATCCGCGAAGTTGATGTTGTTCGCGGCGCGGCAGGCTCACGCAGGGGTTGTTGGCGCCTTGCCGCGCGCGGGATTCCGGCCGAAATCGAAGCGTGGTCTCCAAATGCACATCCTTCAAGGCCTACCAAGCATTGGTCCAGCGCGCGCGAGACGATTGATCGAAAGGTTCGAAACAATAGAATCCGTGGTCTCGGCCAGCGCGGGTGAACTGGACAAAGTGCAGGGGATCGGACCGGCCATTGCCCGAAAAATTCGTTGGACTGTGAGCGAGCCCGTGGTGGCATACTCAGCCTAATTTTTTCGACGCATAAGTGCCGGTTATCTAGGCATACTCGTGCGAGGAAAGCGATAGGTGTTGGATTTAACTATATAAATCCATACTCTATTCTAGGCGGCACAAATGGCGGTGCGTGCGAAGATTGACTACACACAGATTGTCGAGAGGAGTCTCGCAGGGCATGCGCAAGGTCTTTCCGCGCAAGAACTTCTTTTGGCGTCCAAGCTGCCGGTCGACCGCTCCACCTTACTTCGCCACCTGGTGCCTATGCTTGAGAACCACGGGGGAAGACGTGAACAAGCGCACAGCCCGGGTCGCGGCCAATATCCCGCTGCTTAAGAACGATCTATGTCCGTTGTCGTTCATGAACGTGAGCGAGCAGGACTATATCGACGGTACCCTGGGGGTATACGAGTTGAACGATGTCTCGTTGCTAAGGCATGCCTTCGTGGAGGGCTACGTACGTTCGGCGGAGGCCTATCGCTATATTCGTGCCGAAGTGAGTGAAGTAACGGTGAGCGCCTTGGAGTACCGTCCATTAGTCCGCGAAGTCGTTCGCTTATGCGTGCGCGAATGGAAGTCGTTCGCTGAAGCGCGAGTTCGAGCGTTGCTGGCAGACCGGGTCAAACCGGAGCATCTAACCGAAGTGGCAGCCTCGGTGAAGCGGGAGTTGCTTGGATTGCATGAAGGCAACCTTGTGCGGTTCAATCTTACGAGTTCGGACCTCAAGAATTTCAAGTTGCCGAAATCGCCGATAACCAGGTAATGAGGGATCGATGACCGAACCCTCCCATACCCGCAAGCTCGCCGCCATCCTGGTGGCGGATGTTTCTGGCTACTCGCGTCTCATGGGAGACGACGAGAAGGCCACCGTTCATACGCTGACCGAGTACCGGCAGGTAAGTGGTGCTTGTTATCACCGGAGCCCTCGCTTGGTATCTCTCTCCACACAACTTGCCGCGAGAAGACCCGGCCTTGGCAATGCCCAAGGGGCCTTCGATCGCGGTACTGCCGTTTGCCAACCTCAGCGGCGACCCGGCGCAAGACTACTTCAGCGACGGCCTCACCGAGCAGATCATCAGCGATCTGGCCCGCTTCCGGGGGCTTTACGTTATCGCGCGCAATTCGACGTTCAAGTACAAGGGCCGCACTCCGGACGTGCGTGAAGTCGGCCGCGATCTCAGTGCGCGCTATATCCTCGAAGGCAGCGTACGCCGGTCGGGTGACACTCTGCGCGTGACGGCGCAGTTGCTGGACGGAGCCAATGGCGCACACCTCTGGGCCGAAACCTACGAACGCAGTTTGACCGGGGCGAATATCTTCGCCCTCCAGGACGACATCACTGCAAAGGCGGTTGCCAATATCGCTGGCCCACACGGCCGTATCTCCCAGGCAGGTCTGGAGCAAACAACCAGAAAAACACCCAAGAGCATCGACAGTTACGACTGTGTTTTGCGCGCCTATGTGTGGAACCGGGTGTTGTCGCGCGAAGGTCATGGCCCGTTACGCGACTGTCTCGAAGCCGCCGTCGCGCGCGACCCAGATTATGGCGAGGCCTGGGCATGGTTGGCGTTCAGTTATTTATTCGAGTATGAGGCGGGCTATAACCCGCGGCCCGAGAGGTATAACGCCCTCGATCAGGCGCTCAAGGCTGGCCAGCGTGCGGTTGAGCTTGATCCCAATAATGCCGGCGTTCACGTAAACATGTCCTACGTTCGATTCTTGCGCCGCGAGTTCGACGCGTCTTTGGCCAGTGCGGAACGGGCGCTTCTGCTCAACCCGAACGATCCCGCGGTACTGTGCCAGGCGGGCCATAAGATGGTCTATGCCGGCATTCAAGTCGATCGGGGCGTTGCGCTGTCCAGAAAGGCGATGGCGCTTGGCCCGCATTATCCGCCCTGGTGCCACTATCATCTCTCTTACTTCCACTACAGGAAGGGTGAATACGAGCAGGCCTTGGCAGAATCCCTAAAGATCGATTTGCCCGAGCTGTTCTGGACTCATGTCTGGCTGGCGATGGATTATGGCCAGTTGGGTCGCCAGCAGGAAGCAAAGGCGGCGCTCACTAAACTGGCAAAGTTGTATCCCGACTTTGGCAAAAACGCGCGGCGCGAGTTGCGCAATTACATGATCACGGATAGCGCGATCGAACATGCGATCGACGGCCTGCGCAAGGCCGGGCTGGACATTCCGGCAAAGGAAAAGTAAGGCAAGGCGTCGTATGGCGGTATGGAGTAAGACTTTCAATCGCCCTCGCCTTTTCTGGATTTAGTCCTTATAAAAAGGACAAATATCCCGTAAACTCGCCTTTATGGAAGGACAATTTAGAGAGGTCATCAGACAAAAGATCGTTGACGCGCTAGCCACGCCCGCGCCAGCGATGACGCGCCGTGACATCGCGCTTCCCGCCGTTTCTAACAAGGCGATCGCTGTGATTGGCATGCGCCGCTCGGGCAAGACTACTTTTCTGTGGCAGATCCTCGCCGACCGGCTTAACCAGGGCATCGAGCGGGACGGCTTGCTCTATCTCGGATTCGAGGATGAGCGCCTGACTGGTATGACGGGCG
>JBJXGQ010000317.1:0-6955 GCA_046160525.1 Burkholderiales bacterium
TTCTTCGCCGTGGCCTCCGGCTGCACGGCGGCACCGCTCAACTCGTCTTACAAGGCCGATGAGTTCGAGTTTTACCTGAAGGACCTCAACGCCAAACTGCTCATCGTCGAAGCCGGTAAGCCCACGCCTGCCCTCGAAGTCGCGCAACGCTTAGGCCTGGCCGTGGCCGAACTCACTCCGACCCCCGAACATGGCGCGGGAACGTTCAAATTGGCAAGCCGCGGCGCAGCGCTCGCGCCGGTGAAGAACGAAGCCGCGATAGCGGACGACGTGGCGCTCGTTCTACACACCTCGGGCACCACTTCGCGGCCCAAGATCGTTCCGCTCTCGCAGCGTAATGTGTGTACATCCGCCCGCAACATTCGCCAAACACTCGCCTTGAGCGACGCGGACCGTGCGCTCAACATCATGCCGCTGTTCCACATTCACGGGCTCATCGCGGGTCTGCTCGCACCGCTTTCAGCCGGCGGCCAAGTGTGTTGCACGCCTGGGTTCGATGCACTTCAATTCTTTCGCTGGATGGAAGAAGCGCGCCCCACTTGGTACACGGCGGTGCCCACCATGCATCAAACCATCCTCGCGCGCGCGGGAAAGAATCAAACAGTCATCAGCGCGAACCCATTGCGCTTCGTGCGCTCTTCTTCTTCCGCGTTACCCACGCAAGTCATTCGCGAATTAGAGGCCACCTTCAATGCTCCGCTCATCGAAAGCTACGGCATGACCGAAGCCGCGCACCAGATGGCAAGCAATCCATTGCCGCCTAAAGTACGCAAGCCCGGTTCCGTGGGCATCGCGGCGGGACCGGAAGTCGCCATCATGGATCAAGGCGGAAATTTATTGCCCAGCGGTGCCACGGGCGAGATCGTCATCCGCGGCGCGAACGTCACTCTCGGATACCAGAACAATCCGAAGGCCAACGCCGAAGCGTTCACCCACGGATGGTTTCGCACCGGTGACCAGGGCGTGATGGACGACGAGGGCTATGTCACTCTCACCGGACGCTTGAAGGAGATCATCAATCGCGGCGGCGAAAAAATCTCCCCGCGCGAAGTGGACGAAGTGCTCATGGACCACCCGGCCGTGCGCCAAGTGGTGACCTTCGCGATGCCCCACGACAAACTCGGCGAGGATGTCGCGGCGGCCGTTGTACTAAAAGAAGGCGTAAGCGCAACTGAGAAGGAAATCCGAGAATTCGCGGGGCAACGACTGGCCCCCTTCAAGGTTCCACGCACCATCGTCTTCCTCGACGAAATTCCCAAAGGTGCCACGGGTAAGTTGCAGCGCATCGGGTTGGCGCAAAAGCTGGGGTTAGCCTAAGCTGGCGCGCACCGGGGCTGCCGCTCGGTAACCTCGGTTGGACCGAATCCGGAAACGATTGGCCCGTGTCAAGAACAAGATGTCACCCGAATGGCACTTACATAAGAGCCGGACATTTCATTTTCCATTTCGGTTCCGGAGCGAAATCGCCGGGGGCTGCCCGGCGGCAGGTAACTTTCTTTTGCGCGGCCAAAAGAAAGTCACCAAAGAAAAGGCCGCCCACTGAACCGCCCCTTGCGGGGTACCCTGCGTTACTCGAAGCGATGGACGCCTGCGGAACTAGTCCGCGCAAAATGACGCGCGGCCGTCGGACAGTCCTCGGCGACATCCCCCATCGCTCCTGCGTTACTCGGCGGCTCAGAAGGGGAGAGGCACATCAACATCCAGAGCCAAGCCAAACCACAAACCAAAACCAAGACCCACACCCTTCGCAAACCGCTGGTTTGCTTTTCCTTCCCTTATGCCGCGCCGAGCAGCTCGGCGGGCTCGCGGGGTTTTGGCTCCGGCCGCTCGCGATGCTCGCTTAACGTGCAAGCACGTTAGCCTTCACCGAAACTAGACGTTTTGCCGAGGACTGTCCGACGGTCGCGCATCTTTTACTTCCCCAGGCAGCACGAGAGGGTGCCCCCGGCGACTCTTAATTACTCGGCAACCAACGCGGGAAGCGCCCATTAGGTCAGAATCAATGGATCGCCTTCCGCGGTGAGGATAACGGGTCAGGATATCCGGCATGTCGGAAGCCGACTTCACCTTGGCCCGCGTAATCAACGGGGTTGACTTCATAAACTATTCTTACTACTATTACTCCTCTTATATTTAAGGAGATATAGTTATGGTAATGTTAGATGTGGATTTTGAAGTTTTTAAAGAGCTGACAGCCCGGCGTCGTTCAGAGACGATGACTGAAAACGAAGTAATTCGCGAGGTTCTTGGCCTCTCGAAACCCGCAAATCATTCCAAAGCCGCGATCCCGTCGAATAGCAGCGGTACGCCCTGGGTTTCTAAAGGCATCGTTTTCCCTCACGGTACAGAGTTCCGGGCAACCTATAAAGGTCAACAACACCTGGGCACGGTTCAAAATGGTGCCTTAGTGTTGAACGGCAAACGCTTTTCTTCTCCATCTGCCGCTGCGGTCGCAATTACAAGCAGTCCGGTAAACGGATGGATGTTTTGGGAATGCTTGATACCTGGAACTACTAAATGGAAAACCATCGCAGACCTTCGGAAATAATGCTGCCCAACTACACCTTCCAGCGGACGCACCAAACGACGGCGCGCCGCTTAAGGGAGTGTTGTTCAGCGCCAGACGAGTGGTGCCGCTACAATGGTGGGTAACTACCCCGGAGGTGTCCAATGAACCTTAGTATCGAGTGCGAACGCGAAGAGGACGGGCGATGGCTTGCCGAAGTTCCTGAACTTCCAGGAGTGCTGAGCTACGGCGCCACCGCCGAAGAAGCGATCGCCAAGGCCCAAGTATTGGCCCTTCGAGTTCTCGCTGAGCGTTTAGAGCATGGAGAAAGCCGGCCCATCGCGATCAACATCTCCATTCCCGCGGCTGCATGAGCCAGTGGCCATCGTCGAAAGCTCGCCGCGTCCTTGCCGCACTCCTACGAATCGGTTGGCACCTTAAACGTCAGTCCGGTTCTCATCGCACGTTGTCGCGTGAAGGGTGGCCCGATTATGTGTTCGCGTTCCACGACGGCGAAGAAATTGGTCCCCGCATGCTGGTACGCATTTCCAGGCATACAGGCCTCAATCCAGATGACCTATTGGCCGGACAAGGAACATGAGCTTCGACGAACTCAACGTGAAGCTGGAAGAAAAATGACTATCAGCGATCTCGGCAAACTGGCAGCGCTTATTAAACAGGATCGCAACTCGTTGCTCGCGCAGTGGAGGGAGCAGGTGAGGCATCTCCCCTCAGCGAAGCACCTTGACACGCCAACGCTCAACGACCACGTCCCTCTTCTCCTCGACGAATTGGTCACCGCATTCCGGTTGGTGTCTGACCAAACAATCCCGGAAGCAATGCTTGAAGGAACTCCGCCGGCCCACGGTCTGCAACGACACCAAGACGGCTTCGATATTGTCGAAGTCGTTGCCGAGTACAACATCCTTCGGGGCTGCATTCACGATCTGGCGGAAAATCACGGCCTTAGCATGGTCGGCAAGCCGTTCCACATCTTGAACCGTGTCCTCGACGAGGCGGTCGGCTTGGCCGTTCAGACATTTGCCACCGGGCAAGCACTCGAAGTGCAGCGGCGCCGTGAGGAGTATTTGGCCTTTGTGGCGCACGATCTTCGCACGCCGCTGAACGCCATTTCCCTTGCCGCCCGGGTTCTGGAACTCATGTTCAAGGGCCGGGGCGACAGCACCGAAACTTCCCAAATGTTGAAAACACTGCACCGCAACGTGCAGCATCTTGAATCGCTGGTTGAGAAGGTGCTGAAAGAGAGCGCGCATATCCAAACAGAATCCGGCGTCAAACTGGAGCGTCGTGTGTTCGATTTGTGGCCGCTCGTCGAGGCCCTGATTCACGATCTGCACCCCGTGGCCGGGACGGCCAGTACGCAACTGATCAATATGATCCCCGGGGATCTGACCGTTTACGCGGATGCAAGTTTGTTGAGACGAGTATTCCAGAACCTGGTCGCGAACGCGATCACCTATACCCCGCGAGGCGAAATCACCCTCGGAGCACAAGAAGCCGGAGCGGACGGCACCATCGAGTGCTGGGTTAGCGACAATGGTTCCGGAATTCCCCAAGACCGGCTCGAAATCATCTTCGACAAGCTAGAGACCGATCCGGAGAGAGACGGTGGAATGGGCCTGGGCCTCGCTATCGTGAAGACGTTTGTCGAGGCGCACGGCGGGACGGTAAGCGTCGAAAGCAAGGAGGGCGTTGGCTCAACCTTCCGGTTCACGCTGCCGGGCAGGGCGAAAGCTAGCGTCGCATGACAGGCGGCGCGCGTAACAGTCCGAACAATCCAGCAGGGCGGCTGCTACGCTACCGATCACAAGGACGGCCCATTAAAGGGTAGCGTCCATTTTATTTTTTGCCGCATGAGAGCAAGCGATGGCCACGTTAACCAATCTTCGATCAGTCCTTGCCGTGAAGGATCTCGCAGCCTCGGTCGAGTTCTATCGAGAGACGCTCGGGCTCACCCTGGATTTCGAGGCGCCAGGTTGGGCGTTCCTATTCAGAGGTCACTTTCAAGTCATGCTCGGCGAATGCGCTGATGCGATGAGGGCGGAGGAAACGGGAGACCATTCCTACTTTGCCTACGTAACAGTTGAAGGAATCGACGATCTGTACCGAGAACTCTCCGCAAAAAATGTCGCCTTCATCCAAGATCTCTCGTATAAACCGTGGGGTATGCGCGAGTTCGGGGTGAGGACTCCCGACGGACATCGGATCATGTTCGGCGAAAGGTATTCGGCCTGAATTTGCTTATAGCGAGAAGCAAGACCTGACGCTTGAGAACGTCCTGGCCCTTTATCGCACCAATGCATGTTCTTCCGCAGAGAAGCCGGTGCGATCGGCTCGACAAGCGGTGGGGCGCCCCTGCGCAGAAGGGAAGCCCGAACAGAAAGGTAAATGGTGGGCCGCCCCATTGCCCCAAAATACAATACATCGCACAGCGTTCGTTCTTCTCTCGTCGCTACTTTGCCAGCGAGAATGGAATCTCCGGCTCTGTTGCCATTCGGGTTCAACGTTGCTTTTGGCTATATTATTGAGTCCATTATCATGACTCTGCCTCCACGCAGCCTTTTTCGATATACGGCGGCGGATAAACCGGCTTGGGAGAGAACGGGCATACAAACGACAATAAGAAGATGATCCCAAATCAATGGATCGTCTTCCGCGACGAGGGTGACCGGCCAGGTATCCAGCATTTCGAAGGCCGAATTCACGTTAGGGCCCAATGAACGAGCAACTCACTATATCTACCGAAAGCTTGAAAGCCCTAAGCAGGATGCGAGAACAGCCAAAATTCCAACCGGGGGGCTTGTACCTTGGCTGTCGAGATGAGCAACACCGTCTGCATCTCGAAGGTGCGGTGAATGCCTTGGTGGATCGAATCAATGCAGGTCTACCGAACAATCCTACCAAGTCCTATGTGCTTTCGGAATTCAACTTTCTGTTGAACACGTTCGTGTCGGAGGACACTGAGGAACGCGAGCGCGTCTGCGGTTACCTGGAGCAAATCATGGACTGCGTGGGAATTGAAAGCTCGGAAGGATTGCTCAACAATTGGATGTATGGCTTCGATCCAAAGTAAAAGCCCTAACCGTGCGATCGATAGCGACGGCAGAAAGCGCCATGCGCTTCACGGCGCGCGTCAAAGCCGGCGGTAGGCCGCTGCAATGCCAAGCCACAGCGCCCAGTACTGGTTCATCGAACTTGCGCTCGCAGCACACGCGCGATCCTTCATTCTGCTAGAGAAACAGATGGATGCATTTCGCCCGCTTCCACTGGAAGCATTCCAGCCGGAATGGCAGCGATTGTGGGATCAAATGCGCCCAAACAATCCAGGCATGACAGACGAACAGCTAAAGCACTTCATCGACTCCCAGATCGCGGCCGGTCGCTCGGATCAAATGCAGTACCTGGACGCATTCCTTGAGCCGTTCGCCGCGGAAGCTATTGCCATCACCGTGCTATCGCACGCTTTGGTCGAGGCGACAATCAACGCTGTATTAGCACTGGGACTAGCGGAGGTAGGGAAGTCCAGCCTCTTCCTGCTTCTTGAGCAAGCAAATGTGAAGCACAAATGGACCGTTGGCCCACAGTCCTTTCTTCCGAACTATGCCTTCCAGAAGGCCGATGCCTTATTCGAAGGGCTGTCTATCCTTTGCAGGCGTAGAAACGCTTACGTCCATTCAAAGATCACGTTGCGCGATCACGATAACCAGGTGCTGTTGCCTGGGTCGCTTGACACCGGCATCTCAATAGACAAGGACGCAAGGTTGCTATTGCATCGCTTCCTCTCACTTCCCTACGACTTACATCAGCACCTTCTTCGGCAAGTTGAGGACCAATCGCTAAGGTTTTTTCTCGGGACTATCCTAAAAGAGCATCCTGACGGCAGACAATGGTTCGCCTAGCCAGCCCATCGATAATCAATGGATCGTCTTCCGCAACGAGGGTGATCGGCCAGGATATTCAGCGTTTCGGAAACGGCCTTCACGTTAGCTGGCAAGAGCGTTCCAAGCCGCCCACATGCTGACATTTCTGCGCTCATTGTTGTCACCTAAGCCGGATCACAGGGCTCGCTCTACGCCCGCGGAACACCAGCCTGAGCCTCCAGCACACGTCTCGGCACCCGGTGTGGAGCCCCTCGCTTTTGCATTGTCGCTTCAGTATGTCAATGAACTCCCGGTCCCAGACTGGGAGCTAGTATCCAGGTGGGTGGAGGCCATTCCGAAGCATGAGGACCAAGCGATGGCCTGGGCTGCGTGTGAAGCCGCATGGCTGCAACACCTTCGGGTTGCGCTTGGTCCCACCTCCCATCTCTTGGAACAAAATAGCGCATTACTTCTATCCTCGATGGAAGATAACATTGCGCGGGCTACGCTCGGGTTCATGGTCAGGACGTTAGATCGCATCACGCGACTTCTCGAGGGGCTGGCTCAG
>JBJXGQ010000318.1:0-10310 GCA_046160525.1 Burkholderiales bacterium
AGGGCGCTACGCGGATCTGAAGCGGCGCTTGTTTTTCCTCCTGGGTGCGTTGATCGTGTACAGGATCGGAGCCCACGTTCCGGTGCCTGGTATCGATCCGGTGCGCTTGGCGGAGTTGTTCAGGAGCCAGCAAGGCGGCATTCTGGGGATGTTCAACATGTTTTCCGGGGGAGTGTTGTCGCGCTTCACGATTTTCGCCCTGGGGATCATGCCGTACATTTCCGCCTCCATCATCATGCAGCTCCTGGCGCAGGTGTATGAGCCCTTCGTGCAGTTGCGCAAGGAAGGCGAAGCGGGCCGCAGAAAGATTACGCAGTACACTCGCTACGGGACGTTGTTCCTGGCGACCTTTCAAGCTTTCGGTATCGCGGTGGCGCTGGAAGGGCAGCAGGGGTTGGTCATAGATCCGGGCATGATGTTTCGCTTCGTGACGGTCGTGACCTTGGTGACGGGAACACTGTTTTTGATGTGGCTAGGCGAGCAGATCACCGAGCGTGGCATAGGGAATGGAATTTCGCTGATCATTTTCGCGGGGATCGCGGCGGGCCTGCCGATGGCCGTGGGCGGATCTCTGGAATTGGTGCGCACGGGAGCATTTTCGATTCCGCTGGTGTTGCTCTTATTCATCGGAGCGGTGGCGGTGACTTTCGTGGTCGTGTTCGTGGAAAGCGGCCAGCGGCGCATTCCGGTGAATTACGCGAAGCGGCAAGTGGGGCGGCGGGTGTATGGCGGGCAGAGTTCCTTCCTACCGCTAAAGCTCAACATGTCAGGTGTGATCCCGCCGATTTTCGCTTCGAGTTTAATATTATTTCCGGCGACCATCGCCGGGTATTTCGGGAATAACGACAGCACGGTGTGGTTGCGGGATTTGAGCGCCGCGCTGCATCCGGGGCAGCCAATTTATGTGCTGCTCTACGCTTCGGCGATCGTGTTTTTCTGCTATTTTTATACGGCCTTGGTGTTCAACCCCAAGGAGACGGCGGAGAATCTTAAGAAAAGCGGGGCCTTCGTGCCAGGAATCCGGCCTGGGGACCAAACGGCGAAGTATGTGGAACGGGTCATCCTGCGGTTGACGCTGGCTGGTGCGATTTACGTAACTTTAGTGTGCTTGCTGCCGGAGTTTTTGATCGTAAAGTGGCAGGTGCCGTTTTACTTCGGCGGTACGTCGCTCATGATTATCGTGGTGGTAACCATGGATTTCATGGCGCAGGTGAAGGCTTATATCATGTCGCATCAATATGAGAGTTTGCTGAAGAAGGCGAATTTTAAAGGTGGTGTGCCACCGGCGCGATGAACGTGGAGCATGTCCAAGGAAGACACCATTCAGATGCAGGGTGAGATTGCGGAGACTCTGCCGAACGCGACGTTTCGAGTAAAGCTGGAAAACGGGCACATTGTGCTTGGGCACATCTCCGGGAAAATGCGAATGCATTACATTCGAATCCTGCCCGGAGACAAAGTAACGGTGGAGTTAACGCCGTACGATTTGACGCGCGGGCGCATTGTGTTCCGGGCGAAGTAAGTGGGAACGCTGTAGAACCGAGGAACCCGAATAGAGGTGGAAGATGAGAGTACAAGCATCGGTGAAGAAGCTGTGCAGAAACTGCAAGATCATTCGCAGAAACCGGGTGGTTCGGGTGATTTGCAAGGAGCCGCGCCACAAGCAGCGGCAAGGTTGAGTTTTGATTAACCGGTATAACGGATACGGCCCATGGCTCGAATAGCAGGCGTAAACATTCCCAATCACCAGCACGCGGAGATCGCGCTTACCGCGATTTTCGGCATTGGGCGCACCACGGCGAAGCAAATATGCGAAACCGCGGGTGTCTTGCGTAGCAAGAAGATCAAGGATTTGTCCGATGGCGAATTGGACAAGATTCGCGAGCAGGTGGCCAAGATCACGGTGGAAGGCGACCTTCGCCGCGAGGTTTCCATGAGTATCAAACGGCTCATGGATCTGGGTTGCTACCGCGGATCGCGCCACCGCAAGGGGTTGCCCGCGCGCGGGCAGCGTACACGTACCAATGCGCGCACACGCAAGGGCCCGCGCAAGGCGGCTATCAAAGCCGCGGCGGCACCGTCGAAGGGATAATTCATGGCAAAGGCTGCAACCAGGGTTCGCAAGAAGGTCAAGAAAAACGTCGCCGAGGGCATTGCCTTCGTGCACGCGTCCTTCAACAACACCATCATCACCATTACCGACCGCCAGGGCAACGCACTATCGTGGGCCACATCGGGGAGTGCCGGCTTCAAGGGTTCGCGCAAGAGCACGCCGTTCGCCGCACAGGTGGCCGCGGAAGCCGCTGGCAAGGCCGCACAAGAGTGCGGAGTCAAGAATTTGGAAGTGCGTATCAAGGGGCCCGGCCCAGGCCGCGAATCCGCGGTGCGCGCGCTCAATGCCGTGGGCTTCAAGATCACGAGCATTTCCGATGTGACGCCGGTTCCGCACAACGGCTGCCGTCCGCCCAAGCGCCGGCGCATCTAGATTAGGAAAAACCATGGCTAGAAATTTAGATCCCAGTTGCAAGCAGTGCCGCCGAGAAGGAGAGAAACTTTTTCTTAAGGGCGAGAAGTGCTTCAGCGATAAGTGCGCGATCGAGCGCCGCAGCTACCCGCCTGGGCAGCATGGCCAAAAACAAGGCCGCATGTCCGGGTATGCCACGCAGTTGCGCGAAAAGCAGAAAATTCGCCGTATCTATGGCGTGCTCGAGCGGCAGTTCCGCAAGACCTACGCCGAGGCCGATAGGCAAAAAGGCATCACCGGCGACAACTTGCTTCAGTTGTTGGAAAGCCGTTTGGATACGGTGGCCTTCCGTATGGGTTTTGGCGCCTCCCGCGCCGAAGCGCGGCAGGTGGTGTTGCACAACGGAGTGACCGTCAACGGTAAGCGCGTGAACATTCCTTCGTACCAGTTGCGCCAAGGGGACGTTATCGAAGTGGTGGAAAAAACCAAGGCACATCTGCGGGTCAAGGCCGCGGCCGAGGCCGCGGAGCAGCGGGGATTCCCGGAATGGCTAGAAGTAGATCCAAAGGCGCTAAAGGGGGTTTTCAAAGCCCGTCCGCAGCGCTCCGAGTTGCCGTCGACCATCAACGAATCGTTAGTGATCGAGCTTTACTCTAAGTAAAAGCGCGCGAGCGCGCCAGGTCGCTACGGCGCGCGTTGGCTCTAATCATTCTCATAGCAGAGGACAAGTATGCAAAGCAGCGCTCTTCTGAAGCCGCGAATCATCGATGTACAAAGCCTTGGACCGTCCCATGCCAAGGTGGCCATGGAGCCCTTCGAAAGGGGGTATGGCCACACACTTGGGAATGCGCTTCGCCGTATTCTGCTGTCCTCCATGCCCGGATACGCGCCCACGGAAGTCAAGATCACGGGCGTGCTGCACGAGTACTCCACGTTGGATGGCGTGCGTGAGGACGTAGTGGACTTGCTCCTCAACCTGAAAGGGTTGGTGTTGAAGCTCCACAACCGGGAAGAAGCCCTTCTTAACCTCAAGAAAGAAGGCGAGGGCCCCGTGCGCGCCAGCGACATCGAAGGGTCCCACGACGTGGAGATCGTCAATCCCGATCACGTCATCGCGAATCTTTCGGCTGGCGGAAAATTGGAAATGCAGATCAAGGTGGAGCACGGGCGCGGTTACGTCCCCGCCATCTCGCGCAATATCGATAAGGAAGGCCGTGCCATCGGCAGCATCTTGTTGGATGCCTCCTACAGCCCGGTGCTCAAAGTGAGCTATAGCGTGGAAAGTGCCCGCGTGGAACAGCGCACCGACATGGACAAGCTGATCATGGATGTGGAAACCAACGGCGTGGTCCAGCCCAAGGAAGCCATCCAGTTCGCCGCGCGCGTGCTGATCGACCAGCTCATGAGTTTCGCCGAAATCGAGGGCACGCCGCTTTTGGTCGAACAGCCCAAGATCCCGCAAGTGGACCCCATTTTGTTGCGCCCCGTGGACGATTTGGAGTTGACCGTGCGGTCGGCCAATTGCCTGAAGGCGGAAAACATCTACTACATCGGCGATCTTATCCAACGCTCGGAAACCGAGTTACTCAAAACTCCCAATCTCGGACGCAAATCGCTCAACGAGATCAAGGAAGTTTTAGCCTCTCGCGGCCTGACCTTGGGAATGAAGCTGGAGAACTGGCCTCCCGCTTCGCTGGAACGTATAAATTAAAGCGGTTTAGGAGTTATAAATCATGCGGCACCGTCTTGGTCTTCGAAAACTCAACCGAACCAGCAGCCATCGCCTGGCGATGCTGCGTAATATGGCGAATTCGCTTCTGTGGCACGAGGTCATCAAGACCACCTTGCCCAAGGCCAAGGAGTTGCGCCGCGTAGCGGAGCCCTTGATTACGCTGGGCAAGTCCCCTTCGTTGTCCAACCGGCGGCTCGCCTTTTCACGTACTCGCGACCGCGATGTCGTGTCGAAAATCTTCGAAGAACTGGGCCCGCGCTACGCCACCCGGAATGGCGGTTATTTGCGCATACTCAAGTGCGGTTTTCGCAAGGGCGACAACGCACCCATGGCCATGGTGATGCTGATGGACCGCCCCGATGGCGGCGAAGACGCAGCCGCCGCGGAGAAGGCTGCCTAGGTTCCCTCTGCCGGCGGTGTTTCTTACACCGTCTCGGGAATAGAGTTGCGCTGGCCGGGGCCGGCCGGCGCGGCGGCACGGCGTAACGAGAGGGCCGCCTCTTCGTAGGCCAGTACCAAGTCTCTCAGTTGGTGCTGGGCTCCGGGGAAGTCGTTCCCCCGGATTGTTTCCTCGATTTTCTGGCATAGCTGCGCCAAGGTGTGGGCGCCAATCTTTGCGCTACATCCGCGCAGTGTGCGTGCGGCGGCGCGAGCTTGCTCCGCGTCGCCACTATGCACGGCATAGGCGAGGCGCGCGACGAATTCTTCAGCCGACTCCACATAGACCTCGATCAACTGCTCCCATTCACTGGGAACGCTCAAGGCAGGAGCAACGGCATTGCCTTGGCCCTCACGCCCGGGCGCGGCTGTTTCCACGGGGGTGGTTTCCAAGGGAATATCGCGCGCGCCCCCAACCTCTTCCACGCCGATCGTAAAGCGAAAGCCGGTACTTTGCTCCACGGTGCCGTCGAGGAGAAGTTCTCCCCCCATGCGCCGCACAATCTGGCGGGCAATGCTTAACCCCAAGCTGGCGCTGCCGGTGGGGGCGCCTAGCTTTTCGTCCGCCTGGGCAAAGGATTGGTAGATGCGTATGCGGGCTTCCTCCGCGATGCCAATACCGGAGTCCTTGACCCTCACCAGCAGCGGCACACCGCTGCCTGTGCGTTCCCCGGCGGACATTTCCAGGGCGATCTCGCCGCCCTGCGAGAACTTGATGGCATTGGCGACCAGGCTGCCCATTACTTGGCACAGCCGGCCAGGGTCCCCCCTGACCTGCGCGGGGAGCGGTCCTTGCAATTGGGCACTCAGCTTGATCTGCCTGCTTAGCGCCCGTTCATGGTAGATCTGTATCACGGAGCGCACGGCTTCTCCGGGATCGAAATTGATTTCTTGAAGCTCCAGTCTCCCGCTTTCTATGCGGATGTAGTCCAGCATGTCGTCCGCGAAGTTGAGCACGAACTCGGCGGCATCCCGGGATTTCGCCAAGTACTCCCGCTGCTTTGCATCGAGACCGGTAAGCCCCAGTTGTTCCGCGGCCGATACGGCGCGGGTCATCGGTGTGCGAATCTCGTGGCACATGTTGGACAGCAGTTGGGTGCGCAGGCGCAAGGCGTCGTTATCGCCGGGGGCCGTCTGGCTCTGGGGTTCAAGCGCCGGGTGCTGGGCCTCTTGTGCTTCTTGTACCTCCCGTGCCTCCGGCGCTTCCTTGGCTGCCTCCATTCGGGCGGCTGCGAGAGCGGCATCCCGCTGCTGTAATTCATCCAGCAGGCGGTTAATGGTGTCCGCGATGCGTCCTACCTCGTCGTGAGCGTCTTTCCAGGCTCGTAGGGTGTAATCGCCATCTTCGGCCATGACCTTGGACGTGCGCGCCAGCCGGTACAAAGGTTCCGTCATGCGGTGTTGCATGCGGTTTATCCATAGCGCACCGAATAGAACGGCGGCCAGCATCGCCGCGCCCATCCAGGCGAGTTCAGTGTATAGGGAGCGCCAATGGCTGGTGAGGTCCGCTTCGAGAACGAGCCAGCCTACCGCGTCCCCTTTGTTGCTCACGGGCTCCCACATTGTTACGGAGCCCGGAAAATGTTGGGTGGCGAATCCGGCCTCCTCCGCAAACGGTGTGTTGGGCTGGGGAAGCGCCTTAAGTACAGCGTTGGACACCGCATAGTCCGCGAAGCGCTTGCCCTTCGGATCGAAGAGCGCGACGCCGGAGATGTACCGCTTCTCCCCCAAGGCGTTCAGTACGCTGAAGGCGCTACCCCAATCGTCCGTGGACATCGCTCCCGCGACACTCGCCGCGATGGTACGAGCCTCCGTGCGCATTTGCGTTTGCACCTCGCTTCCCACCCAATAGGCGCGCACAAGCCCGGCCAAGAGGGCTGCGGCGAGTAGCGTTACCACCCCTCCGGTCCGAACCGCCGAACGCAGGCGCGCGTCAAGGGGCCTGCGCCAAGGCAGCTCCGCCCCAGGAGCGGGAGAAGGTGCGGTAGGTTGCGCTTCCTCTATCCCCCCCTCGGGATCCAAGACGTATTGCTCCGCAGGGAGCTCGATGGGTTCCAGTTCAGATTTCATTAGTTGTGCCGGCAGGTATTCCTCGCCTACCTTCTCGGCACCGGGCGGTGTTGGTTGAGGGAAATATCGGGCCGAGCTGGCCGGCCGCGCTATTGGCCAATTCCATGAACCGAACGCTGTTCCACTCCTAAACCCGAAAAAAGCATTCGCACACTAAGGATGCGAAGGAAATCAAAAACACCGCGAGCCGTCACGCCAACCGATTTAATGAGATCCCTGCCGGTGAAAACGCATCCGGTTGCGTACAAGGGGCACTGTCGGAATTCTTTACAGTCTTGCGATGATTTTGCGCGACCGAGTAATAAAACGATTTAAATTCAATATATTGAATGCATGGCGCGGAACTTACAAATCGTTGACTTTTGTAAATCGCCGGCCGGACCAAGGCCGGATTGCTCATCACTCATTGGGTCCAAGGGAGGATAACCATGCCTAATCTCGAATCTGCGCGAGCACCGCTGGTATCGCGATTCTTTGCAACCTTGGCGCTCGCCGCCGGGCTTCTCGGCTCCGCAAGCCAGGCCGCGTTGATCACGGCGGGAACCCCCACCACCAGTGTGCCGGCTCACCTGACTGATGGTTCGTACCCATTCGGGATCACGGTGACCCTAGTGCCGGGCCAGTTCCTTCTTCCAGTCGAGATTTCGGGCGCCGCCAACCTGCAAAACTGGCAGTTCGATGTGCTGTTCGATAACACGGTCGTCGAAGTGTACGATCCGTTCGACGGCACCTCGGGAATTTACGGCGCGGAGTTCACGCCCGGCGATCCGCTTACGCTTTCCTTCATTCTGGGCGGGTTCCCGCTCAACTCGATGGGGTTGGTTGACGACGTGGCGGGCTCGTACCCAAGTCTCCTCGCGGGGCCATGGGGCGATGGCATTCTCGCCTACATCTTGTTCCAGTACATCCCCGGGCAGGAAAACGAGGATCCAGGTTTCGATGTGGTCAATCCGACCGTCTTGCAGGTGCCTGAGCCGGGAAGCCTGGCGCCGTTCGCTGGGGTTTTGCTGGTGTGCTCGGTGTTCGCGCGGCGCTGGGGGCATCCCAAGTAGGGAGGCTTGGTAAATTGCAGGCACTGCCTCTTTTGGATGATCAGGTAGCCGGGGGTAGCCCGGCGGCTAGTTACTTTTTCTTGCTTGCCCAAGCAAAAGTAACCAAAAAGAAGGGCACCCCGATGCCGCTTTTCTCCTGCGCTGCCTGCCGGACTCACGGCGCCTGCGGAACTAGTCCGCGCGAGAAGCACGCGCGGCCGTCGAACAGTCCTCGGCGAAACCCCGCGAGCCCGCCGAGCTGCTCGGCGCGGCATAAGGGGAGGGCAAAGCAAACCCCCGGTGCGCGAAGAGTGCGGTTTTTTCAGGGGGGATTCTTCAGTGCCACGAACTAAAGAGGATCCGTGCCGGGCCTGTATCTCTAGCATTCGACTACCGCTGGATCCGAAAATGTGTAGATCCCTTCCAGCACGATTACCGGCCATGAGAATGCTCCTCGCGATGCTGATCCTGCATGCGGCTGTACCCGCGTTAGCCGGGCGCATCTACGAGTGCTTGGATAAGAATGGCTTCCAGCGCTTTACTAACACCGAACACGAGATCAAGGGCTGTAAGGCGCTCGACATCTCATCGCCGCGTCCGCAGGCGCAAGGGAAGACGCTAGCGGCAAACTCCGTGGAGGAGCTCGCATGGTTGAGCGCGGCACGCGAGGATTCGGATCAAACGTCGCGGCTACAGGCCATCGAAGATTGGGCGCGCGGTTCGCGGGAGGTGCTCGATACGGTGACCCATGCGCTCGTGGACCCGGACGAGTCCGTACGCGCTCGGGCGCAGGAGTTGGCTGAACAGGTATGGGATGCGAAAGCGAAAGCGCAAGCACAAGCGAGATAACGGTTTGTAGGATGGGTTGAGGAACGAAACCCATCGTTCAACACGCGGTTTGATGGGTATCGGGCTTCTCGCGCCTCCACCCATCCTACAAGTAATCAAGCAGGCGTTGAGGCAGCAGCAGTCAGTGGTTCAACTTCAATCAAACAGGAGCATGAAATGAAAAATCTTTGGACGTGTGTATCAGGGGTGTGCGTTGTCATGTCGCTCGGGCTGAGCTCAACCGCACAGGCGGCCAGTGCAGTCGGGCCGTATTATGCGATGCCGGCGTGGGACCAGACCCTTCCGGCCGCCACCCGGTTCATCGTCCTGACCAATATGGCCAGTCAGGCCGTACTGGATCGGGAGACCGGGCTGGTGTGGGAGCAGTCGCCGGGTACGACTGGCCGAACCTGGCAGGATGCGCAAGAACATTGCATGGACAAGACAGTGGGCGATCGCGACGGTTGGCGGCTGCCGACGGTCCAGGAGCAGAAGAGCCTCGTGGATCGAAACCAGCGCAACCCTTCGCTCCCCGCCGCTCATCCCTTTATCGGTGTGCAGCCGTCCAGCTACTGGTCGGCGACTAGCTACGCCCTCAATTCGAACAGCGCGTGGACCGTGTCATTCTTCGCTGGCGGCGCGTTCATCGTCCCTAAGTCCCTCAATAGCGTCCCTGTGTGGTGTGTGCGCGGCGGACAAGGTGTGAATCCTCAGTGATTCGGTGATTTGAGCGATTCGGTCATTTAAGGGGGGTGCAGGGGGTTCTTCCCCCCTGCCTTCGTATTTTGGGCGGGGACCGGCAGGCAAGATGGCCTGGTATGGGCATCTCCCGATCTACAAGGCTTTGCCCACCCGATGCTTATTGCTGGCGCGGGGGGTGGGCGGCGGAGGCGGAGGCGGGGGCGAGGGTGGGACGGGGTCAGGCTTGGTATGTTGCATATTTCAGCGGTTTCGCACAGCTTGTTAGCCGGGGGTAGCCCGGCGGCTAGTCACTTTTTAGTTCCGGCGTAACGCGCTGCGCGCATTAGCCTCCACTGAAACTTCGTTTTCTTGCGTGCCCAAGTAAAAGTAACCAAGAAGAAGGGCTCCCCGATGCCGCCTTTCTCCCGCGCTGCCTGGCGGTCTCGCGGCGCCTGCGGAACTTGTCCGCGCAAAAAGCACGCGCGGCCTTCGAACAGTCCTCGGCAAAACGGTTTTGTTTCGGTGAAGGCTAATGTGCTTGCACGTTAAGCGAGCATCGCGAGCGGCCGGAGCCAAATTCCCGCGAGCCCGCCGAGCTGCTCCGGCGCGGCATAAGGGGAGGGCACAGCAAACCGCCGGTGCGCGAAGGGCGCGATTTTTTTCAGGGGAGATTCATGAGTGCCGCGATCCAAAGAGTATCCGCCCCGGCCCGGTATCGCCGCATGTACACATCTGACCACCGCTAAATTCCGGTCATGGGTAGATCACCATCAAAGCTGTTCCCGGCCGTGAGATTTCCCCTCGCGACGCTGCTACTGGCGGTGGCCGCCCCGGCGTTGGGCGAGCGGATCTACGAGTGCGTGGACGCGCATGGCAACCCGCGCTTTACCAACATTGAACACGAGATAAAGGGCTGCAAGGTGCTCGGCATTTCGCCACCGAGCACGCAAACACAAGTGAAGGGGCCGGCGGGAAGTTCGGTGGAGCAGCTTGAATGGCTGAGCACCGCGCGTGAGGATCTGGATCCTAGCGCGCGGCTTCAGGCGATCGAAGATTGGGCGCGCGG